>JAJQFO010000109.1 GCA_021201095.1 Lachnospiraceae bacterium
AAATGTAGGTAATCCCCTTAATTGTCTTCTTAGTTATCTTTCCCTTTTCCGTTGGAATCTCCACTCTGAAATCTGCGTACATATCGGCTCCTTTCGAGAGTTAATTTACTCTCTACAGGATACCATATTTTGCCATTTTTGGCAAGCGAAAAATGCGAATTTTTCGCTTAAATTCAACGTTCTTTAAGCCTTGCCAAAGTCGCGAGGTCAGAGAGAGTTAATTACTCCGGGAAATTGACATTGAATGAAATCTTTTTGAATGCGATCTTTTATTATCAGCCTGCTGTCCAAACATGCTTTGACGATTAACGAGGAGCTTACGCCGGTACCACGATCAGCTCCGTAATTTCATGGATCGCCGTCTCCAGTGCTGCCGGATCAAACGGCAGGAATCCCATATGGGAAAGTGCCTCGAGGGAGTTTGCCGCCATCTCCGGATCGCCGGACGTCGCGATACCCGCCAGCGCCGGTGTGTATTTTCCTAAAATGCCGATCGCGTTCGGATCCTGGGCAAGTCTGCCAAGGGTCGTCTGCCGTGAGTACGGCTTCCGGTAATCTACCGTCGGCTGATAGAGAAAATCGTATGCGCCTGCGGCGAGGATCATTTTCCCGTCCTCATTCACGCAAATGCCTGTCCCATCCGCAGCTGTTGTGCAAGCTTCGGAGGCCTTCGCGGAATCCGCGCCCTGGCAAACTTTAGCGCCTTCTGCAGCAGGATCATATCCTGGCAGTTCCACCTCTGCCTCGCAGTTGAACGGAATTTCCAGATGTACCTTCAACTTTCCGTCCGGGCAGATCTCCCAGTTGCTCACATATTTGCCATTCACCGATTCATACGTACAGTCTACCTTCGGAATGCGGATATCCGGATTCGGCGCGATGATCGCGCTCTTGAAGCCAGGCGTCAGAGGACGGATACCCGCCACATACGCATAGACAAATTCCATAACCGAGCCATAAGAATAATGGTTCAGAGAATTCATCCCCGTATCGCTGATCGTGCCGTCTTCAAATACAGAATTCCAGCGCTCCCAGACGGTCGTCGCTCCCAGGTTGACACTGTAAAGCCAACTCGGGAAGCCCTCTTTTAATAAGAAGTCATAGGCCAGCTCCACCATGCCTGACTCCGCAAGAACCGTGCACAGCAGCGGCGCCCCCACAAAGCCGCCCTTGATCTGGTTCAGATCCTGCTGCAGTCTTGCCCGGAACTGCGCCTTCAGCTTTTCACGATCCTGTCCCAGACCAAACTTCATTGCAATGACAGCCGCACTCTGCGTATTGACTGCCAGCCGTCCGCTCGGCGTAAAGAATTCGTTGTAAATCGCCGCCTCAATCTTTTTCTCCAGATCGCCGTAATGAGCCGCGTCCTCCGTTTTTCCCAGCACCTCGGCCATTTCGCGCACCATCTGCGCGGAGCGGTAATAATACAAAGTGGATACATAGGTGTCGTCCGTGCTGCCCTTGAAGCTGCTCGGTGTCGGGCCGTCCAGCGCCAGCCAGTCGCCGAAGGTATCCAGGAAATCAAACAGATACGTGCGCCCGCGCTCCGCGTCCTGACGGTCAATGTAATCCACCCAGCCCTTCATCATCGGATAGCAATACTCCAGCTCCTGTTTATCACCATAATAGGTGTACATCGTATACGGAAGGAAGGTCGCGATATCGCCCCAGACGCTGCCCGCCGTCTCCTGATGTCCCATATTCGGGAGGAAATTCGGCATGCCGCCGTTCAAATACACCTGCTCATCCTTCAGATCCTTGATGAACTTATGGAAAAACGCTCTCGTATCCATATGGTAGCTCGCGGTCGGCGCAAACACCTGCGCGTCGCCTGTCCAGCCAAGGCGCTCGCTTCTCTGCGGGCAGTCCGTCGGCATATCGATAAAGTTCGATTTCAGGCCCCACACAGTATTCTCATACAGGCGGTTGATTTTTTCATTGCTGGTCGTAATGTAGCCGGTCCTGCGGATATCCGAGTAAAGCACGCGGCCCATGAAATCCTCTGCTTTTACTTCTCCCACCCAGCCGGTCACGCGGATGTAGCGGAATCCAAAGAAGGTAAAATGCGGACGCACGGTCTCTTTTTGGCCGTCCGAAATATAGATAAACTGGGACTGCGCGTCACGGTAATTGCCGTTGTAGAAATTTCCTTTCTGCAGAATCTCGCCGCAGTCCAGGACCACCTTCGTTCCTGCCGGAAGCTCTGCCGTAAACTCCACAAATCCGGCAAAATTCTGTCCGAAGTCCAGCACCGTCTCCCCGGCCGGCGTCTGAATCACCTCTTTGACCGGGATCGATTCCTTGACCAGCACCGGGATACTGATGCGGTCCATCAGATGAGATTTCACGAGGTTTTTCGTGCCCTCATCCGCGGCCGGATCAGTAAGCACTTCCACCGGCTTTTTCGGATTTTCCATCCCGACCCAAAGCTGACGGTTCAGCGTTTCTCCCAGATAAATACCGGAATCCTCGATATCCGAGCCATAATACTCCCAGCTGCCGTCCGTCACGATCACTTCACTTGAGCCATCCGCGTATTCCACATGCAGCTCCGCGATTGCCGCCATGCGGTCGCCATAATTATTGGGCTGCAGCGCCAGACCGAATACAGACATATACCAGCCCTTACCAAGCATGATTTTCAGAGTATTTTCCGCCTTCAGGCTCTCCTCCACCGGGAAGGTGATGACCTGAACATTGTTCTCATAATTATTGACATAGGGCGTCAGATATTCCTCGCCCAGCTTCTCTCCATTCAAATACGCTTCAAACATGCCCACGCCGGAAATATAAAGCCGCGCGCGGGAAACCTCTCCTTTGAGCGGAAAGCTCTTTGTCATAACCGGGTGGAAGGTATCCTCCTTCTGTGCGGCAATCCAGTCAGCCGTCCACGGCTCGTCCATCTTGCCGGTTTCAAAGGTCTGTGTCTCGCTCACCGCTTCATCCCCGGCATCTCCGGTCACGCAGACACGATAGTAATACAGCGTCCGCGGCGTCAGATCCAGCTCCAGCTCTACCAGTTGCTCCCCGCCCTGTTCCAGCGTCTCGCCCTCTACCCTGTAAAGAATGTCATCCTCTTCAAAATCTTCGCTTGTGCTCACCTCAATGACCGCATTGGTCTGTTTTTTACTCGCGGTATCGCAAACATTCCAGGAACAGGTGAGTCCCTCCATGCAATACCCCAATGGATTTTCAATACCATTGATCCTGACATTCGTAATCTTCATGACTATCCTCGCTTTCCATTTTCATTTTCTGCATCTGTGCTGCGTTTCAGCCGATCCCTGACGTTCTAAGCCGACACACAAAATCTTATGATGCCAGTTTAGTAAATCGCTGTCAAAATTTCCATGTTCTTTCTTTTAGTCAATCCGACTTATTTTCACACCTTTCCTTTTTTTCTCTGTTCTTCGCAAAAATCCGGAAAGCAATCGTCATAATTGTGTGAAAAGGTTTCGCCAAAAATGGGGTGCTGCCCCGCGCCATCGGATATGAAATTCATTTCTATAAAAAAGCGAACCATTTTTCCCGGTTTTAGCCGCATCAAAATAGCGGCTTCGGATTCATCGTCTGAGGCCGCTGCTTTGTTTTTTAGCTGCTTTGTTTTTTAGCTACTTTGTTTTTAGCTACTTCGTTTTTTGTAATTCGTTTAAAGAAAGTATTGCTCCATGTGTATTACCATCGGCTCTTTATAGAAGCCTGTATAGAGCAGAAGCATTACAATCCGCACAAAATAATTGTTGTATTGTCCAATGCGCCCCGACGCAAGGTTTCCTCTTTCAGGTATTGCACTGCCTGACTAAGAGTTCCTGCTTCATCCAGAGCGGCCTCAATTTCCCTTTCTTCAAACAGATCTGTCAGGCCATCCGAGCAGAGCAGAAACTGCATTCCCCCAGCAGCCTCCATTCTCTGAATGTGCGGGCTCAGCAGCATTTCTTCTGGCGGAATTCCCAGAAACTGTGTCAGGGGAGGTTTCCGATATAATGGACTGCTGCACACATGATCCACAGACACTTTTTTCAAACGGTGATTTTGAAAGCAGAAAATACTGCTGTCACCCACATTCGCCGCATATACATCCGAATCATCAAAAAGCAGCAGCGCCGCCGTGCAGCCCATGGAGCGGATCCTGTTTTCCGCCGCATACCGGCAGATTTCATCATTCATCTGCTGACACAGCAGCCGGACATCCTCATCGTTGCTTTTTATAGAGTTTAAGTTTTCTTTCATGTTTTTTCCAGATCTTTTTCCAAAACTGTTTTCGGAGCTGTTTTCAAATTTGGGGGAGGAATCTTCCCCGAAGCTGTATTCAGATGAATCTTCTCCAGATTTATTTCCCGGTCGATTCCCAAAAATATGATGGAAGGTATCCGCGGCCAGAAACGCGGCAACCTCGCCGCATTCCTCACCGCCCATTCCGTCAAAAACAGCGAACGCCGGACATCCCGTACGCTGCAGTCTGCCGGAAAACACTTCATCCAGCCCATGGTTCTCACAACTTAGATATTCATTATCACACCAGAAATTATCCTCATTATTTTTGCGCACCAGCCCCTGAAAGCAGGTACCGGCGTATTCTATCTGGACGCTCATATAAAAATTCTCCTTAATCAATAGATTGAAATCGAATACATAAAGTTTCCTTTTTTCAAAGCTACATACTGTTTTGTTGACTGGCTCGAGAAACGAAGGGGTATGTATTCCACAGTATTGGGCTTAATTTTACGGTTGAAATTTCTAAAATACCCACTCGCAATTACTTCCTTCGATTCATCTACAAATTTTACGACCGCAGATTTCAGAGTATAAGTTTTTCCTGCAGTCTCATTCCTTACAGCTAAAATAACACACAATTGTCCGGACTCATCATATTTCAAATATGCCGGATATACTTTTACAGTATATGAGCCTGTATAACGCTGTGCCGAGACTTTTTTCCAGAAATTTGCATTGTCGAGATTGTATCCTGCGTCCCAGGTGTTTTCTTTTACCGTAACCTTGCATTTATATGTTTTTGTTCCCACCTTCGCCGTGATCGTCGCGGTCCCGGCCTTGATTCCGCGAACCGCTCCGGAGCTGCTCACCCTGGCAACACTCTTTTTAGAAGAGGACCACTTTACCGTCTTGCTTGTGCCGCTCACCTTCAGTGTCTTTTTCTGTCCTACATAGACTGTCATTTTGGTCTTATTAAGCTTTACAGTAGCTGCAGATGCGGAAGCCGGAATTGCCAGCAGCAAAAATAACAGAATGATTACGCCAAAAACAGTTTTCTTTTTCATACGAATTTCTCCTTCCCATATACTTGCGTGTTTGTTCACTTACGTGTTTTGTGTTCTTGATAAGCTGATTATATCAGCCCTGTTTTGGAGGCCGTAATCAAAAAGTTCCCCTCCGGAGAAAGGAACTTTTTTAGAAATGTTTTCTCATGTGATAAAACCGAGTGAAAGTAAAGCACAAAAGGTATCATTTACGCCGGCTTCACCTGCTGCTGCAGGCACGCAGCCTCCTCCTCATTTTAATACAAACCATCTGCCGGATTTAGTTGAACCCTCATGGCGTATTTCACCGTTTTTTCTTCATCTGCTTTACCCGATACCGCACAGAATCAAACTTAACGTTCAATCTGATCGCCACTTCTTTTAAACTTATCCCAGGATCCTCTGACATAATATGTTTGATTTTTGCGGTAATCTCGATTTCCTGAGCAATTTCATCATCTTTTCGTATTTCTTGGGTAATCAATGAGTCCTGTAACGTTTCTTGAGTAATTTCTTGGGTAATTGGTGCTTCTTGCGATGTTTCCTGGGTAATTGATGCTCTTTGCGGTGTTTCCTGGGTAGCGTCCTGGGTAATTGATGCTCCTTGCAGTATTTCCCGGGTAACTTCCTGGGTAATTGATTCTCCCTGTGGTATTTTTTGAATACTTTCCTTCCCATCGCCACTTGACGCCAGAGAAACCTTCCCTTCCTCTTCCCTGCGTACAGCAGCGAATCTTATTGTATCATAACACCCCATCTCTGAATTCGCAATCAAATTTTCCATATCTGAGTATAAACGCTTGCTGGGTAATTTCATATTTTCATCCCAGATCAGTTCATGATGCCAGGCCCCATGAACTGATCTCAATATCACCTCACCTTATATTTATATGCCTCATACATAATACCTGATCCGAGCGATTTATTCACTTCGATAGATATCTTACTGAAGACAAAGACATACGCTTCTCCCGATCCGACCGCAGTCACTGTTCCACTGCTGCTGACTGTAACAACCGATTTGTCAGAAGAATAGCAGAGAATGTTTCCCGCGCCCCAGCCGCTTGCCGAAAGTGGTATGGCTGTACCGCCCACAGAAAGGGTTCGCGTGTTCAGCGCGGTTTCGTTAAAGGAGGCAACACTGCTGTCAATGATATTTTTCATCTCTTTGTAAACGGAATCGTCCGTGTTTTTTACAGATGCTTCTGTAGTTGCGTCCGTGGTATCGGTATTTGTCTGTTCTTCTGACACGATTACTACGTCTGTGTTATCTGATCCTTCGGATGTGTTTGTTGTGTCTGTTGTCTGCTGCTCCTCAGATATCTGTGTATCGGTGTTCTCTGATATTTCCTTCAAATACTGGTGGTATGCCCATCCTGTTTCACCGCCATCAGATGTATAATAGATCTCAATCCACTTCCCATCATCAGAAATATTGCCGGTGCCCCGATAAGTTTCCCCAAGATATACGGATCCAAGCTTTGCGCTGGAGGAATCCGCCGCCTGGCGCACATTCAGTGAGGGATCTGCTGTCACCTCATAAACGGCCTGTTGCGTGTTCTGTATATCGTCAGCAATAACTGCCTCCGTTTCTCCCTCACCTGATGCGTAACCATCCGTATCCGCAGCTGCTCCCGTCTCTGCTGTGGTATCCGATGCCGCCTCTGCTGTGCCAGCTGACTCCGCCTCTGCTGCTATGACTGTCTCTGTTACGTTATCCGATGTCTTCTCTGCAATCGTGGTCGTATCTGCTTCCGTCTCGGACATCGTCTCGTTCGCCGCCTCCGATTTAAGACCTGCAAATGCCAGAATGTCCGAACCATTTGGAGGGCTCGTCAGGGCAAAGAACGAAACGATACATACTACTGCTACCGTTACAAATGCGCCTGCCAGAATCGGCTTTCTTTTTCTCTTCACCGCATTCTCAGAGGCGGAAGCTTCCCGGGATGCTGCTTCTTGCGCCGCTCCAGCCGCCCGTCCCTTCCACTGATTGTAATTCGCATAAGCATTTTTGCGTACACGCTCCATATCGAAATCAAATTGTGCGTCATGAAACGAGCCCGATGCCGTGCTTCCAGAAGCAGAGCTTCCTGAAGCGGAAGTATTCGAACGGGTATTTTGAGATGTGCTTTCCGAGCAAAACGCGTTGAGCCAGCTATCATATGCTTTCCGTCTGGCCGGATCATGCAAAGTCTCATAAGCCTCAGTAATCTGCTGAAAAAGGATTGCACTCTGTAAGTTGTTCGGATTATTATCCGGATGATATTTTTTTGCCAGACGTCTGTAGGCACCTTCAATCACTTCCGGATCGGCGTTTCTGGTAACCTGCAGATATTCGTAATACTTTTTATTCTGAAACCTTGTCATGATTTTTTCCTCTCTTTCTCCATCAGGTATTGAACAGCCAACCGAATGTCGTCAAGTTTTAGCGTTAAAACCCTGTTTTCTGTTTCCCGCTTCCGATCAACCATCTATCTTCCCATCAGTATCCAGATGAGGATCGGGCGCTCATCTCCGGTCACCAATGTATAAAGGCTGACTAAAACACCGGCTCCAATAAGTAGAAATGTGATACCCACAACAGTGGTGTTAACACTGCATTGAAACATCTGCGGGAGCACAGCGCCGCCTATCACGAGGAATAAAATTAATTCAAAAAGAGCGATACCCCGTGCCATTCCTTCCGAAAGCAGCGCGTTATTCCTTTTCTCCCGAGTTGGTGCCGAGTACGCCGTCGGAGCAGGAACATCTAATACCACTCTTCTCAGACGCTCTCTTCCATATGGATCCATCTGTACCATATACCGCTCCGCAAAAAGAACCGATTCTTCCAAAAGCACACCATAGACTCCCCGGGTTTCCTGCTCACTGTAGTTCACGTTACAATGAACAGCCTCATTTCCAATCATCCGAATCCGATGATAATTCCCGGCTGATTTCTGAGATATGATCCCTGCCTTATGAAGCTGATTAATGGAATTGCAGAAATCCAAATCCCGGCTGACCTCGCCGTACAATTGATAAACATGTTTCAGCATACGTTCTGCTGCAGTACGCATTTTCTGTATTGATACCGTCCAGTCCCGCTGGCTGATTCGCCTGTTTACTTCCAGCACTGCATCATAAACATCGGAATACTTTTTCAAATATGCAAACTGATCATTCATCTGTGTTTCCTCCTTTTTTCTTTTTCCGTTATCGCCTTTCTGTAATGACACTGTATCACATGGCTGAGATTGCACGTAAAGAAAAAGTTCCCTTCCGAGGAAGGAAACCCTTTTCTGTTTCTTTTCGCTGTTATCGGCAAATGAATGATGTTAGCCCCCAGAACGAATCTGCAAATCCTTTACATCAAACAACCCGGGAAGCTTGTATGGGCTCCCCGGGTTATTCTTGCAGACATTTTGGGCTTTATTATGTTTTACGTGACAACGGATGGATGCAAATACCGAAATACGATTTCACAGCAGCGCCTAAGCTGGCTTCACCTGCTGCCGCAGTTGCGCAACCTCCTGAGAAAGCTCCTGCATTTTCTCCAGGGCATCACTCAGCTTCTGCATAAGGGCAGCATTCTCTGCTTCCGCTTCTTTTGCTCTCTGCTCTGCTGCGAAGGCTTCCTGCTTTGCGGCATCTGCTCTTTGTTCCGCGGCATCTGCGCGCAGGCGTTCCCGCTCTGTATTGGCCTTTTCCGCCTCCCGGACTTCATCCCGGCCTTCCTCGCGCAGCATCTCTTCTCTCTCAAAAATTTTCATATAACCCAGTGACACCTCCTTGTCATGCCGGACCTGCTCCACCGCCTTATGTATCTTCTTGAGTGTCGGATTCACCGCATTCTCTTCTGTCGTTTCTTCCATATAATGGAGAAGCTCGCGCAGTTTTTTCTTTGTCCTTCCACGCTTTCCTTTTGTATAGAGAAACAGTGTCCGCGCACCGTCCTCATACGAGAGTCCCGGCTCTTCCTGACACATATTCCGGATCGTGTAAATCATCCGGTCGCTTCCAAACGGATCGAATGTCACGATCATCACCACGGTAACCCGCTTAAGGCAGCGATAATCCTCTCCGCTGCCCAGGCTCGCCGCATCAATTTTTGCGCGGTAAAACCGTGTCCGCATCGGAAGCCCCTGCACAGCCTTTTTGTTATCATTCTGCTCCGGCTCTACGTCGTAAACAGAAGCTTTTGCAAGACCGTCTTCGGCCTCATCTGAATCCGTCTCTACATAGACATCAAGCCGTACGCCATGGAGATCCGTGTCAGCCCCGCTGTAAACTTTTTGCGGAACAATCCGAATATCTCCAAATTTCCGCCCAAAAACCACCTCGAGAAGTGTTCGCACAAACTCCTCGCCGGTTCCTTCGCGCTCTACCATTGAACCAAACAGAAAGTTGTCCGTAAGGTTCAATTCTTCCAGTTTCTTTTTCATTTTCATCGTCCCTCCTTCTGAAATCGGATCAATATCCGTATACACAGGAGGTACGTTTCCCCAGAGTAGATTCTCTCAGATCAGGTTTTCTCAGATAAAGATTCACATCTAAACACACATAAAAGTAATTTCACTTTATCAGTCCGGAGCCTATTTGTCAATCATCAATTTGGGAGACGACGGCTATTAGGTTTGTTGCAGCGGCAAGTTTTTTTCACAAAAGCGTTATTTCGCGATCATTTGCTGCATAACAAGTCTGTTTTTGCAAATTATTGCGCTGCATTTATACCAATTCATCGCTCGTTTCTCCGGATGTAAAATCACTCAAATTACACAGTATATACATATAGTGCGCACATACCATCGCTGGTAATTATCACAACACACGCGCTGCCTTCCCCTACAGCTGTAACCTCTCCTTCGCTGCTCACCGTGACAACCGACTCATCTGATGAATAGCACTCAATATCAGGCCATGCAGCCGCGCCGGGTGTTTCTGTTTCTCCTGCTTTCAGTGAGTCTGCGGCAGAGAATACAGCCAGAGACGAAGCCTCAGCGCCAAATGTATCTGAGACATAACCATTTATAAGAGAATTTATTAATTCCGGGCAGTCTTCATAGTAATAATAGTGTTCTGTATAAGGTAAAAGCAGAGCCCATTTTTCTACCATTTCCGAAAACATAATCCATCTGGTTTTTTCCTGACCCATATTAATCTGTGCCCACAGTTCTCCCCCTTCCATACACATTTCGCCAGAAAAATCAAGATCTAACGCTTCCCAGACACCAACACTCATCACTCTTTCCATACTTATCTCACCAAAAAGACTCGTTGCTTCATAAATATCAATATCATAATCGCTTTCCACTGGCACGCCTGCTTCTGATTGATGAGCTGATCTGTATATGTTTCCGGCAACTGCAGCTATCAGAACAACCATTGCTATGGCTATTATTCCGATCACCTTAGTCCTACGAGAGGCTGCCTTACGCATTTTTTCATTTTGCTCCTGTATATAATTATTTTGTCTTTTAAACAGGTGGAAGCGGTTCCTTCCACTTTTAGAAATTTTTCCGTCTCTTTTAGAGAACTTCGCCTCCGTCTCCTCATTCTGGCTTTGCACCACCATTGCTCCGGTTGAAGTGGGAAGCCTTCTCTGCATACGCAGCAGATCGTCTTTCATTTCCTCCGCAGTCTGGTAACGCTGCTCCGGTTCATAAGCGCAGGCTTTCTGAATGATCTCAGATAAAACATTGCCCGCGTCAATCGGAGCCGGGATCGCCTCTCCCTGAATTCTCCGGTTCAGAGCTTCCTCCTTGTCGTGGTAAGTCAGCATCTGTTTGTAGATATTTTCAAAAGGAAGCCGGTTCCGGTTTGTCAGGCGATACATCACGATCCCGAGAGAGTAAATGTCAGCCGTATTGTTGTAATGACGTCCAAAGTATACCTCCGGTGCCATGTAGGAGAACGTTCCTTTTGCAGAATAACTGACCGATGCGGAGTTATCGACCCGAGCCATTCCAAAATCCCCCAACTTGTAGACACCTTCCGGTGAGCGGAGGATATTGCCCGATTTGATATCCCGATGAAGAATTTTCTGCTGTTCACAGTAAGCAAGCGCAGTACAGATGTCAATAGCAAGTGCGCAAACCTCATTTACTGACATGGTATGCGAAGGACAATAATACCGAAAGTCCTGCAGATATTCCATGCGGATATAAATGCGCCAGCCAATCTCTTCTTTCTCCTCTACAAAAAAGTCTTCTATACGAACAATGTTCGCGACCTCCCGCAGCGCATTCATCATCTGAATTTCTTTCATGTAGTTCTGCGTGACATCATAAAGATAGGCTTTCACCGAATCTTCACTATCGCACTCCATCCGAATCAGCTTCAGATCTTCCTCATCCTGCGGAACATCAATCACTTTAACTGCGCAAAACTCCATCTCCGCATCGATCTGCGTCCCGTCTTCCGATGTTGAAGTTTTTACTGCGTCAGAATCAGAAGCTGTTGAATCTGATAACCGCCTCTCTGCCTTGTAAACAGTGCCAAATGAGCCCCGTCCGATCTGCTCGGTAATTTTCCATTCCTGCCATCCGCTTGGCAGTAAAAGTTCCTCATACATTTTTTCTTTCCTTCAGTCTTTCTTTCGCTGATATCAGTTTCCCTATTGGATCCTACTCATCTAATACAACCGTATAGGTCACAGAATGTTCCGATGACGTATCCGGAAGCCCCGTGTCATCTGCCATGTAAACGGGTTCTATCATGACAGACGTAATCTCACCTGCCGCACCATCAAACGAGCAGTATACAGTGTCGTAATACTCGCTATCAATCAGAAGAGCTTCCGCAAGCTGACCTGTATAAACAGTCTCATCCTTCATTGTAATTGTAACTGCTGCTCCATTTACCAGTCCTATGTATATATTGGCACTGGAACGATTCTTCGGTACAAAATATAGATCTAGCCAATCAGAATCTGCATGGGTATAAACCTCCAGAGAATCCATAATAAGTAACTCATCAGTTTGCACAGTATATCTTTGTATGGATTTCAATCCATACAATAAATACTTATATTCCCCATTTTCTTCTATCAAATAATCACCAAAACCGTATGGACCATTTTCACCGTCTGCTGTACTGTAAAGTGAATAATAAACAGCGATAATCCCCTCCTCTAAATGCTCAGTGAAATCAATCTCAATCGCATCATATTCAATATCAGAATAATACTGTTCCATGTATACAACAAAATCTTTTCTACTCATGTATCCCGTGTCCTTCGTTGCCTGCGAAACGCAATCATCCCAGAATTTTTCATATTCTCCTGCAAATAAATAATATTTGCAATAATTTTCCACAAATTCCTCCGGGGAGCTGCTTTTCACCAAGTCATATGACAGGGTAATGTCCTCCGACTCTGCATTTACAGAATCTTCTTCTATTGTATCTTCCAATTCGGATTCTGCGCTTGCTGTAATTCCAAAAGCCGTTCCGAAACCGCCATCCATTTTCGCATGTACCCCGCTGCTGGCAACAGCAGTTATCAAAGTCACTGCGATAATAATCGGAATCCAGGTTTTTCTTTTTGGCTGGTTTGTTTCTGAATCGCTTTGGCTGGTTTCGTAAGCTGCCGAATCAATGCTGGTTTCAGATATTTGGGGGTTGGATTTCTCATCTGCTTTACTGCCACTTTGAATGCAAATTTTCATATTGCTCATCTTTATCTCCTGTTTGTTAAATAAGCTTGTGTCTTACTTGGAGAAATGCGCTTCTGCTTCTTTTCCAAATATAAATGATTGTTCCACATACATTCTATCTTTTATCCCTTTGCATCAGCTTTGTGCTGTTCTGAGATTAGCATCTATCTGTAATTATTCTTATCACAGTTCAGTAATCATCGCGATAATCTCTTCTGCACTATATGTCACCTCATAAGGTGTCTGTAAATCATCAAGATTCATTATTGCATTCCAGTTTTCGTAAAATTCTTCCTCTGTAACTTCCTGGGCATACCAATAATATGTAACAGTTTCGCATTCCTCATCATCAGCATAATAACTCTCAACTAACTTTTCACAATACAAATCATTCACCTGAGTAAACTCGCCAATATTCAATTCATAAAAATCCAAATAATATCCTCCCATGTTACCGCTAAAATTACAGACCATTCCGCTTCGTTCTATATAGCTGGATCCACTCAATCTTCCCAACTGGCATTCTACAACTGTATTATCTTCCCCAATTGTACATATCTTATCTCCCATTGCTTCCACGTAGCCGCCAACATACAGTTCCGGTATATCATCATTATCCACATATATAAGAGAATAGGAAAGTTGATACCAGGATCTCCGATTTAGCCCTTCTTCTTCTGCCATTTGATCTAGTTCTGCTTCCCATTCATTAATATAGTCTATATACGCATTTTTCCATGCAGCAATACTTTCCGTTGCAGTCTCTGAAGATTCCTCCGTACGAAAATCATCCAGAAACAGGATTGTAGAAACATCCTCTCTGTCTGAGACAAGCCGATAGTATGTGTCATAATTCAAATTGTTTTGATCGTCATAAAAATCATCAACATAAATGCGGCTAATCCATTCTGCATCATCAGTCGCTATCTGAGCAATCAGCCTATTGTACGTTTCAACCACAGATGTATCGTCATCCCCACAAAGCTCGTACGATTTCCCCGTCATAGAGTCTTCCGTGTAGATAATTTCTATCATCTCATGTAAATTATCTGATCCTGACCATAAATTAAGTGGGTTATTTATTACAATATGTTTCCCGTTATCTGTCGACACCAAATACGTAGAAATATACGGAAGCATATCAGCAATGGTCATAATGCTTCCCATGTAGCCTTCCGCATTAGCACTTTCCACTTCTGAAATTCGCTGCGATTCTACCCACTCTCCATCTTTATCTTCGCAAACTATGAAAACTAGTTGTGAGTCTTTTAATCCGCTTGAGTCATAATTATAATCGCGTTCCGTTTCTTCCAAAAGAAGCAAAAGAAGCTCATCATTGCCATCCCCATCCAGATCCTCGACCGCATATGCCGCTACACCAACCGGCGGTGCCGGATCCATTCCGACAAGGTTTGAAGACGAAGCGCCATGATATAATACTTCATACTGCTGCCCACCGATATAATCATATCCGAGTTTCTGAATTATATTGTCTATCGCAGTCGAGTCTACTGATATATCTGAAAGCTCATCATTTTCTTTATCAGTATTCGCTCCTTCTGTCTGTTCCTCCTCCTCCGGCAATAATTCAATCCATACATAATCATCTATTTCATCCGTTCCCTCGGTCAGATTTTCCATTATCGACTCAAATTCCTCGGTAGTCAATTGATTTTCAATGTATGATTCTTTCGAATCATCATCTCCGAAAAAACTGCTATAATAATATTCACCATCTATTGATTCTGTGCAATCATCTGAAATATGTTTAAATGTATAATGCCATGTCCCAGGAAGTGTTGCTTCCTCTGTTTTATGCTCAGGGGATGCCATTATTATCATAGTTCCATTCTTATAAACGGATAAATTCGATACTCCTCCTACATAAGGGTCAGAAATAAGCTTTACTGCATTTACCCCGTCAAACGTATAAATGTCTACTAAAATCGCATCGTCGTACTCAGAATCCACCAATTTATACCCTATAATAAGTTCTTTCGTTCCATCGCCATTCAAATCATATGCAGAATACACAAAATATATATTGCTTAATCCGATTGAGGTATAGTCAGAATGATAAGTAATCATTGCAACCGTAATTACATCCGGGAAAAGGTCGTTGTCATAAATCCTGTTGTCATCAGACGAAT
Source organism: Lachnospiraceae bacterium (assembly GCA_021201095.1). Lineage (GTDB taxonomy): Bacteria > Bacillota > Clostridia > Lachnospirales > Lachnospiraceae > Choladousia. The sequence goes on from JAJQFO010000109.1 coordinate 15,043, forward strand.
TTCTCCAGAGTTCCTCATTTCCATACTCACAGGCCACTCGATATTCTTCCAAAATGTTCTCATATGCAGATATCATAGAAGCATCATCAATTGTCTGATCCCAGACTATAGCATCATAATCATTTGGTATTTTAGTATTCTCGTCGTTAGACAATTCTCCAGTTTCGTTTACAGTCATTACCTGATTATCTGATGAATTTCGAATAATACTTCTTACTCCGGTTCCAACTACAGCCACAGTGACTACACCAATCAAAAGCTTCGTGCCTGATGTCTTCCCAATTACTTTAGTCACTGTTTTCACACCCTCGCGAAGGACTGCTTTAGCAGTTTTACTGATTTTTCTGACGGAAGCTTTTCCGAAATCCTCTATAGAAGTTATACTATTTTTTTCTATAAAAATCTTTCCTGTCGTTTTGCTTGCAGAATCATGGAAAGAATCAGTTGATTCCTCCCCAAATGGTGCATCTGTAAAAATCTCCTTTCGAATAAACAGCAAAACCGTCTCCGCCGGCAGTTCTGCCGCATCCACATCAATCCCTTTAAGCAGCCAAGCAAAGAACCCAATCGCGGTAAGGCCCCAAAGATTGACGCCCTTCTTCTCCAGAGCTTTTACGCTGGCTTCTACTTTTTTCTTGCCATAAGCTTTCCGGCTTTTTACGGTACTCTCACTGACGCCGAGCGTCTCGGCGATTTCTTTTATACTCATCTCCTGCATGAAAAACATGGAGAGAACAACTCTCTGCTCAGGCGGCAATTCATCCAGAATTTCACTGATCAAGCGCTTCCGATCCTGATATTCCATGGAAATCTCCGGATTTGTATCAACGCTCTCATCTTCAAATTCCGGCTCGTCCAGCTCTGAATCATCCGGAACCAGGTCAGAGAAAAAGATGGTCCTGCTCTTCTCTTTTTTCCGCAGATAATCAATCGTCACATTCTGAGCAATCCGCTTAATCCAGCCATTCAGTGCCGCTATCTCCTTCAGCTGCGAGATAGAAGCGTACACTTTAAGATAGGTATTCTGTATCAGGTCGCAGATTGTATCTTCATCCAGAGACGCCATCGATCGAATTGCCCAGTAAACATTCTGATAGCTGTAACGATAAAGAGACTCAAAAGCAGACTGGCTGCCTTCCATAATCTGCTCAACCAGTCTCTGCTGCGGCACGCCGCAGCTGCCGCAGAATAATGCTTTCCTGTTGATTGCTGCGTTACAGTTATAGCAATTCATGATTTGATCCTCCGGAGGTCTTGGGTTCTTAATGCTTACTGTGTTTTTAATATGGCCTTAATGATCTTTTAAGGCGCTTCCTTTTTCATCCATTCTCCAATAATTTTATAATCTTCCGCAGGATTTTTTCCGCCTCATCAGCGGGAAGACACCTGCTCTCAACTATTTTCTTATAAATAATTCGAAACTTACCGTCATCCATGCCAGATGGCTCCTTCCTTATGTCAAGCCCTAAAACATTGAATTTAAAGGCCTTCAAAACTCCTCCGCAATCGCCAGAAGATCTGCTTTCATCTCCCGTGCACCCTGGTACCGCTCTTTGGAAGGAAACGCACAGGACCGCATGATCACTGCGGCAAATGCCTCGCTCGCATCCACCGGGTTTTGAAATGCTTCGCCTTTCATTCTCCTGCGCAGGGCTTCCTCTTTTTCACGGTAGGTAAATGTCGGCTTGTAAATATTCTCGAATGGCAGGCGGCTGCGGTTCATCAGGCGGTAAAGGACGATCCCGAGGGAATAAATATCTACCGTACTGTCATAGTGTTCCGCCCAGAAAACCTCCGGCGCCATGTATGGAAATGTTCCTTTGACGGAGTAGGTGCCGGTGAGGGCCTCCTCCATCCTTGCCACTCCAAAATCACCCAGCTTGTATCGGCCTTCCGGTGAATAAAACAAATTAGCGGGCTTAATATCTCTGTGAATGATATTTCTCTCCTCACAGCAGATCAGCGCATCGCAAATGTCCAGTGCCAGACGAATCGTCTCTTTCTCGGTCATCGGATGTGCCTTCGCATACTGCCAGAAATCCTGCAGATATTCCATACAGATAGAAATTCGCCATCCGTATTCACCGACTGGCTCCACCTCATAGCCCTCAATGTGAACAATATTCGGCTCTCCCCGCAGCGAAATCATCATCTCGATTTCCCGCAGATAGTCCTCTTTCAAATCAGATATGTAGGTCCGCACAGACTCCTCATTGTCATATTCCTGCCAAATGTTTCTCAGCTCATCCTCATCCTGCGGAATCTCCAGGACCTTCAGCGCCCCATAGACTGCCTGTCCATCCGCCCCCGGCTGATCGCGCTTTACCTTATATACCGTTCCGAATGACCCCTTGCCGATTTTCTCGATGATATTCCAGCCCTTCATAACTATTTCTCCTTCCAGAAAGTACGTCTTTATACCTTCCAGACGAAAGAAAAGCTATGAAGGACTTAAATTTTTGAAAGTTTTTCAAATATTTTTTGCTGTTGGAAATATCTGTTTCACCGATATCTCACGTCCACCTGATGAACCATCACACGTTCATCACCAGTAATGAGTGCATACAAGCCAATGATAAAAAATGCCAGGCAAAATACTCCCCAGAGAATTGCAAATATAGCATCAGAAGTGGAATACCCTGGATCAGATAACCCTGCACCAAGTGCCGCAAAAAGTACCGAAATAACCATATAGAAGACTCCTACACATCGCACTTGCCACTTCGGGTATCGCCTATTTTCTCCCCCTCCTTTAACGTTCCCTGCGACCGCTTTCAACTGTCTTCGCCCATTCGGATCAATCTCCGCCATATATCTTTCCGCAAAAAGAATCGTCTCCTGTGCCAGCGCTCTATAGCATTTCTCGGCATCAGCCGATCCATAGCCCACGTTTCCATGCGAGGAATGGTTTCCATAATCGCGAATCAGATGATAATTCGAAACAGAGGCCGGTGCAATCAAATTCGCATCGCCGAGCTGCTTAATCTTAGTAAACAAATCTGGAAGCTGCTGGCTGTCATCATACAGACTGTAGATGCGGTTTAGCATGAGCTCCGCTGCCGTCCGCATCTTCTGCAGAGCCACATCCCAGTCCTGCATAGTCATTCTTCTGTTGACTTCCATCATTGCCTGGTAGACATCTGGGTAAGCTTTCACGTGTGAAAATTGATTCAGCATAGTGTCCTCACTCTCATCCTGTTTTTAAATTTGTTGATTAGTTCTAAATCAATTGCCTGAACCCATCGTATGTAAATGTATGAATGAGTTTCTTCTTTATGTATTTCCGCCTTCTTCTTTGCTACAATCATTATACGGGTTTCAAATAAAAGCTTGTAAACAACAGTTTCCGGCTCATGGCTTATATCATATTTCCGGGTATACCTAAAACTTTCTATGATGTAACTACGTACTTATAACTTTCTGATATGTATAACGTACCAACACTGCCAATTATCACAACATACGCGCTGCCTTCTCCAACAGCAGTTACCTTTCCACCACTGCTTACAGTTACAACAGACTCATCAGATGAGTAACAAGAAATATTGTTTTCCCCCCATATTGCTGCTTCTGGTTTGTGCTCATTATTCCCGCTTACGGATAAAGTAATTGTGTTTAATCCAGTACTTACAAAGTCATCAATCTCCTGATCTATAACAGTCTTATACTTCTCATATACAGCCTGATTCTCTGCAGATGGTGTGATTGCCACTGTCCTTTCTTCTGTTTCATTTGCTATTTCATTTGCTATTTCACTTGCTGTTTCATTTACTGCTTCAATTGCTGTTTCACTTACTGCTTCATTTGCCGTCTCATTTACCGTCTCATTCTCTGCTTTATCATCTGTTTCTTCTAATGAATTCACAGATTTCGAACCGCCGTTGCCAGATAACAGATCCACTAACGTTTCTACCGCTTTCCCAGGCCCGCCTTTCATTTCCGAATACGCTCCAAATCCCACCGCAGCGACCATCAAAATCACAACAATAAGAATGATCGGCATCCTGCTTTTTCTTTTTGGCTGTTTTGTCGCCGAATCGTTATAGCTATTTCCATAGTTTGACATATTTGTATTTATTCCAGCTAATTTTGCCCCGCAATTCGGACAAAACTTTGATTCCTCACTTAACTCACAGCCACACTGATCACAAAATCTTACTTTACTCATCTTTGCTCCTTCTCATTTTTTAATGATATTGATAAATTTATAATACTGCTCTATACAAATACCAGCCAATTGGCTTACATATCCAGACGTTCCGGAACAGGATGATGCATCCATGTAATAAGAATATCCTATGCCTGCGGCAAAAGCCAGCAGGAACAAAATTATCAGAATCACGACGAAACGAACTGTTCCTTTCTTTTTCTTCGGCTGCTGTGTTTCGCCATGATCATGATTCCCTTTGGTCTGTTGGTTTGCAGTATTCTGCTTTTCAGGCTGTTGGCCTCCCGATTTCTGATTCGGAGCCTGTTCGGTCTGAATCTGTTGATTCTGATACGGATGATTCTGAGCCTGTTGGTTCCAAGGCTGTTGGTTTCGAGCCTGTTGGTTCTGAGGTTGTTGATTTTGGCCGCGCGTTTCCTGCTTATCCCCAATAGGCGCAGCTTGCCTCGGTGGTATCTCTGGTTGCTTTTGCGAAGAAGGACTGCTGCGTCTTGGGAATTCTACGGCTGAAAAGACCTGAAGAGAACTGCTCCCGCCACCGCTTTCCCTGCTGCTGTATGCAGCCGCCGCTCCTACAAATCTGGCTTCCGGATTGCTGTCAAGCCAGTTAGCTTTCAAAGCATCCGTTCCTCTGTCTATATCATCAAAGAAAGAAAATGCCCGATACTTCTGCAATTGGACAATGGCATACTGTTTATTGCTCCAGGAAGCCGAAACATGATAGCTTATGGTAATACCGGTCAAATGAGTAATATGCGTAAATGCTCCCGGAGTCCGCACTGCGGAAAATTCAAATGCTGCGTCACAGATATGCGGGTTATCCGCAAGCCAGCGATTTACCTCATCGATGCGGTCATCATTTCCAAAGCCATTAAACACCTTGACTCCACCAGGCTTTAAAGACCTGCCGCAGCGCGAGCAAAACTCGGCTCCTGCTGGAAGTTCTGAATGGCAATATGGGCAGAGATGATTGGCATTCTGCTCCTGTAGCTGCGACAGCAGGTGCAGGATTTCCGGATCTTCCGCTCCGGGACGAGCCCCAGAGAAATTCATCCTTTTAACGGATGAACTGTTCAAATAGCAATGATAGAAAAAGACGCAAATATTGAAAATAATAATCACAGCAAAAATCAAAGGCATAACTTCCTGCATCTTCCTGTCCTCCGCATCAATGTTTTCTTTTTTTCTTCATTTATAAGAGCAGTTTACCATATCATCCAGAGTCCCTTGTAAAGGCAAAGTTTTCTAACAAACCCTGCGTTGCGGACGATATGCACCAATACAAATCATGCTGTATACTCTCAGTTAAGAAACCACATATTTATATACCTGTTTTAAGTAAGAAGATCCATTACTGGCAACAAACACCACATATGCAATTCCCGTTCCGACTGCGGTCACTGTACCTCCACTGGAAACGGTTACCACCGATGTATCTGTCGATTTCACCGATGCCATAGTCCCCGACATCCAAACCGAAGCTGACGGTTGGTGTGTTCCTCCTACGGACAGATTGTATGTATTTAATTTACTTTCCACAAAGTCAGCTACTGCCTGGTTCATGATCGAATCAATGCTCACGGTTGTTGATTCTGTCGCTGTCGTCTCGGATGTGGCAGCTGCTGTGTCCGAAGATGAGGATGTTGTCCCCGATGTCGACGATGATGTATCCGACGACGTTGTACCGGAAGCAGACGACGATGTATCCGATGATGTTATGCCAGAAGTAGAAAACGATGTATCCGCCGATGTCGTACCGGATGACGACGACGTATCCGACTATGTTGTGCCGGAAGTAGACGACGACGTATCCGCTGATGTTGTACCAGAGACCGCTGACGACGTATCCGATGATGTTGTGCCAGAAGTAGATGCCCCTGAATCTGACGAGGTTGTGTTTGAAGAAGACGATCCGCTTGCCGCTGTCTCCGACGCCGCAGATGTCGTTCCGGATGCAGTTTTACTCGAGGACGATGAACCGCTCGCTGTCGTCTCCGAGGTGGAAGATCCTGTTCCAGATGTATTATCGCCGGATGACGTTGTGGCGGATGATCCGCTTGCAGTTGTTCCCGAGATAGCTGAACTGGTATCTGAAGCAGCACTGTCAGAGGATGATGTCCCCGAAGCAGCCGCAGTCAGTGCATTTGTCTCAGATGCGGCCGAAGCGGTAGCAGTAGCATTCTCGCTCGCCACTTCCTGCAGATAAGAAGCAGAAGCCCACCCAGTCGCGGTTGCATCATCAGAGGAATAATAAATCTCCAGCCATTTTTCGTCTTCGGAGATATTTCCGGTCCCGGTCACCTGATCGCCATTGTTCAAAAATGCAAGCTCATTGCCATCGTCTATCTCTGGTTCTGCCCTCACCGTTAAATGTTCCGCTGTTACCTGATACACCTTTTCATCAGAAGATGTATCTTCAACAATCTGTATGTCTTCACTATCTGTTTCCGATTCAGTGTTGTCCTTGTCCGAATCAGTACTTTCTTCTTCAGCGTCAGAGTCGTTTTCTGTCAAAACTTCGTTGACAAGATGGGCACTCCCCATACCGTCAAGAGCCGCACTTATACTTGTCCCAAAATCTGAATGCATGACAAATTGCCCTCCGAAAAATCCAAGGGCAGCGATCGCGGCTGCCGCAACGACCCTTAATATTTTATTTCCGACTTTATTCTCTTTCTTTTCCTCTTTTGCGGAGGAATCGCCGGAGGCAGCACTGCTTTCAGCGCTAAATTCTGAGGAGCCGCTGACAGCAGCGTTGCTTTCAGCGCCAAATGCGGAGTGTCGGCCATCGGCACGTTTACTTTCATCATCAAATGTATAATATCCGTCGGCAGCACCATTATTTTCTGCGTCAAATGCTGAAGAGCCGCTGGCAGCAGCGCTGTTTTCTGCGCCAAATGCTGAGGATCCGCTGGCAGCAGCACTGCTTTCAGTGCCAAATGCGGCAGCTGCCGCACCTGCTGCTTTCGATGCAAACGCAAAATCCTCATCATGCCTTTTATCGCCTTTATCCGTACTTTTCTCTTCGTTTTTGGCAATACTTCCGCCTGTAATGCATTTCGCCAACGCGGTCTTCAGTTCACCAGCGTTTCTGTACCGCTTCTCCGGATCAAACGCACAGGCTTTCAGAATAATCTCCGAAAGCGCATCACTTGCATTGACCGGCTTTGGCAGTGCTTCTCCGTTAATCCTGCGGCCGAAAGCTTCTTCCCGTTCATGATAAGGGATAATTTGCTTATAAATATTTTCAAAAGGAAAACGATTCTGATTCGTCAGCCGGTAAAGAACAATTCCCAGAGAATAAATGTCTGCATTGGCATTATAATGCCGCCCCATATAAACCTCAGGCGCCATATAAGAAAAGGTACCTTTGGAAGAATAGCTGCCAAAAGAAATCCCGCCTTCTCTGGCGATGCCGAAGTCTCCCAGCTTAAAATCTCCCATATCGGAAAGGAATATATTTTCCGGCTTGATATCCCGATGTATGATGGTTTTCTTTTCACAATATTCAAGAGCGCTGCAGATGTCCGTCGCCAGCCTGACAATTTCTTCTTCAGACATTTTATGCGCATTGCTATACTGCAGAAAGCTTTGAAGATATTCCATGCGAATATAAATGCGCCAACAGGACGGTCCTTTTTCCTCTACTACAAAATCCTCGATCGTAACGATATTGGAAATCCCTTTCAAGCTCGCCATCAGTTCGATTTCTTTTATGTAATCAGAAACCACGCTCTGCAAATAAGCATGCACCGAAGCTTCTTTCCCATAATCCTGGCGTATGCTCTCCAGCTCGTCCTCATCATGCGGAATGTCGATCACCTTTACCGCGCAAAACAATTCCTTCCCCATCAGAATTCGTTTCACTTTGTAAACAGTTCCATAGGAGCCTTTTCCGATTTTTTTAATTATCTCCCAGTCTGACCAGTTCGCCGGGAGCTCCATTCTTTCATTTCCCATCTTAGCCTTTCTCCCTCTGCCTCTTGTCTTCTTCTGCCTTTTTCTCATTCCTCGCTTGTTTCCGCTTCCACTGTTCCCGTCTCCGCAACTGTTGCCGCCCCCGTCTCTGTTTCTGTATCTAAGCTTCCCGGTTGCAGCATTGCCCTCTGCGCATTCTCTGCATTCATTTTGTCTTGTCCCACAGTTGCACCAACTGCCGCGCCAAGCATAACACAAACGATAAGACCAAGCACCAGATTTATTACCGGCAGGACACTTTTTCTTTTTCCTTTTCTTTCGGCTCTTTCTTTTTTAGCTCTTTCTGAGTCTGACACTGTTTCCTGCCGGAGCTGAGCCTCCATAAGCATTTTGTTACGTAAAGTTTCTTCCGACCAAATCAATTCTTCCGTTGTATCACTTCCGTCATAACCGACATAGTCTCGCGGAGTACTTCGAAAGCTTTTCATGTCTTTATCAGTCTCCCAGATCGGCCTGGGCTGAGTCTGCTCATAGAGTGGTCTCGGCTCCGAATCTATTGTTTCAGAACGATTGGTCGCTTTCGACTCTTCTGTGCCGCGGTGCGGTACGGTCTCAATCTTTAACAATGTTACAATTTCCTGTTGGGTCTCCGAAGGCGAAAGCAACGGTGCTGTTTTCTGCCGAGCCTCCGAAGACAATAACAGCGTTCTTCCCTGCAGCTTCAGCAAATCTGCTCTCATCTCTGCCGCGCTCTGATACCGATTTCCCGGAAAAAATGCACAGGCTTTCATTATGACATCCGCAAATTCAGCGGTCGCTTCGACTGGCGGCCCGAATGTCTCCCCATTCATTCTCCTGTTTAAAGCGTCTTCTCTCGCCCTGTATGAAACAATCTCATCTTCCAGACTTTCCAGCGGGAACCGATTTTTGTTGGAAAGCCGGTACAGCACCATCCCGAGAGAATAAATATCCGAATACGCTCCGACAGACTGGCTCTTGTATGCTTCCGGAGCCATATACAATACAGTGTTTCTGGCAGACTTCATACCCGACTGCTGGACGGTCATGTGCGGCGTTCCAAAATCTCCCAGCTTATAAACGCCCTGAGCCGAGCGGAAAATGTTTTCCGGTTTTATATTTCGATGAAGGAAATCCTCCCGCTCCAGACAGGATAAAGCATCGCAGATACCGAATGCCATGTTCAGAATTTCTTCATCGGACATTTCCCCCGCCTGTTCGCAGTTATACAGGTTTTTGAGATATTCCATGCGAATGAAAATCCGGCATCCTGCCGTGCTTTTCTTTTCAACCCACAAATCCTCAATCGGAACAATAACGTTTGTCCCATTCAATGCCGCCAGCGTTCCAACTCCGGCCATAAAGTGTTCTTCTATATCATCGAAAAAAGCTTTGACAATCCCCTCATCGGAATACTCTCTTCGAGCAGCATTTAATTCCTCCTCATCATGCGGAATGTCAATAATCTTTATGGCGCTGTAAAGTGTGCGCGTTCCAAGAACTCGCTGAGCCTTATAAACGGTACCGTACGACCCTCTTCCAATCACTTCACCCAGCGTCCATTCCCGCCAGCCTTCCGGTAATAATAAGCTATCCTCTTTCATATCTCAAAATCCCCATACTATGTAAATATTTCCGTAACTGATTCAGGACAATACCTCGCACATGCTGCGAGGCACTTATGAAAACGTATATTATAAAGGAAAACTCCTTCACAGTTACATGTTTCTTTATTAAGCTTACCATCTGCATATAAAACGTTTTCATTTATGTTTAATTGATATTCATATAAAGAGTATTTCGTTCCGCCGAATAGGTATAAGAGCTGGAACGACCGGAAGTATAAATCGTACCAGAATCAATCCTGAAACCGCACTCTTTAGCAAGTACCATTTGATATGTTAAAAATAAAATCTCCGAATTATCGCACAAGCCGAAAAACCCTGTATCGTCATAAGTGTCTTGAACCAAATTTTTTACACAGGATTCTGGAGTTAGAAAAGCATCGTTATCCTCAAAATATTCCCACTCACTGCTGTCAATTACATAGCTGCTATAACATTCACATAAAAAATCAATGATTGGTTCCAACTCATTTGCCGCACCTTCTACAGGCGTAACATCAATTCTTTTAGGACTAACCGCCAAATATGTTTTTTGTGTTGCTCTATCGTACCAAAGATCAAATGACGCTATATATTCCGAATCATAGTAAACATAATATTCCTCTCCACCATTATTTACTACCCGGAACACATCATATCCGTCTATCACGACCAACATATATGCATAATAAGAATAATATGAATTAGCATCCTTAGCAATATATAAATAAGTGCTGCCCATTTTTGAGAAAAAATCCATCCCTGAAATGCACGAATCCGGTGTTGGAAGAACCGCATTTTCGCTGTAATAATTCCATTCTTCCTTATCCTCGATATCCACCAATAAATAATTTAATGAAGAACTGTAATTTAACAGTTTTGAAAAATCCATATTTTCATTTGGAGAAGAATCTGCGGCACACACCTCAATAATACCCTCTTTATCAAATAGTTCCCCGGGTTCTTCCATTGTCGTCTTGCTCCAATAGATATTTTTTGTAGCCATTTGAGCGGTCTGTATAATATAATAGTGCACTCGCACACCTGATATATTTCACAACATATATTCTGTCACTT
>JAJQFO010000156.1 GCA_021201095.1 Lachnospiraceae bacterium
CTGCAGCTAATTAAGACCAAGCCTGGTAACAAGAGTGTCAGCTCCAGCTTCATCCTGATCCGTGTCAAGGACGGCGTGGAAGAACGCATCGCGATGGGCGACTGCGCGATCCAGATTGCGCCGGATGAGGATGCTCTGGTTGAGACCGCTGTAGAAACTGCCAAGACCGCTTCCTATTTCGGCATTGACCCGAAGGTAGCCATGCTGAGCTTCTCCACAAAGGGTTCCGGCAAGGGCGACGACGTGACCAAGGTAGCAAACGCGACCGCGAAGCTGAAAGCAGCCTACCCGGATATGAAGGTAGACGGCGAGATGCAGTTTGATGCGGCTGTTTCCCCGGAGGTAGGCCAGCTGAAGTTCCCGGGCTCCCCGGTAGCAGGCCAGGCAAATACCTTTATCTTCCCGGAGATCCAGTCCGGCAACATTGGCTACAAGATTGCGCAGAGACTGGGCGGCTTTGACGCTTACGGCCCGATCCTTCAGGGACTGAACGCGCCGATCAACGACCTGTCCCGCGGATGCAATGCGGATGAGGTCTACAAGATGGCGCTGATCACGGCAGTGATGGCGTAACTGCAGAGCAAAAATTTACATAACAAAAAAACGCTTTGTGGCGAAGGAGTTTCTTTCCTCTGCCGCAAAGCGTTTCTATTTCAATCACTTCCTACATCCCCAGATACTGTGCTGCCGACCGCTCCAGTGCCTCTTTTGCGGTCTTTACATTCTCCAGATCCTGGTCTGTCATCTTATCCAGACGGAATTTGGACAACGCCTTCTGGAGTGCGTTAATTTCATTTTTAATCTGCTTTGACGCATTTTTGTCCAGATCCTTTTTGCGCTCCTTATAGGCCTGCTGTGCCTTCGCGAGCAGGCTCTGCGCCTCATTCGTCAATTCGATCGCTTCTCTTCTCTGCACATCCTGGCCGGCATAAGCCTGGGCCTCATAGATCGCCTGCTGAATTTCAGCATCTGACATACGATCGTCCGCGGTAATCGTGATCGACTGCTCCTTCTGCGTGTCCAGATCCTTCGCAGACACCTTTAAAATGCCATTTGCATCGATATCAAACGTCACCTCAATCTGCGGCACGCCCGCCGGAGCGCGCCGGATACCCTTTAAGCGGAACTTCCCGATCGACTTATTGTCACGGGCCATGGTGCGCTCGCCCTGAAGGACATTGATTTCCACATCGCGCTGATATGCCGCGGCGGTGGAAAATACACGCGAGTAACGGGTCGGAATGGAAGAATTACGCTCCACCAGGCGGGTCGCGACGCCGCCCACCGTCTCTATCGACAGGCTCAGAGGCGTCACATCCATCAATAGCAGATCCATGCCCGTATCCGCAGCCATCAGTGAATTGCCCTGCAGCGTACTTCCCAAAATGGCAGCTCCCTGTGCCACGCACTCATCCGGATTGATATTCTTAGAAGGCTCTTTTCCAGTCAGCTGAAATACCTTTTGCTGCACTGCCGGAATCCGCGTCGAACCGCCTACCAGCAGCACGCGTCCCAGCTGAGAAGCGGTAATGCCGGCGTCTGAAAGCGCAGTCTGCACCGGCACCTCCGTGCGGCGCACCAGATCCGCCGTCAGTTCATTAAACTTCGTTCTCGTCAATGTGCGCTCCAGATGCACCGCTTCTCCTCTCACCTGTGTCAGGTACGGCAGCACAATATTCGTACTCTCCGACGTGGAAAGCTCCTTTTTAGCCTGCTCCGCGGCCTCTTTGATCCGCTGCATCGCAGCGACATCTTTAGAAATATCTGTATGGTGCTCCGATTTAAACTCCGCAACCAGCCAGTCAGATACGCGGGCGTCAAAATCATCACCGCCCAGATGATTGTCGCCGGAGGTAGAAAGCACCTCAATCAGTCCCTCGCCGATCTCAATGATCGACACATCAAAGGTACCGCCTCCCAGATCATAAACCATGACCTTCTGCGCTTCGCCATGATCCAGGCCATAGGAAAGCGCAGCGCTCGTCGGCTCATTGATAATACGCTTTACATCCAGGCCCGCGATACGCCCGGCGTCCTTGGTCGCCTGTCTCTGCACATCATTAAAATACGCAGGCACGGTAATCACTGCCTCTGTCACAGACTCACCCAGAAAATCCTCAGCGTCCTTTTTCAGCTGCATCAGAATCATCGCGCTGATCGTCTGCGGCTTATACTGCTTCCCGTCAATCCGGATATCCCAGTCCGTACCCATATGCCGTTTCACAGAAGTAATCGTCCTCGAAGAGTTTGTCACCGCCTGTCTCCTGGCCGCGTCTCCGACCAGGCGCTCTCCGTTTTTCGAAAAAGCTACCACACTCGGCGTCGTACGTCCGCCGGTCGGATTGGGGATAATGACCGGCTGGTCATTTTCTACCACCGATACGCAGCTGTTTGTCGTTCCCAGATCAATTCCTATTACTTTACCCACTTTTGTAACCTCCGAATTACTTAATTTGATATGTTGACTCAGGCTTTTCTACAGCACTATCAGTCATTCCGGTGCTACAGACATCCTCTATAAACACATTCCCTTTATAAATACATAAACCATGGAACTGCCTTCAGCCTATTTCAATAGTGGCCCGCAAAACAGTATAGCTTTCCAGAAATCGAAAATCAAGCCATTGATATTTGGTTTGTTACACTTTCTGTGAATATGTTCATTAAATTTTTCTAATCTTTCTAAACTGGTTCTTTATGATTTCGATTCAGCTCTGTTTGCGTTCCTATTTATTCCCCGGTTACAAAATTGCAGGGTTTGACAATTTCTTCGCAATTCGTACACAAAAAAGGCACATCTTTTTCGTAGAGTGTAAGCAAATATGAACCCAAGGGAGAAAGCTGTCATGAAAAAAGAAAACAAAAAAATGGCTCAGGAACGGCGTGCCGAGGAGCGGCGCAAAAAAGAACAGCGGGAGCACAGAAAAAAAGTCCTTTCTATAGGAATCCCCGCTGCACTTATCGCAATTTTGATTATTGTCATACTTGTCGATGCATTCAAGCCTTTTAGCAGCACAACGGACGATACCGATGAAGCCTCTACAGAAAGTATAACCGAAGAGGCCGTATCCTATTCGACCGATACTTCACTGACCGTTGCAGACGGAGACACAGTAAACATTGATTATGTCGGCTCCATTGACGGTGTAGAGTTTTCCGGCGGAAGCACAGATGGAAATGGAACCGATCTCGTCATCGGATCGGGCAGTTACATCGATGACTTTGAGGAGCAGCTCATCGGTTACCACCCGGGAGATACGGTGGAGGTCACTGTTACGTTCCCGGAGGATTACGGTGTAGACGACTTAAACGGACAGGAAGCTCTGTTCGAAGTTACCATTAACGGAATATACTAAGAAAGGAAAAAAGGGAATGGCACAGGATAAAGAAGCCACAAAGGACTGTATTTTCGCAGCACTGATCGGTTTAATGGAGCAAAAGGAATATAAATATATCACTGTGACAGACATCGCACGAAAATCCGGCGTATCCCGCATGACTTACTATCGAACCTACACTTCTAAGGAGGATATCCTGGTACAGCATTTTAAAAAAATCTCGCAGCAGATGGTCGCGGAGGCAAAAGAGGATATTCGTCAGGCTCTCAGCAGCTTTTTTGCCTATTTTCAAAAATATGATAAGCTGACAGAGGTTTTAACGCAAGTGGATCTGATGAGTCTGGTCGTAGAGTGCTTCTCTGGATTTACTGAGTTTCTGTATAGTGCGCTCCATCCGGATTCTTTAAAAACCTCACAAGCGCGTTATGCGATCGGTTATGAATCCGGCGGGCTGTTCTCCATCCTGATTGGATGGCTTTCAGGAAGCGCAGTGGAGAGTCCGCAGGAAATGTCCGAAATTGCACTGAACATCATGAAGGGAGAGTGAGTGCCGCGGCACACACTCTTCATTCATTTCCGCGAAGCAACGAGCCAAGTAGCCGTGCTTGCACGGATATTTGGCGACTGCCGCGAGAGTCAAATACCCCTGGGGTATTTGACCCTCCGCGAAGCAACGAGCCAAGTAGCCGGAATCATAAGGGCACTGAGTGCCAGTGGCATCTACGCTTTGCTCCAGTCCGTCCTTAACGCGTGCCAATGGCACGCGGGACCGTTTCAGATTCGTTTCTGTCATCACCTTGACTCATAATAACTGATAATTTCCTGCTCCAGCTTTACGTTATTTTCCAGCATGTACGCTGCCAGCTGCCGGTAAGGCTCCTGTTTTTTCAGCGACTGCAGCCGTACACGATCCTCAGCGGACAGCGTGTGCAGGCAGGATTGAAATCGTGCATCGGCAAGCTCCTCAGAAGACATGCGATACAGAGCGAACGGTATGCCCGTTATACGGCACAGGTGTTCATGAATATACAACCCTCCGGCGTCTATGTCTCCAAAATGCGCAAAGGAAAGCTCCGGGTTGTCTGCATACACTTTCTTTAAAAAATCCCGCTGAAGTCTGGTCGCATAGCCTCCAAGATAGAAAAAAGTCGTGTCCGGGTCACTCATTCTGAGCCACGATGTGCGGTTCTCCACAGTCATAAACCTGGATGTATGGATCTCGATTCTTTCTATTTGTGAGAAATTCTCCGCATAAAACTCCACACCATCCGCAAAGACCGCAAGTTTAAACGCTTCTCCTCCAATTTGAATCGTAGCATCCCCCTTCAGGCAAAGCTTCTGCTTTTCCTTCCGGATATGATACGTTTCCAGAATCTCATCTTCCATTTCATCCGCCATGCGGGGTCTTTCGGACTGTTTCCAGAGCCTTTTGCATACCGGTCCTAATATCTGCTCATTTTCCAGATATTTGGAATCACCATAAATCAGCATGGATGCTTCCCGCAGAAACAGTTCCTTCTGATTATTTTCTATAAAGGCAAGGGCTTTCAGCCAGTTCTCTTTCTGCTGATAATCTGCCGGTATCTTATTCTGATCTAATGTACGGCGAAGCTCTCCGCAAATCTGATCTGCTGCAGGCGAGCGGCCTTCATAACGGACGATCAGTTCCTCTGCCTCACTTCTCTTAGTTGCCTTAGAAACATAGCCGTAATGCTCCTCCAGGTACTTTTCTGCCTCTTCAATTTTCTCGTCCACCAGATAGATGGCGCGGATCTCACTGCTGAAACCCTCCGTATCAAAGGTCAGAAATCCCTTCTGACTGTACATGCGCGCAGCCGAATGAATTGCTTCAATCTGCTCCATGTCCGCGTCATTTTTGTTATAATTTTTATACAGCTGCGCCGGTGTTATTTTTGTCCGCCGGGCAATGACATTGCTGCCGCTGTCCTTTTTGCTTTTTCTGTATTTTTCTACAAGAGTTACCAGCATTTTTTCTGCGTAGTCTGCCATCTTTTCCTCACATAGTTTTCATGAATGCTTTCTCCTCATGGAACTGCACGATTCCCAGCCGCATGCGTTCCGGGCTGACGCGAAGAGCCGGAAGAATGACTTCGCACTCATTTCCGATGGATTCCGTCTTATCCGGAGAACAGAAAATCACCTGCAGGCGCTGTTCACGCATAAAATCCAGCATCAGCTTCACATTGCCCGGGTCCATCTTGGCAAAGGGTTCGTCAATAAATACCAGCCTCGTGGAATTCACTCGCTGATTATAAATCATCAGCAATGCCGAGCATAAGATCAGCAGATAGGGGATCTGCACCTCTGCACCCGAGTTAAAACCGGTCTGTTTTGAGAGCTTCGCGCGGTCCAGCACCTGGTTGCTGATCAGAATCTCGTAGGTCATGTAATTCCGGTAATCGGCAAAGCGGGCGATGGTTTCTTCGCTGTTGGACTTGATAATTTGATTCACGATTCGCTCCAGCTCCTGCTCCAGCTGCTCCCCTTCTTCATCCGACACAGAAGTGAACGCCCCGAGCGTCATCTGCCCCTGTGTCCCGCCGCTCAGCTGCTCACGCTCATCCAGGAATCTGGCATACTCAATAATCTTCGCGTAATCCGAGCCATCATGCACATAATGCACGTCAAACTGATATTTGGCGGCAAAATTCAGCTTTCCTAATTCATAATTAATCTGCTTCAGATCGTCCCGCGCTCTTTCACAGGATTTCAGGATAGTGAGGACAAACTCATTTTTGAAAATATCCTCGTAGCGTCTCGTCTGCTCCTCCAGCTTCTGCCGGATTTCCTGCAGATTATCCATCCAGATCTTATCTCTTCTGGCAGCGTATTCTTCTCTGCCTTCTGTTCCGCAGGGCAGCATACTTCCGGAATGCTTCGCGTTATAATCCGCCTGTTTCTGCATCAGATCGCTTTTCTGCTGTTCAATGCTCCTTTGAATACGTTTTCTGGTATCTTCCGCCAGCAGGCCGCCGGTGCCCTTTTTATCATTGCTCAGATATTTTTCATATGCTTCCACTGCCTTCTGAACGACCGTATAATGCTCGATCTGATATTCTTTAAACTGCTTTTCCTGTATCTCCAGCTCCGCCTTTTTCTCTTCGATCCTGTATGCGCAGCGTGAAATCACCATCTCCTGATCACTCTTTTCCCGGCTCCTTCTCTGAGATTCTTCTTGTACTGCCTCCTGCTCCTGGGTCAGACGGTCGATCAGATGAGAAAGTTCGAGGAATTCCTGATTCGTCTCCTGTGCTTTTTTCAGCTCCCGCAGCTGTTCCTCCGATTCTCTCGTTTTCGCGGCTGTATCCTGATATTTTTCATGCGCGTCATAGTCATATTCTCCAAATAACTCCCGGCTCTGCGCCAGGGTACTCTTTGCAGCACTCAATCCCTGCTCATCGCTAAGCAGCTGCCGTTTCTCCTGCGCAAGGCGGGCAATTTCCTTCTCTGCACGGATTCGGTTCAGTTCGAAAATCTTCTCTCCAAGGTAGTAGGAGCGCAGCCGGTTAAAGCGCAGGAAATAACTGTCCATGGCGACTGCCACGCGTCCTTCCCGGGCGATCGCATTCTCATAGTTCCGCACTTCGTTCAGGCTGACTGCATGCATTCTCCCCAGCTGGAAATCAAAATACTTCTGCGCCACCGGATTCTTAATCTCCAACACCGACACCACAGAGTCTGGCTCCACCTTCACCTCCCGTTTCATCAGCAGCTTCGTATTAAATAAATGCGCGTAGCGGTATTCCGAACGATTCAGGACGTCGTCCGCAATGTCATAGTAATCCGGCTCCACCAGAATGGTATACCGGCGCGGCCCCAGAAAAGCCTCTACGGCGTCCCTCCAGCTCTCATCCTTCAGGCTGATTACGTATTCACAGGCAAATTTTGCTCTTGCAGAAAGTCCTCTCCGCTCATATTCGCGGTTAATCTCATCCCTTAAAGCGACATATTCCGGGATCGACTCATAAGTATTCCGATGCTTTTTGCTCTCCTCCACAATGCGGTTCTGAATATCCAGTCCGCGATTGATCTCATCAATCCTCTGCTCTGTCTCCGCAATTTTCCGGATCAGCCGGTCATACAGGCGATTGATTTTGTTCTTCAGGCTCAGCACCGCTTTCGCTTTCTGTGAGGAAGGAACCCCCATCTGACACAGGGAAGCGAGAATATTCAGATCTTCCACCTTGCCATCCTCTGACAGGAAATCCTTCACCGCATCAGAGATAGCCGAGGGCTCCTCCAGACGATGCTCCTGAGAAAGCAAAGAAAGCAGCTCACTGATCCGTCTCTGAAACGTCTCCAATGTCTGACACTTCTTGAGCCAATCCTTCTTTTCCTGTGTCAGAGCTTCGAGGCGTTTCTCCTCCTCGTTTATCATCTGTGTGCTGTCCAGCTGCTTGAAACTGACCTTTGCGTCAACCAGCTTCGCATTCAGTTCCCTGATCCTGACTGAAAGGATTTCCAGCTCCTTAGCAAGGTCTTCTTTTCTTCTTTGTGCCCCTTCCCGGTCACTCTTCTGGCGGGCGATCTCCCGGTTGATATCCAGTATCTTTTTATAAACAATCCGAATGTCATCCGACAGTAGTCGGTTTCGTTCACTTTCCCAGTCATCATATTTGCCCAGAATTTCCTCCAGCTCGGCGATTTCTGACTGAATCACTTCAAAGCTCTCGTTCAGATGCTCGATATTTTCCTTTGCCTCAATCAACTTTCCAAAATCGACATCCCGCTTTTCCAGGACGCTCTCCCGGATAAACTGATCAATGCGGGCGTTCGGATCATAGGACATGATCCCGCGCATTTTCCGGAGATACGTGGGCAGCTGTCCAAGGGTCAGCTTCAGACCGGTCATCTGCATAAACTTGGGCAGAGCCTGCTCGCGATTCATCAGGATCAGTTTATATTTTTTCTGCAAAAGCAGCGGACTGTACGGTATCACAGACCCATTTTCCGTATAAACATGATCCATACGCTCCATCACCATGTGATCCGCCGCATAGCGGTATGTCTGGCAGTTGTTGGAAGGATTCGTCTCAATGACGGTGCCAAGGAGAAAGGATTTCTCTTCTACATCATCGAAATATTCCAGCACGATGTGACTGTATACCGTCGGCACTCGATCCACTGGACGCATACAGGTGCCGGCCGTCGCATCCAACAAGCCTCTCGTATAGGAAGAAAGGGTGCGGCTTCCTTTGCTCTCTGAAGATTTGTTAAAAACGACATCACCATAAGCGGCATATTTGATCGCGTCGAGCATAACAGATTTTCCATTTCCATTTTTTCCCGCAATCAAGGTAAAGAACCCGATCGGAGCCGTCTCGTTAGTAAATCCGTACCAGTTCACCAGACGAACCTTCTTTAGTAAAATCATTCGTCTTCCTCCTCAAAATCGTCAGAATCTTCTGGATACTCGTAATCTTCCGTATCTCCAAAGCTTGCAGGTGCTTCCATATCTTCAGAAGCATTATGACTCTCTGAAAATTCAAAGCCGTCATAATCCCCTGACTCCTCATAACCCCTGGCGCCTTCACTTTTTTCTTCCTCTGCGCTCGTTTCCTCCGGATCCTTCAGATATTCTCCCGCCACCGTCTGAAACTGAGGCAAATCCCAGCCAAACTGCAGAGACGGATAGAGCTGAATTTTCATGTCCTCCCCGCTGTCATCCTCATTATAGTTGATCAGGCTGTACTTTTTAAACAGACGCAGCGCCGCATTCAGCTCCGGGCGCAGAATCTGGATTTCATAAGATTTGATCTTATCAATCAGGTCCCCCTTGGTCACAAAGTTGCCCTCACTATATCCGAGATTTTCCAGGTAAACCTTCCACAGCACCAGCAGCAGATGATACTGCAGGGTCGTAAAGGTTACCACATTCGCGCGTTTTAATCCAACAGTATCCGCATCCTCCTCGCTGGCAATCAGCATACACACCCCGGTTTTCTCCTCCAGAATGATATCAAAACCGATCATCCGCAGGTACTCAGAAATATCCTGGCGGTTCGACTCTCTGGAGACAAACTGATAAAGCTTTCCGTCCTTTTCGCGCAAGATAAACGTAGACTCCAGAAGCTTGCGGATGCATCTTTTAAACAAATGATTGTTTTCTTCTTTTATTGAAATCTTTAAACTGATATCGCTCATGATTTTTTCCTCTTAATCCGTACACTGCTGATCCTTGCTACCTCCGTTTCCACCAGATCATCTCCAAGCTCCACTTCATATGGAAATCCCGGGATCCCGGAGTACAAAATACTCGCTGCTACCATCGTAGCATCCTCCCTGGTATGTATTCCGCATTCCTCCACAGAAATCTGCTCTCTGCCTGCCAGCAGGCCATCGAAATGCTTCTGTACCTCTTTCATACTGTACCGGTCCGGCATCTCTGTCAGCAGCTCATCCGTCATCCGCTGCAGCTCTTCCACAGACAGCTCCTCCTGAGGAAGCGCAGCTATTTTCTGGTTAGGACGAGGTTTTTGACGGCGTTCAAAAGATTTTCTTCCGACATATCCCACACTCATCAGCCGATGTGTACCGGCAAGCTCCCCTAGCACCTTCTCCCGATCCTCCGCGCGCAAATCCTTTAAATGCAGCAGCAGACGGTTCAGCTCATGTTCCAGGTTGGTATTATTACTCAAAACCATCATCATCCGCGTGGAATAGAGATTATAGTAGGTATTGATTCTCCGGTCAATATAGCCCATTTCCTGCTCATATTCCAGATTGATAAAGCTGTCCAGCTCCGCAAACTGGCGGTCGATCTTTTCTCTCGCCGTTATTTCCTCCAGGTTTTCCATTTTCTGATATTCCTGAATCATCTGCTCATAGAGCTCACTGCGGCGCAGACGCAGCAGCATGCGGTCAATATTATCAATATAGCCGGGAATCAGGCCGCTTCTCTTAATGAAAAAGTAATCATTGAAAAAGCGGTTTAATACCTCATCTTTAATCAGAAACTGCCCAAAGCTGTTAGCGTCCGCCATCCTCATCACAGCCCGCATGATTTCACGAATGCTGTCTTTTAAAATCAGCAGGTCATTCTTCAGGTCACATTCATTCTCCACAAGAGGAACCAGAATGCTTAAATAAGGGCGCTGTGCCCGTGCACTTCCCTTCTCAAAAGCGGACTTCAGAATCTCATACATGGAAAAAATATGATTCGTGATCGCCCCGTTCGCATCGGTGTCAAAAATCTTATGGATCGCATCGATCAGCTTCCGGCAGTATGCGGAGACGGAAGCAATATTGTCCCCGCTGCGTCCAATTTCCGCCGGAGAAATCCATCCGCAGGCGCGGAAATAGCGCAGAATAGCAGAGGCATTCTCCTGCACAGAGCGCCCTCTGCTTATCTCCTCGCCAATATTCTCCGTTTCTATGGAAAACATGTTATTGCGAAGATAGAGAATCAGCGTATCCCTGGCGTCTGTCTCGTACAGCACAGGAATCTCCTTTGATTTCTCAATCAGCTGACTGATACAATTAAAGTAGATTTCCCGGTTGCGGCAGCAGAAGGGATTAAAAAACTTATCATCAATTGCGTCAAATAAAGCCATAATGGGCTCCTTTCATCTCACAGCATCTGCCGAATATATTCAGTCAGGCCTTCCTCTGAGTCAATCCTGTATGTCTCATTGATCCTCTTATAATACTCCCGGATGCTGGTCTTCGAAATAAGCTCATGAGAAGGAATCGTATCTGAATATCCCTTTCTGGCCTCTTTCCACGGTTTTTCTTTGTGCGTGATCCTTTCCAGCACTTTTCCTCCGTACAATCCAAATGTCCCTGCCACAAGATCTACCACCTTTTTTTCATCCGCTGTCAGGGAATCCGCATTCCCGCCAAGTATCGCAAATCTGGCGTCATCAATGGGATTATATTTAAAGTCTCTGAACAACGTATATACATCCGCATAAACCGGGCCGTGAACCCAGGCCTCGCAATCTTCTGTAAACAGTTCCCTGTCATACAAGGCCAGATGGACACCCTGGACAAAATACAAAAGCTTCTGAAGCATCAAGGGTGTAACCTCCTCAAGGCTTTCAAACAGACAAGAAATCACTCGGAGCATTTTCTGAGACACGCAGAAAATACTCTCCAGCTGTGATACCGCCTCCATTGATTTTTTATATGCGGCATCTGCAATTTTATCCTTATTCTGCTGCAGGCATTTCTTCATATATGCAGTCGAATACAGCGCCATTCTCATAACCTGTGAATATTCCTTAGAAGGAATCTGGCCGGACAGATATCTGGAAATGGTAATTTCTCCAAATCCCAGTGCAAGAGAAAGCGGAGCTTTCCCAAGCTTATACACCTTCATCAGCTTTTCAATGTCCTCTACAGTGACAAGATCCTCTGCCGCCCGGTACTGTTCATCCATCTCCTGCACATTTTTATCAATCAGTCCCGGCAGATTCATCTCCTGGCCGCACTCAGAGCATACAGCGACAGTAATGCTGAAAGGGTATGTCTTTCCTTTTATCGTTTTGAAAATTTCCTTTTTCTTCAGGACATACTCCGTTTCTTTTCTGCATTCCGTACAGAAATCTGTTTTTTTCCTTTCCTTCATTTGATATCCTCCGTTTTACGCTCACTCACTTAAAGCAATAACTCAGTGGAAATCTCTGCTCGTGAAATGAAATTACCACAACGTAGCAGCTTCCCAGCTTGTTAAATTTGATATAAAGGGAAACCGTCTTTTCTGTATCGCCTGTCCTCTCCAGAAGTCTCACATCCTTGCCAAATACATACAACCGTTCCTGCTCGAAGCCTTTATGCTCATTATGTAATATTTCTGAAAAATCCATCGCTGTAAGACTCAGCAAAATACCTTTTGCATCGTTCTCATTGATTACATAGTCCAGAAACAAATCGATGTTAGCCTGACGATTTTGATTTCGATCAATCCTGTATCGATTATTTCGAACCGCTTCCTTTACCTCAGACAGGTATTTTTCGATATCTTCTACAGTAACGCCCAATACATTGTCCTCCGCATGGAATGATAGCTTTTTTGTTTTTTGCTATCACTAGTATAGCGTTATGATGTATTTTTGTCAATACCCTATCATTACTTTTTTCATATTTTTAATACAATACGGAAAAATTCATGAAACTATGAAGCTGATCATATAATTCGTGGAAGTAAAAGAGCATACTGCTTTGGCTAGTTCTGAGCGTGCACAACTATGCACATTATTTTTGTTTCATAATATATAGCAAGTATAGATGAAGGCCGCGCCAATCGCAAAGAGATTATATATCATGCGGCTCTCATTATTGCCAAAGTGTCAGCTGTGTCCCGTCATCAATGCTGCCGGAAAGAATAGTCCGGCATGATCTGGGCAGATGTTGTGGCAGTCCCTGGCGGAAAAACAGCATACCTGTCCGTATCCCAGGACCCCTTCAGAAGCCCGGAAAGCAGAGAAAGATTCCCTTTTATGATCCGAAGCTCCAGATGCAAGGCTTCCGCGATTTTTTCCGCTTTTTTGAGAACCTCAGCCAGATCATAGGCGCCGGTGTCCAGAACCGTCAGATATGTCATCTCTCCAAACATCCGCTCGAGAATCTTAGCCGCGCGTTTTTCACTGTACCGCTGCTTTGTCCGGCAGATCTCATCCCAGATGTTTTCCTCATAGCGAAGCCATCCCGCCGTGAGAAATATTCCAAATTTCCCATTCAGGCTCTCCAGCCGCGGTTTTACTCCACCCATCAGCAGCGAGACACAGTCATCCACTTTGGGAATCACAAGCTCTGCATGGGAAGAGGTCAGTCCGCAGGCAGCGTTCCCGCAGATTCCAAAAGACATTAATATCCGGTCATAATCCTGGAGGGCGTCGATCTCTGCCTGCAGCTGATTCCGCAGGCGGTCCGGGAAATTATGACTGCTTTTTTCCAATTCATGTACCTCATAGGTGCAGCCGGTATCCCGGATACATTTTTCCAGCTCATCGTGAACAGTCGGGCAGGACAAAATGACCGTAGAACCGGCTGACAATGATGCATCTTTTTCTGATGAACAAAAAAATGCATCTTTTTCCGGCATAGTACCAGTATCCATTACATCTCTTCCTGACATAGTCAAAACCCCATATGCTTTGCGTAGCTTCTGGCAAATCCGGGGATGGACGCCAGATCCAGCGCCGGTATTTGCCGGCTGAGTGTCTCAGAGTGATAAAAATAGTTCTGATCACAGACCATGCGCCGGCATCCCTCCAGAGCCGCATTGCCAATCACCTGAATGCGTCCGGCAAGTTCTTGCGGCAGCAGTCCGATCGCGCACGCGCTCTCCTGACAGATAAAAGAGCCAAACGCCCCGGCCAGATACACCTTCCCAATCTCCCGGACTTCGATCTGCAACTCTTTCGCCATTAATTCGATTCCTGCAGCAATGGCACCCTTTGCCATCTGCACCTGCCGGATATCCTCCTGAGTCAGGTAAATGGTATCAGTCAGGCAGAAAATGCGCTCTCCGTCCTTCTCTCCCAGATACTGCGCAAACGCCGGACAATCAGCAGCTGCTGGCAGACGCCCGCGCCGGTTGATGATTCCCTGTGTCCACAGCAGCGCGACTGCGTCAATCAGGCCGGAGCCGCAGATGCCGGATGCAGTCGGAAAAATTTCGTCTCGAGTTTGCACGATTTTTTCATCATCCGCTTCCGAAATCTGTCCCATGACCTGGCCGAAATCCTCGCCCGGGACTGGCCAGATCGATTCATGATCCGGTTCCGAAAGCTGCCCTATAACATGACAGGAAATCCGCCCGTCCTTCATCGTTACATGATCAATCGCCCCCGCCGAGCCTCTCATGCCGAACGTAATCCCCGCTCCCTCCAGCGCCGGTCCCGCCGCCGTCGCGCAGGCAACCAGGCGTCCCCTGCTGCCAAGCACCATTTCTCCATTTGTACCAATGTCTACAAGCAGGGTGGGCCGCTCTGCCTGATCCATGTCCGTCGACAGGATGCAGCCCATCGTATCCGCACCAACGTAGCCAAAGATATCCGGAATCGATAAAATCCGGGCGCCCGGCAGCTCCGGGAAAAAGTCTCCGGCGGGCAATACCCTGGCCTGGTTCAACTTTACGGAAAAAGGAGGCCTGGCAAGATTATCCGGAGAAATCCCTTCAAAAAGCTGCTGCATGCAGGGATTGCCAACGATTCCGATGACGCCGATATCATGCAGGGATACCCCCGCCTGACTGGCGCTCTGAGATAAGAGCTCATAAAGCGCATTACGTATCAGGCGGGTCAGCGCCGGCAGATCGCCATTCATAGCAGCCTGAATGCGTGACACGACATCCGCACCAAAGGTCTGCTGCGGGTTCAGCGCCCCTCCGCTTGCGATAACCACTCCCGTCCCACCGTCCAGAATCTGACAGGCAAGGGTCGTCGTGCCAATGTCGATTGCAGCATGATAAGGAGCCCGGGCAATGGGATTCATGATTACTTCTGCTTTCGCGCCGTCCGAAAGTACAACCATTAAGTCCGACTCCCTGTCCTTCTCCAGATGGATGATCATGCCGTCCCGCAATAGCGTCTGGCAGGCAAGAACCTCCTGCTCCTCTGCTTCCAGTTCTGATTTTTGTTGAGAGCCAGGAACGCCGGCCAGGTTCTGCATGGAAAGATTTGCTACTTTTACAAGACATTTCCCGCATTTTCCATGCCCGCCGCATGGGGCATCCGTCTCTAGTCCCAGCTCCTGCGCCGCCTGCAGAATGGTTGTATTTTCGTAAAAAATATAGTCGCGGCCGCCTGGATAAAACCGAGCTTTCATTCTGTTCCTCCCATCATCAGCAAAAACATTATAATCTACGTTTTCATATACATTTTTCAGCCAATGCGAAATACTGCCCTAACCAGTTACAAAACATTTTCATTCATAGAATTTCATTTCCGTCAGCAAATCCTCGGGAAACTGATCGATGTATCCGGACAGATCATCCCAGAGCCCGGTGATAGCTTCTGTAGAAATTCCCCAGATGGAAGTGCCCCAAAACATACAATAATGCAGCAATTCCTTTGCGTTGTACATTTCCGGACGCTCATTCATCATACAATACATCCCCAGAATGTAGCCGTAAACAGAAGCAAACGCGATATGCGGGATCTTTTCCAATGACCAGATATGCCCGTACATCTGTCCGAACGCAATCCTGTAAAACCTTCCCGTACCGCGGTTGGGCGTATAGACAGGAAAATCCTTGTAGTAATCCATCTGAAATTTGCGGTATTTCGCGTCCCGCAGGCTGCACTCCCAGAGAAGATACATTGCCAGAGAAAAGGTATATTCGTCCCGATCACAATAGCGCGCCGCCAGATGCCTCAGCTGTGTCACCCAATCCCAGAATACATCATACCGGATGTCTTCCTTCTCTTTAAAATGATAATAGACCGTCCGGCGGCTTACATGGGAGGCCTGGCAGATATCCTCATAGCTGGTCTCATGAAATCCATTTTCATAAAATAATTCTTTGCATGCATACAGGATCTGATGTCTGGTATCCATGCCGTTCGCGTATGTTTTCAAATGTATTTCCTCTATAATATTATTCTGAATTTCTCCGTTCTGCGGTTCCGGTAAGTTTACCTGCCAGACGAAAAAACTGCCTCTTGGGTGAAAAATCTACCCGTTGAGCGAAAAACCTGCCTGGCGGGTACCGGATAAGTGTAACATTCAACCAGGTTTTGTCACTTCTGTTGCCGTGTTTTTTGGTACAAAATCTACTTTTGTATCAAAAGCACTTCATTTTCAAAAAATATATTTATTTCTTTGTGCAAAATTGCTATAATGCAAATTGCAGAGCGGCTATATTGTGTAAATTTTAACAATCAGTTTCATTCTTAATTTTGAACAGTATAGCACCGCTGCGCACAAAATGCAACGACAAAGCAAGGAGGTAATTATGGCGGAAAACACATTAAAGGAGATGAAATTCTCCAACTTTCTCAAGGCAATCAACCGCGAGGAAGGCGCTTATGTCCCGACTGCAATCAACGACAGCACCGGTACCATTGCCTGGGCCGGGAAGAAAACCATTGAGCTTGTTCAGAACCCACCGGAATATGTCGAGACAATGACCAGTCTCTATGACCAGATGTGGGCAGATGTCAGCTTACTCTGCGGGGCGACCTATTCCAAAAAGCTGGAAGAAGCGTTCCTGCATGTAGAGAACAAATATGGTCCGGACGGTGTCACACTCGAACATGTCCAGCTTTCCCCGATGCAGAAGGACGAGTACGACCAGCTCATTGCGGATCCGAACCGGTTTGTCTCAGAAGTCCTGCTGCCAAGAAAGTATCCGGAATTTTTCGAAGACCGTGAGTTTGCCAGAAATGCGTTAAAGGTCTATGCGGAAGACAATTTTAACGTCATGATCGTTCTGGGCGCAATGCTGAGGCAGGCTTTGGAAGAAAAGCACGGCATTGTTTCCATTCTGAATATGCAGGAGCGGATCGAGACCCCGCTCGATATCCTGTTTGACTATTTCCGCGGATTCCGCGGTACTCTGACTGACTTAAGAAGGCAGCCGGATAACGTAAAGGCCGCCCTCAACGCAATCTGGGAGACCCATTGTCTGCCGAAGGAAAGCACGCCTTATACTGGCTCCTTCCCTTATTCCTGGCAGCCGCCGCATATCCCATGCTACTTAAGCCCGAAGCAGTACGACGAGCTCTACTGGGTACATGAGAGGCCGATGATCGAGCGCTATATCTCCAACGGCGGAAAGCATTACTTTATTATGGAAGGAAAATGGGAGAAAATCTGGGATCATTTCCGTGAACTCCCGAAGGATTCCGTCATCCTCCACGTGGACGACGACGATATTATTAAGGCCAAAAAAGAAATCGGCGACTGGCAGATTATCGCGGGCGGCCTGAAATCTGCAGAATGCCGCATGAAGACCTTTGATCAGATCAAGGACGACGTCAAGAGAGTCATCGACGAATGCGCCCCGGGCGGCGGATTTATCTTCACACTGGACAAGGCTGCCATCGCCCCCGGCGATATCAACCAGACCGTCATCGACGCATATAATTTCGTCCATGAATACAGCAGTAAATAGAGAGGTGCGCCGTACTGTTTAAAAAACCGCACAAATGCGTGATAGCACGGTACCGTCCTCGATTTCGTTGGAATCGGGACATTGCCTACGTCCCATATTGCAGGCGATATAGGAATATTAAGGAGGATCATCTATGGGAAATTGTGAAAATAAAGAAGAAATCCGGACAGCCGAAGTCCCGGAAAAAGAACAGTACATCCAGGGACTGGTCGGTGAACTGATGGCGGACCAGGAATGGGAGTTCCCGGCAAACCAGAGATTTTTCCTGGTAGCGAATCTGGAGTGGACCTTACTGGGTTTGTGAATAACACCTTCCGAGGTTCAAAATAACTGTAACTGATATGAAAAGCCGAGACATGTCAAATCGTCCAAAGACCGGGAAACAATGCCCCGGCTCGCAGCCTTGATACCTGTACAGAATCGGGACAGGTATCATTCAGAATTATTTAAAATATTTGTGATAAATTTTCAATGGAGGAATCAAAATGGCAAATTATGAAGAAATCAAAGCAGCAATGGCAGATCTGGATGAAGATACCCTGCTGGATATGCTGCATGAATTAATGGATAACGGCGGCGAAGGCGCAATGGATGCCATGACAGCCTGCCAGGATGGTCTGACAGAAGTAGGAAATCTTTACGAAGCCGGCGAATACTTTGTCGGGGATCTGATTTATTCAGGTGAAATGATGACAGAGGCGATGGACATTCTCAAACCGGCTCTTGCCGGGGACGGCTCCAAAAAGATCGGCCGCATGATCCTCTGCACGGTAAAGGACGACCTGCACGACATCGGAAAGAATATTGTCCGTGCCATGCTGGAAGCAGCTGGATTTGAGGTGCTGGATCTGGGAATTGATGTACCGGCAGAAAAAATTGTGGAAACCTGCAAGGCTGAAAATATCAAGATCGTCGCCCTCTCCGGCGTGCTGACCCTGGCGCTGGATTCCATGAAGGCAACGGTAGACGCTTTCAAGGCAGCCGGAATGGATGATGTCAAAATCCTCATCGGCGGTTCGCCGGTCTCAGAAGAAGCCTGCAAATCCATTGGCGCTGACGACTGGGCACACGCCCCGCAGAAGACCGTAAACATCTGCAAGGCATGGGCGCAGGCCGCATAAGAGCACATAAGAGCATAAGGAATGGAGACTGTCAAATGATTATTATAGGCGAAAAAATCAACGGAGCGATCCCTTCCATCAAACAGGCAATCGCCGACCGGGATGAAGCCCTGATTAAAGAGCGCACCTTAAAGCAGGTCGCAGCCGGGGCAAATTTTCTTGACTGTGCGCCCTCCACTACAACGGACCTGGAATACGACGCGATGGTATGGCTGATTCACACGATGCAAAGTGTGACGGACGTGCCGCTTTCCATCGACAGTCCGAACGCGAAGCTTCTCGCCCGGATTATTGAGGAAGGTCATGTCGCACGCCCGGGTATGGTGAATTCCGTCAATGAGGAAGGCGACAAGTGCGAGACCATTTTCCCGATCATCGCCGGTACCGACTGGAATGTCATCGGTCTGACCTGCGACAGGGACGGCATCCCGGCGCAGCCGGAAAAAAAGATTGAGATCGCGAAATCCATCATCGATAAAGCAGTAAAATACGGAGTAAAGCTTTCCAACCTGCATATCGATCCCTGCGTGATGGCACTTTCCACCATGCCCTCCTCTATGAAGGATTTTGAAATCGCTATCCGCGGCATCCATGAATATGCCCCGGAAGTAAAGGTAACCGGCGCCATCTCCAATGTCTCTTACGAGATGCCTGCAAGGAAATACATCAACGCCTGCTGCATGTCTTACGCGATTGCGGCTGGTCTTGATTCCGCGATCATGGATCCCTGCAATCAGGACATGATGGGCACCATCTTTGCCTCGGAAGCCCTTTCCATGAAGGATAAAGCCGGGCGCAAATACAACCGCGCATACCGGCAGGGGAAATTCGGCGTGAAGAAGTAACGTTTTTAAAAAACTCTTTCTCGGCAGCGAGTGACAAAACTTCTAATTTTCCTTCGCTGCCATGTAATTGGGCAGGAGGCGGCTCCTTCGCTTCCTGCTCGCCGCGCCGGCCTCGAGTGGCAAAGCCACTAATTCCCTTTCGCTTCCGTGTTCTTAAAACCTTCACAGTCAGCTTTGAAGCCATTGAATTGTTGAAGCAGCTAATGTCGTTTCCTGTAATATGTCTGTCGTCTGTCTCAAATTCAGGTACCGGCGTTTACAACGAGCGCAGCAAAACATAAGCCTCCTCTACCTTCGATATCTCAATCTTCCTGCGTCTCCTGGCTTTTACGAAATAGCTTTCTGCGCCGTCAACATCTCCCTGCTTTCTCGCTGCCCGTATCAGTCTGATAAAAATATCAGTCATATCCTCTTTGCACTTATCTAATGCAAGCTCGCCTGTCTCTATAACCTTGTCCCACGCTTCCTGCTTTTCATAACAATCCATCAGATTTATATACTCTTGATTCGTCTTCCCCAGATGCTCCTGCAAATACTTCATATACTTCTTCTCTGCGCCATACTTATGATAAAGCTCTGCTGCTTCTTTCGTACAAACTCCTCTGTTTGCCTGGCACAACAGGTCCGCGAATTCCAGGTTTTCCTGTGGCTCCAGGCACAACTCTTTCACGAGATCCTTCATCGGATCATAGCATCCATAATAATCATAGTATTCGTTTTCTGCGATATCTGACAATATTTTCTTCCGGAGACTCCAGGGCGCCGCCTGACACTTATGTTCCTTTATCAATTTTTCACAAATATCCCAGATTTCTGATATTTCCCACTGGTCATCGATATACGGCTCATATCGAAGACTCGCCAACAATTCTCCAATCTGAGCCCATGCACCTGAGAGCAGCCTTTTCCCTTCCTCTTCAGCGCTGCCTTCCTGTTTCGATAAAAGCTGTAGCTGAGCCAGCATTTTCTGCACATGCTCCTGCCGATCTTTCAGGTCATACGCATCCAGCGAATATCTCGGATCCTCTTTCTTCAAAAGCTTTGCTATTTCCTGTTCCTTTTCTTCTAAGATCATGCTCAGCGATTGAAAAAAAGCTGGATCTGCTTCATTTTTTAATACATCTCCCGGCAGAAGCTCTCTGCAAAGAGGCAAAAGTAAAAGATCCGCGA
This sequence comes from Lachnospiraceae bacterium, assembly GCA_021201095.1. Classification (GTDB taxonomy): domain Bacteria; phylum Bacillota; class Clostridia; order Lachnospirales; family Lachnospiraceae; genus Choladousia. Next base: position 20,558 of record JAJQFO010000156.1, read on the forward strand.
TTTTTTCCGCCAATCCCTCATTTTTCTGATCCTTATGGCTCATATAATACGCATAAATCAGGTCTTCTGCAGCCTGCTCCTGGTCTGTGTGCAGCAGATGGTGCCGATAAACATCTGCCAGAGAAAATGGATTCGCATCCGGATCAAAATCCTCCGAATCCTCATATTCTTCTATTGCAAATTCCAGTCGGCAGATTTTCTCCAAAGTCCTGGCCGCATGCCAGTAACTCCCAAGCTTAATCAGGTCATGACATCCACTTAAAATCTCATCCAGGTAGTTCATGATTCCAAAAGGATCCCTGTACTCTACTTCCCAATCGTCCTTATAGCTCCCAAAGCTGTCAAATTCCTCGTACCACGTGTTATATTCCAGATAAATTTCGCCCTCGGCAACCTTCTCACAAAAAGCTTCTATCTCTTTATCCTCAGGAAGACAGCGACTATCCGGATTTCCAGAAAGACTTTTAAGAAAACTTTCATACCCATCTGCAGTTTCAAGTCTTGCCTGACTCATGATCCAACAATCCTTTTGCCATTGGGTCATATTACTTAAGCGTTCTCTTACCAGATTCAGGAACTCCTGTGTTTCCTCACTTTTCCAATCCTGCATAAGACATATCTCCCTTTATTCTCTCTTCTCTAATTTCGCAGCGACCTTTTCATACTGCGGCAAGGAAACTCCATATTCCTTTCCCATTCGGACAACCTGATAAATCAGTCCGTCAATCTCCGAGTCCTTTCCAGCCATAATATCCCGCTGCATGGAAGTGGTCGCTTCCGGAGCCAGATCGGAAAGAATCTTTAAATTAACTGCCACAATGTCCTGCCCAAAATGAATTCCCATCGCCTCCGCGAGTGCCATAATTTCCCGGATCATCGCTTTAAACATCTCCCTCGGTTCGCCCTCTTTCTGCACATCTCCCGCTGCGCAATTATAATAGAGACCGACCGCGCCGATGGGCGACACATAAGAAAACTTCTGCAGCGCATCCCGCTGTATATTATGAGAAAGGATGCCGCGAATCCCGCACTCTTCAAAATCCCTGGCGATTTCTTGCAGCACCGGCCTATACTCACTTTCCTTACGTACCCCGAAAACGACACGGCAGATTTCCCCATGCTGCTTCAGGACGCCGGGAGACTCCACATTCGCAGAAACATAAATACATCCGTCCGTCACCAGAATACCGGGAAGCTCTTCCTGCATTTTTCCGCCGGTACCGTAAATATTTAAAATAGGAATCACCACCGTTTCCGGCCCGGACACTCTGCGGATCAATGGATAAACGCTCTCCAGCGAATATCCCTTCACACAGACCAGAATCACGTCCGGCTGTTCCTCGTATTCTTCCTCAGCGGCCGCCTTTACCGGCAAAACCACCGTCTGATCATTCCAGATCTGATGTACCGTCAGTCCCTGCGCTTTCATTGCGTTCAGATGAGCGCCCCTGGCAATGAGCGTCACATCCTTTCCGCCTTCCGTAAGCCTGTATCCCAAAATGCCGCCGGTCCCGCCGGCGCCGATAATCATATATTTCATTGATCTGTGTCTCCTTTTCTGTTAATATTTTTCCCATTGGATTCACCGCAAAGCCTTTTGAATAATCTCAATCAGCTCCAGATCCGCCGGCAGCCATTCCACAGTGTACAGCTCGTCCCCAGAGAGCCATCTGGCTGCCTCATGCTCCTTCAGCACCAGATCGCCCGAGACGACCTCCGCCCAAAAGCAATCCATCGACAAGTGAAATGCCGGGTAATCATACTCCACCCGCATAATCCGCTCCCCCACAGAAATCACCGTATCCAGCTCCTCCCGTATTTCCCGCGCAAGTGCTTCCTGCGCCGTCTCGCCCGGCTCCACCTTCCCGCCGGGAAATTCCCAGCCATCCTTAAATTCACCGTATCCACGCTGGGTGGCAAAAATTTTATTCTCATGCCGGATCACGGCGGCTACTACGTTTACTGTCTTCATAAATTATATAGCTCCATCCTTTCTAAACTTTTTGGGCATTGTTTTTTCCAATTTATTTGTCCATTGATTTGCCTATTGATTTGCCCATTAATTCGTCCATCGATTCGCCCATTAATTCGCCTATTGATTCGCCCATTAATTCGCCTATTGATTCGCCTGAGCATTCATCAATGCCATTCACACATTCTCCAGAATCATTCAACGAATCAAAAGACCTGAGACCAATTTTTTTCAACTGATAATGTACTGATAAATATCATCCCTCACCGGCGTATCCAGAATCCACTCGATCTCCACTGCCGTCTTCGTCGTATTCGGCATGCAGAATTCTTCCGCGTTTCCGGAGGCTGTCATCCGCCCCAGATAATAAAATTCCTTCGAAATCTTATCATCTTTATTTTTTCGGACAAACAGATGCACATCAATCCCACGCTCCTTCGCGTACAGGAAATTCTGTACATCCTCCGACTGCTTCGAGCGGCCCGACTTAGAAATCGCAATCAGTGTGCCTGCATTCAGAAAATGATCCTCGTATTTTGTGGTATCGCTGATGTCGTCCGCCTTGTCATAATTGATAAATACTGGGAATGTCTTTGTCTTTTTGTCATACTTATAGCCACCGATATTCAAAGGTACCTCATTGTTTTCCCAATTCAGCAGTCTGCACACATCCTCATACGTATATTTCTGATACAATACAAAATCTGTATTCTGATAACGATTGCTGAAATTCGTCTGATATCTGGAAATACCAAAGTCCACCAACTCCTGAACAATCTCATAGAAATCCGGGTTCTTCAGCATTCTTTTGAATGATGTGGAAATTCCGTATTCCTCTCCTTCTTTTTCGATAAAAATACAGTTGTCATAGGTCTTTTTCCCGGCACCGGAGGGAAATTCATTCGTCATCACATTGATCAGATTCTGTTCCGTCCGGTCTTCCATGGAAATGCCATATTCTTTCTGCAGCGATTTTCCCAGAACGCCAAAAATGCGGTGCTGATAGGCCATCAGCCTTTTCAGCATCTCCAGCTCCTGAATCCGCTTGCCGGCTGCGAACTTTTTGGAAATGAACTCAACGACTTTTTCCTCGTCCTTCGACAACCGCACCTTATAATCCTTTTCATATTTAACCAGAAACTTATAGTAAGAGCCAAGGCTGTTGTTGTCAAAAATCCTGCAGACATCCATTTCGCCATACTCGTCAAAATCCTTCAGCTTCGGAATCCGCCCGAGCTTGTACTTTAAATTCGTATAATTTTCCCTGATCAGACGAATATCGTTGAAATTTGCGCTGTCTATCGCCGAAAAAATCCGTTTACGGCTGATTTCATCAAAATGAATCGTGGAAATACCGGGAATGATCCGGTCCCCTTCCATCACATATCTCCGAATGTTATCCTTATTGTAGCTGCGGTCACCTGAAAGCGCAATCGGGATCAGAAAATTATTCTTATAATTTCCGATAAAATCCAGTACAACAACAAAGTCTTTATTCTCCGCCTTTCGGAGACCCCTGCCCAGCTGCTGAACAAAGACAATCGCCGACTGTGTGGGCCGCAGCATAATCACCTGATTGATTTCCGGAATATCTACGCCTTCGGAAAAAATATCAACCGTAAATATGTAATCGAGATAATCTGCGTCTGCCGCGGCGTTCTTCGTAACAAGCCTTCGGGCAGTATCAGTGGCATTCTTTGATACGGACTTCCAGACACTGTCTGAAGCAGTCTTTGAGACAGAACTCCTCTCGTGCGTATCGTCTTCTTCTTTTTTAAAGACACCTTCGAAGACATTACCAGTCACTTTTCCAGACGCCTTCTCTGAAATAATACCAGCTGTCTCCCCAGATGCCGTCTCCGGAAGGTTACCGCTTTCTTCCGTCGGTATATCTTCCGAAACGTCCATCACCAGGCGCTCAATCACAGCTTCCCGTCTCGCCTCACTATCCTCGCCCGTCAGAGCCTCCGTCCGAAAGCCTCTCTCATTAAACTTTCTCGAGAGTTCCCGCGCTTCCTCTTTTCGGCTGCAGAACACCAGCCCCTTGACACGATCCCCGCAATGTCCATAATAATTGGCCTGCTCAATCACATAATCCACCCGCTCGTCACTGGTCAGGCGGGCGAACCTGCGCAGGCGTTCCGCATTATCCTTTTGATCATTATTATTGACATCATCTTCATCTCCGATCGTCTCTCCCTCAATCGTCAGGTCCGTAATTCCAAAATAATGAAACGGACAAAGAAGGTCTTCTTCCAGAGCCTGCTGCAGCCGGATCTCGTAAGCGATGTTGTGATCGAAAATTTCATACACATCAAAACGGTTCGTCTCCGGGCTCGCCGTCATCCCAAGCCAGAAATTCGGCTTGAAATATTCCATGATCTTCTGGTAGCTGCCGGCACCGGAGTGGTGCGCCTCATCCAGGCAGATAGCAGAAAAAGCCTTCGGATCAAATTTCAGCAGAATATTCTCCTTGCTCATTGTCTGCATGGTTGCGAAAATCAGATCCGCATCCTTGATGCTCTCTATTTCAGAAGAAGTGTTTCCGGAAAGAAGCGCATATCGGTATTCCCGGCCATCCTCCCGTTTCCGGCCGAAAACCTTTTTATAGCTCTCCATCGCCTGCTTCGCGATTCGTTCTCTGTGCACCAGAAATAACGCCTTCTCCGGCTTCATTTCCCGCAGAGCAAAAGCGGACGCGAAGCTTTTACCTGTGCCCGTCGCCGAAATGAGGAGCGCACGCGTCTCGTGTCTGGCAAGCAGCTTCTTTATATTTTTTACAAAACCCACCTGCATCGCGTTTGGTTTCAGAGTGTACTCTTCTAAGGACACCGGCGTCTGTGCCCGCGCCATTCTTCGCTGTTTCTTTACCAGCTCATACCGAACCCGGTAATTTTCGATAAAATCATCATAGCAAAGACTGTTCGGTGCGTTCCATAAGGTCTGAAATTCCCGCAGGATATCGCCAATTATCTCTCCCGACTCATACCCGACCAGCTTCGTATTCCACTCCCGGTTCACCTTCAGAGCCTTCGCCGTCATATTGGAGCTTCCGATAATAATCCGGTACAGCTCTTCTTGTCTGAAAATATATCCCTTCGTATGAAATCCGTCCCGATCCTCATCGGTGAGAAACATTTTCAGCTCAATATTTTTCAAGCCATGCAGCTTCTCCAGGGCTTTCGGATCATTGAACATCTGATAATCAGTCGTGAGAATTTTACCCCGGATGCCCCGCG
>JAJQFO010000229.1 GCA_021201095.1 Lachnospiraceae bacterium
TGGGGGTAGTATGCGCTTTTTTTGCTATCCGGTAGTTTATGTTTCACAGTAAAAGGGTAACCAAAAGTAACCAGATTTCTGTCGGAAAATACGGAAAATACACATCGGTTTTCGTTTGCATACCAGCAGACCGGAGAGTCATTTATGGGTCTCGAAAACCCGCAACCCCGCATAAACACTGGCTTTTTGACAACACGAAAAAAACACCGCCCCCGGTGCTCTCATTGTCATCGAAAACAGTGCTTTCAGTGCGCGATCAGGGGCTCGAACCCTGTGCAGAGGCTCAAAAACCCCGGAAAGTGAGGGATTTTTGCACGTCGTCCATGCAGGTGTATTCAAGGGTGTATTCAAAGCCTGGGGACTGAACAGAGATTGTCTCTGGTTTTTTTGATTCTGCTTTGCATAAGAGGCGGATTGTGGTAAAATGCTGGCAGGAGATGAAGCGACTAATCTGAAGGGAGATGAATAATGGTGAGATTTTTTAATACGGAGGGTACTTGCATCCCCGAAGAAAATTATATGGTTGATCTTACAATCAGAATTGAGAAGATCGAAAAGGACTATATCTCCCGTGGGAAATATTTTACGATCAACCGCGCCAGACAATATGGGAAAACGACGCTTCTTCATTTGCTCGAAAAGCATCTGCAAAAGAAATACATCGTGCTGAGCCTGAGCTTCGAGGCGTCAGACGAGTACTTTACGTCACAATCGCATCTCGCAAAAGGCTTGAAGTATGATATGGGAAAGCGATTGAAGAAAGCTGGTCTGCCTGAAACGGTTGTGACATCATGGGAGCGCCCTTTTGAGACAGAGTTTCCGATGAAAGAGCTGAATGGGAGAATTACAGAATTATGTGACTCCTGTGATCGGAAGATTGTCCTGATGATTGATGAAGTGGATAAGAGCTCAGACAATCAGGTGTTTCTGTCATTTTTAGGAATGCTTCGAACAAAGTATCTGGCCAGACGGAGTGGCACGGATAATACTTTTTTGTCGGTGATTCTGGCGGGAGTATATGATATTAAAAATCTGAAATTAAAACTGCACCCGGATGAGCAGCCCAAATACAACAGTCCCTGGAATATTTCAGCTGATTTTCTGGTGGATATGAGTTACTCGACGACAGATATTTCAGGTATGCTGACAGAATATGAGGCGGATCACAGGACAGGCATGGATGTCGCGGGAATTGCGCAGCTTCTATATGACTACACATCCGGTTATCCTTATCTGGTGTCTGCTTTGTGTCAGATTGTGGATGAACAATTGCCGGGCGAAGCTGGGTTCGAAACCCTTACTGATGCGTGGACCAGACATGGGATCGTAGAGGCGGAGCATCGATTAAGGAAACGCATTCCTGTTCCAGCGCTTTTTGATGATCTGATAAAAAATCTGCAGGCGTATCCTACGCTGAAAAATATGATGAGCAATATCCTGTTTTCCGGTGCTCGTTATCCGTTCAATATGGGCGTGGAAGAGATACAGTTGGGGGTTCAGTTTGGGTTTTTGAAGGAAAAAGACGGCGTGGTCGCGATTTCGAACCGTATCTTTGAAACGGCCATGTACGACACATTTATTGCTGAGATGGCCATCAATGGCGACAGTACAGAGACTTACTGGGCAAGTATGCGAATCTATAACCAGTTTATTGTAAATGGACAGATTCAGATGGATCTTGTTATGCGCAGATTTTATGACCATTTTCAGGAAATCTATGCTGATAGCGACGAGAAATTTCTGGAAGAACAAGGACGCAGGCTGTTTCTGCTGTATTTGAAGCCTATCATCAATGGCAGTGGGAACTATTACGTGGAAGCACGTACCAGGGATATGAAGCGGACAGATGTGATTGTGGATTATCATGGGACACAGCATATTATCGAGATGAAGATCTATCACGGAAATGAGTATAACAAGCGTGGAGAGGCGCAATTGTTTGATTATCTCACCTATTACAAGAAGGACATCGGATATCTGCTGAGTTTTAATTTTAATAAAAGGAAAAAGACTGGGATCAGTGAGATCCATTATAATGGTAAAAGAATCATGGAAGTGGTGGTATGATCAAGATCACATATATAAGCATGAGTCAGGAGAGACAATGCTCCATGTTGGTAATTATATTGTGAAGCCGAAAGAATTATGATAGAAAAAGCAGCCGATTAGATTCCGCTGCTTTTTATTATGGCAAGTATTCTGGCGAGATATAAAGGCTTGAATCTTCAGAAAATATTCTAAGGTAGATGCTATAATACCTCAATCCTGCACCGATGCACTTTATCCTTCCGGTAATATCCGATGCCAACCAGGATGATCCTTCCTGTTGTCTTCGGCTCTTCTCCTATCTTCCCCTGAAATTTCAGAGCATAATTTTTATCCTTGATCTGCTGCAGCGCAGTCTCCGGGGAATCATCTACCTTGAGTTCTATGATAATTCCATCATCTGAACGATTATGGGGATAAAAGATATAGTCCACATAGCCAATACCAGCCTGGTCCTCTCGTTCCATATTATATTTATTTCTGGCTGCGATATAAGCAAGCTTGACACTTCCAGATAATTCTGCCTCGTCGTTGTAGGCTTTCAAAGGAGATTCTGTAGTATGAACAATAGCCAGAACTTTTCCGACCGTTTCCTCGTCCCCGTCATAAGTCGCCTGAAGGATGCGGGCGGATTCCTTTTCCAGTTCGCGCATGTAGCTATATTTGGGTTCCGCCCGTATAATCCGGTCAAATTCCATCTCAAGTTCTTTATTGGGAATCCGCACACAGCCGTCATAATAATTCAGATAGCCGTATACTGTCATGGCAGACAGGATTTCATCACATTTTTCAAGTACAGGCGCCGTGGTAGCATATTCTGATATATCCGCTTCTACCGCCTCTCCCGCTACAAGGAGCATTACCGTATCTCTCACTCCGTCTATGTCATTTACGACATACTCTTTAAGCTCTTTATATTCACCTGCCTTAGGCCAGTAATCGCTGACCATATTTTCAGTAAGGGCAAGCACAACAGAGTTCGGATTATAAATACTTTCTCTTCCTTCTTTATGATAGCCATCGTACCAGTCCTTCAAACCCTCACGAGTCACAGCCGGTGCTGGAACTATTTTCTGGTAGCGTAAATACAATTCGTCAACCTCAGCATTCGTGAATCCGAAATATTCCCGAAATCTGATACTGTTCGCCATATTATACTCGGCGAAATGATTCATCGTATCACTGGCAGAGTATTTTTTTATAGGAAGAACTCCGGTCAGGTATGCCATTTCGACATAAGCCCTGCCCTTTGTAATATCGCCAAGAAAAGCGGTAAATTTTCCCCTGTCTGCTTCCGTGAAATAGCCCTTATGAAAGACATAATCCCATTCGTCAAAAATCATCAGGAACTTTTCATTATGATATTCCAGCGATACAGTGCGCAAAATGGCTCCCATAGAATCTTCATCGTCAATTTCCGCATCCGGGTATGTCTTCTTTAGATCACGCATCAAACGTTTCTTTATTATCGAAATATATTGTTCATAAGAAGTGCAGTTTACCACATCCCTGCTGAAATCTATATAGATCAGATTGTGCTGGTTCAAATGCTTCGCATAATCCTCATTCCCGGCAACCTTGAGACGGGCAAAAACTTCGCTGCTGTCCACGCCCTTGCCAAAGAAAGAACCAATCATTGCAGCCACCACGGATTTCCCAAATCTACGCGGTCTTGTGACAGAGATATAACTGCCCTGTTGTTCCACAAGAGGAATTAATTCGTTTAGCATTTCCGTTTTATCCACAAAATATGGTTTCACGGTTTCTCTTCTGTAAATATCAATGATATCTTCCGGATTCAGATAATACCCCATCTGCTCTGCCCCCTTCCTCCACGGCCGATTTATTTATCTGCCGATTTATTGGCTCTCCTGACTCTCCTGAGCTTGTAATCACTTCCTGCTCGAAACTGCGTTGCTCGTTGACCATCGAAATTTCCCGGCGCAAGCGCCGCAAATTCCTTCTGGTCACATTATAGCTGTCTGAAAGTAATTTGTCCACGACTATCCGAGAAAATAAGGGTCGCCGTCTCTCCTTTTCCGCTTTTCAAGGCAATCAAGAGAATCAGCGAAAGAATACTCCCGAAGCAATTTGCCATCAAAGTACAGCATCCGCTCTGACAGTACTCCCTTCTCCTGCAAACAATGGCTGGCTGCCACAGCAGAAAAATACTCCTGTACTGTTTTGGAGCGCCCCGTAACATCACTCTCGCGGATCAAATATGTACAATGTAAAACCATACAAATCCATACAAATCAAACGCCGGACAAGTCATCTGCAGATCGCGTATAGTCACAAGCTGCGCAGCATCCGCTCCCAGATAATCCAATGGGTATAAATAAATACGCCCCTTTGTTTCCTCAAAAGTTACCGTCTGGATATAGTTGATTATATCCTTGTTGAGCTCTGGCGTCATATGTGTCGGTATATTATCTGCTGGTATGTATTTACATTGATATTCCATCATCTGTTTTTACTTATGCCTTTGTAAAGCTCTTTACTACATCTTATTCAGATCATGAGCGAACTGGCGTGGGAGGACTACCACAATCATGTGAAGGTCTATGATCTTGCGCCAATTGCTCTGCTCTTCCAGATGCAGACAGGGCTGCGCATTGGAGAACTGGTTACGGTAAAATTCTCGGATATTGAGTCACCAGACTATCTCCATGTTCAGCGAATGATCCGCCGCGATACGAATGAGGTTGTTGAGCATCCAAAGACAGAATGCGGCGACCGTTATGTACCGCTGACCTCAGAAGCGAAAGCATTAATAGAGACTGCAAGGGCTCGTCAGCAGGAACTTCATGCGGAAAATGAGTATATCTTTTCCATTAATGGAAAACCGCCTACAGAACGTTCGATCGCGTCTTTGTACACCAAGTATTGTAAAATAATGGGAATCATCCAGAAGAGTTCCCACAAGACGCGCAAGACATACATCAGCAAGCTGATTGACGGCAAGGTGAGCATCAACACAGTCCGGACGGTGGCTGGTCATTCTTCAGAGCGCACAACACTGAGAAATTATGCATTTGACTGCAGCACGGAAACAGAAAAGCTGCAGAAAATCAGGGATGCACTTAAAAATTGAGTCCTAAAATCTGAACGTGTTCATGTGAAAATCTCAGAGACAGTGTTCGGGATACCTTATTCAGAATCCTGTATTCAAGAAAGTGTATTCAGGAAGTCGTATTCAGAAAAGTGTATTCACGAATCTGTATTCACGGGAATGTATTCAACTGGGTGTATTCAAGTGTATTCAAACTTTTATGCACCCAGACACCTTCGATACACCTGCAAAGCAGGGGAAAAGAAGCAGCCGGACATGGTCTCGAAAACCCGCACCCCCGCATAAACACTGGCTTTTTTGACAACATGAAAAAAACACCGCCCCCGGTGCTCTCATTGTCATCGAAAACAGTGCTTTCAGTGCGCGATCAGGGGTTCGAACCCTGGACACCCTGATTAAGAGTCAGGTGCTCTACCAACTGAGCTAATCGCGCATGTCCTATGTCTTATCTTTTTAGCCGCATCGCTTCAATCATTTCTTGACGCAAGTGGTATTATAATACAATAGATCCGAAAAAGCAACCCCTGATTTTAAATTTTTTAAGATTGCTGAAGTGAAAAAGTAAATTCCACTCTGAAGGGGGACAAGTTGAATTTAGTCT
>JAJQFO010000216.1 GCA_021201095.1 Lachnospiraceae bacterium
CTTCCGGTTCTTCCCCGGAATAGCCGTATCCACCGAACGGCTCCAGTTCCTCGCTTTCTTCTTCCTCCTCGTCTTCATAGTCGGCATCCGGATCGGGCTTCGATTCCTCATCCTTTTTGGCTTTGAATCTACTGTAAGCGAAGATACCGCCGCCAGCTGCCGCCAGAAGAATTAACAGGAAAATAGGGAGCATATTCGCTGTACTCGTTCCATCAGATTCAGATTCTTCGATCAGCTCGCTCTCCGTTTCCACAGTTCCGTTCTCTGCGTCTGTTCCTGAAGCGCTGGTTCCATAGGTCGTCTCGTCCTCTGTCTCTGTTTCCGCTTCGGCGAGGGACGCTTCATATGCTTCCACGTCCTCGTCGTCCATCAGAGACAGCAGATCGGATTCGTCTACCTGATTCAAAAAGTGAACGGTACTGTCTCCCTCGTCATCTCGGTCGATGATCAGATAGAAGTAATTCCCGTTTTTGGTCTCCACCGTGATAAACTGCTTGCCGGATTCGGTCTCCGTGCCGATGTCGTCTACAAGGTTCAGATTGCCATCAGGCGTAAGCGGTTCGGATTCGGTTTCTTCCGTATCACTTCCCAGCATTGACTCAAGCAGGGCAAGTACCGTCTCTGTGTCAGAGATTTCTACGGTACTTTCAGCGGCATCCGTATCATCTGAAACTTCCAGATAGCCGCTGTAAACATATCCGGTCATTTCCGGTACCGTCACCTGATACCAGCCGTTTTCCTCGCTGATGATCTCTACCTCGGTTCCGTTTTCAAGTTTACCGATCACCTTATAATCCGTTCCTGCTCCGGTACGGAGATTCAGATAACTGTTGATGCCTACCACAGTTCCGGTCGCGGACGACGTGGTTTCTCCATCTGAAGCAGTTCCAGTGCTGTCTGCATCATCACTGGCTTCGCTGTCCGCACTCGCTGTGCTGGTCACAGTGATTTCTCCATTTTCGCCATTTTCCGTCTCTGTGCTGCGAACCGTCCACTCGTAACCACCGTAAGAATACGTGTAGGTTCCATCCTCTGAAATGGTCACACTGACTGTCTTCTCTGTTTCGGCAGTTCCCGCTTCGGTGCTTTCCGTCTCTGCGGTTGTGCTGTTCGACGACAAAATTTCAATTACCGTTTCTTCCGCTTCCTCCGCATCGGCATTCACATCGCTGTCAACATAAGCAAATGTCCTGCACGAAAACAGCCCGATGCAAAATACCAGCGGCAGCAGCATATAACTCAACTTAATCCTCATTCGGTTCGACCTCCTCATTCCTGTTCATGGATTCATTCATTGCCGCCTGCGCCTGTATGCTTTCCGGCGGCATGGTCTTTGCGATTTCGAGCAGCTTTGCAAGCTGGTCCGGAGTCAGGTTATAGGAATGCGTGACACTGCAGATTTCCAGATTTTCCTGCTCCTTGTACTGTGCTTCCAGTTTCTTTACTCTGGAATCCCACTCTTTTGATTTGGCACGGGCTTTCGCCAGGTCCGCGCCAATCTTCTCTAATTTTGCGCTCATGGTTCCTCCTTTTATCAGACAGGGACATTTTCGCCCCTGTGCATTGTTTAACGGGCAAGAGAACGCATCACCTGCCCGTTATTACTGAATTAATCTCATTTTTTCCAGTCGCTTTTACGACAGACGTCCGAAACAGTAAAAATGAGACTGCCAATAGGACGATGTGATACTGGTCACCTGTACAGGTGAACCGCAGTGAATCATCTGACCGTTTCCGAGATAAATGCCGACATGGCTCGCCCCGGAGGTGTTGTAGGTTCCCTGGAAAAAGATCAGGTCTCCCAGCTGTGCTTCCGTGGAAGAAACGACCGTGCAGGCATCCAGCAGACCGTTCGCGGTCAGACGTCCGTAATTCCATCCCGCACCGCAGTTATTGATGCAGTAAGACACAAACCCGGAACAGTCAAAGCCGCTCGGACTATAACCGCCCCACACATACGGCACACCCAGATACTGATAGGCTTTCGCAATCAGCAGCGCCGCTTTCCCGGTCGCGCTGCCTGTATTTTCATACAATTCGCTTTCGCCGATATCCAGATAAAAATACGGATTCAGACTGCTTCCCTTGTACGTGAACGTGATCGTCAACACACCGGAACTGCTTACCTTTGCAATCGTCTCTCCCATTTCCACCGTATCTCCCGCAGATACGCTGATACTGCTTAACCCGCCGAGCGTGATCACAGAACCGTTTCCGTCCGTCAGCTTCACTTTACCATTGGATACCGATTTCACCTTACCATCCATCACAGACAGGACTTCCGTGCCGGATGGAACCGTGATCTCCAGGCTGTCGGATTCCGTCACGCGGGTACCCTCGCAGCGATAGCCATACTCGCCGCTCACATAATAATGCCAGTTGAAGTCCACCGGTGAGCCGAAGTAAATCCTGCCGCCATAGGTCTGCATATAAACATCGTAAACCTCGGATTCTTCATCCGACATCCGGCTTGCCAGAATACTCTCAAAGCTGGTCGTCTCAAGAGAGACATAGCAGACATCCACCGTCTCTGTGGTCGTGACTTCGATTTCCTCCCCGTCACCGCCCGCATAGTAGGCTTCCCATGTCTGATGTCCATGTGCAAGTGCGCTCGAATGGTCATCATAATACACATCAAAGTCCACACCGTAATCAGCGAGATTACCGGTATCCTCCACGGTATAAAGCGTCCCATACATCACCTACCAGCCCTTTCCCGAATTTGACGGTAACCTCATCCGCACCCGTGCGTCCCTGCGGAGCACCCTGTCCCTGCAAAGCACCCTGCCACGCAGGAGCCGTTCTTTCGTTCCTGTCAGCCATATAGCACCTCCTTTCCCGCTGTCAGCGAATTATTAACATTACAGAGCGGCGGCTTTGTTTTTCCGCCGCTCTGTCTGTTTCTTTTCCATCTGTTCTTCAACATCCATATCGACCGAATCAAACATGTCATCCGGCTGCAGCTCCATTTCCCTGTGCAGGAACGCTTCGATGTCAAAAACATTCTTTAGGTCAGCGTCAGACGTGTACTTATAATTCGGATGCTGCGTCAGGTCATACTTATCTGACAAAAACGGACGGACACCGCGCAGCTGCAGGATGCATTTCCCGCCGTCCAGTACCGCAAGCTCATCAATCGAAGCAAGGTCATGACCGAGTTTTTGATAGTTCTGCCCATACGATGGACTGTTCCCTCTTGTATTCGAGGTATTGAACATATCAATCGTTTCCTTGCCCAGAGCCGTGTTCAATTCTTTCAGCGTGGTCGGTTCCGAACCGCCTAAGAAAATCTGGCTGTCCATGTTTCCGATGATCGTGTCAGCATTGTCCTTGTAGATTGCTTTCAGCTGGCTTTTCGCCTGCAATACCAGGCAAGTGGAAATCTCACGGCTCCGGATGGTTGCGACCAGCTTTTCCAGGTTTGGAATCTGACCGATATTCACCGCCTCATCAATCAGGCACCGTACATGAACCGGCAGCCTGCCGCCGTACACATCGTCAGCTTTCTCACACAGCAGATTAAAAAGCTGCGTGTAGATCAAGGAAATCAGAAAATTGAACGTGGCATCCGTATCCGACATAATCAGAAACAGGGCTGTTTTCCTGTCACCGACCGTATCCAGTGCCAGCTCGTCATAAGACGTAATCTCCCGAAGCTCGTCAATATCAAACGGAGCCAGACGAGCACCACAACTCACAAGGATGGATTTTAAGGTCTTGCCTGTAACTAAATGTCAAGAACTTTTTAGTATTTTCATCTTTCCGTTGCATTCGTGATAATATTTTGATAAAATTATGATAATAAAAACATAGAGGAGGCGTTATTATGATCCAGATTCGTCCTGTATCCGACTTAAGAAATAAATTTCCAGAAATAGAAAGCATGGTCAGCGAAGGCCAGCCAGTATATCTGACCAAAAACGGCTACGGCGCTATGGTTGTCCTTAGTCTTGAACAATACTCCGCTCTCACGGATGATGTTGAACTAAAGCTGGATGAAGCAGACAGACAGGCCGCATCCACCAGCAAGCGATTATCTCATGAAACCGTATTTGCAAACGCCAGGAGAGCCGCCCATGCTAAATAAATCATACCAGCTTAGTTATCTGCCGTTATTTGAGCAGGATCTTCTTGAAACCGTCGATTACATCTCCAACGTTCTGCAGAACGAGGAAGCGGCCGACCGGTTAATAGACGATATTGATGAAGCAATCATGAAAAGGCTGGACAATCCGCTTGCCTTTGAACCATACCACTCTGCAAAGAAAAGAGATCATACCTATTATCGGATTTATGTACGGAACTATATTGTTTTTTACGTAGTGATAGGCAATGTAATGGAAGTCCGCAGATTGATTTATGCTGCGAGAGATATTGACAGCATTCTTTAGCATAATGTTCTTTTAAGCATACACCTGCCAACATAACAGTCTCGACAGGTGTATGCTTCTTTCTTATCCGGCAAAATTTTGATTCTGCAGCTCTCGCTTCAGCAACCGCTTCACCTTATCCTTTGCCGTATCTTTTGTTTCAGTGTTAAAATGAACCATAACCGTATAGGTGCGCCCATCAATAGTACGCTTGATATACGGAATTTTCTTTGATGTGTTATTTGTATTTTCCATAGATATAATCCTCCGTAAATTCAAAAAAGCCGAAACTGACAATACAGCCCCGGTGTAATTAGCAGTGTATGACGGTATGACGCTTATGACGGTATTTTTATACCAGTCACTGTCATAAAATAGCGTCATCCAAAGAGTCATCGCTATCTTTTTCCTCAACCTTCTTTAAAGTAAACGTGCGTTTATCATAACTCCGGCTGTTCTGTGTGTAGTTGATGCCAAATTCATTATAAAGTACCGAGACGCTGACATTCAGCTTTCGCGTCAAAGCCTGCGGCTTGAGCTGCGTATCCGGCATAAGCTCCAGAAACTCGGTCGCGCTGCCTGTCCATTCCCGCCGTTCTCTCATAAATTCGACAACAGCAAGAAGCAGCGGATCGGTCTTTCTCTTGAAAAGCTCCTTTTCCGCTCTGGTCAGCTTCCAGAAACAGTGTTCCCGGTCAAATTCCAGGGTCAGCTCCTGGTCCTCCTGATCTCTGCCGACAATCATCATCTTCGCGGTGTTCTCCACCCGCTTTTTCTTTTGCAGGATAATCGCTCCATCCGCAGCACCCAGCAGGCCGTTCGTGCCGGATATCATATCAAAGCTGTCGCTGGCTTCCATTTTCCTCGTGTGGTGGACAATCAAAACACAAATGTTGTGCCTGTCCGTGAACGATTTCAGCTCCGTGATGCTCTGATAATCAGCCGCATAACTGTACGCCTCTCCGCCGATCTCTCTGACCTTTTGAAGTGTGTCAACGATGATGAGCCGTGTGTCCGAGTTTCTCTGCATAAAGCGTTCCATCTGCTCAACAAGTCCGCCGATCAGTGTTCTGGACTGCGTTGTCATGACCAGATTCGGAGTCGATTCCACACCGAACATCTGGACAAGCCTGCTCTGCAGTCTGGCGTAATCATCTTCCAGCGCAAGATACAAAACCGTTCCCTGCCGTACCGGATAATTCCATAATGGAATTCCCATCGCCACATGATAGGCAAGCTGCATCATGAAGAATGATTTGCCGATTTTGGGAGAGCCGGCAAAGAGATAAGTGCCGCTGTAAAGCAGTCCGTCAATCAGCGGCGTCTTTGGTGGAAATGCTA
>JAJQFO010000296.1 GCA_021201095.1 Lachnospiraceae bacterium
TCATTAATTATCATATGATCACCTCGCCTTCCGGGCAATGACTGTATACCAGTCGGCATCATCAATATTTATTCCCATGGTATATGCCAATCTGTTTCTTTTCTACGATACCCCCATTATATCAGCCCCTTTCACTACAAACAAGACGAACATCCATATTTCCTGCTCCAAGACAGCAATATGCTGCCCTCCGCGCATTGAAAAAGGAGCAGTACATCTGACTGCTCCTGCTGATTATATATGACATTTTTCCTCTTATTCGCTGTCATCCCTTAACTGCTTTTCGCGGATGATCTCATCAATATCTGATTCATCCAGGGAGAACGCTGCTTCGACATTCATTTCCTCAATCCGCTCATAATCCCTGTTAATCTGCTCCGGGCTTTTTTCGGTCTCTTTCTCATTTTCGCCTGCTATCACTGCGGAAAATTCTTTCTCCATATCTACTTCTCTGTAAGCTTCGCCGCATGCCGGACACACCCTCAGCTTCCTTGCAAACTCAGTGCCACACTTCCTGCAAATCCGCTTCCCCAGGCTCTTTTTCACATCCAAAATCATTATAACGTACAGGTAAACGATATCTGCGATGATCACTCCCGCTCCAAACATATATAGTTCATAACGCAGCGCGGACAATGCAATGATCTGCAGCGCGATACTCACCATAATTTTCACTACCGTACTCATGTATGCTCTCCTCATACCTTTCACCCTTCCCTTCTCAGCTTTTCAAAGTTCCTGCGCATCAGTTCTACCTCTGCCTGATCAATCTGGTAACCGTCTATGCCGACATCCATATCCAAATGACGGTCTTCGACCGGCTGGATTCCCGGATTTTCTGCAGCTGCATCCCTTTCTTTCGCTTCCACATTTTCGATTTCTATTGTTCTCCCGGCAGGAACCTTGTCTTTCGCCATCATATCTTTTTTATCCGGCTCTCTGTCTTTTTCCAGCGGCTGCTCTGCCTGGCTGCATGTCAGACCTAGAAGAAGCTGCTGCTCCTCATCACTTTCCCGCAGATATGCCTGAACTGCTTTCACAATCACACGTGCTTTCCTGCGGCCTATCCGGTTCAAATATGCGGCGACCTCCCTGTGCTCCTTGTCTGTAATGTCAAGCCTGACTGTGAAACGAAACGGATCTTTTTTACTCATAGCTCTCACCCATTCTGGTTCATCGCGCATTCGATCTGATATTTGATCTTATAGCCTTTCGCATTTGCATGGATATCATCGACGATATAATATTCGCTGCGGTATCTCTCCCACACGTCCTTAATCACATCCGCCAGCACGATCGAGCCGCCGCCCGCAAATATCGTAACAGTCGTATGAAAATCAATTCCTGCTTCGCGAAAAGTACCCAATGTTTCAATCACATGCTCTCTTGCGATATCTAACACATATCCGATAATCTCATCCGAAAACCTTGTCTTATTCTTCTTTAAGATGTTATAGATATCCGCTTCGTCGAGCAGCATATGGCAGCGTCGGTTGATGGACGAGCGGATCTTCCCGTAAAGTGTAATCATCCCTACTTCCAATGAATCCGCCTTATCCAATTCCCCATAGCGCAGAAGCAGGTAATCCATCGTCATACCGCCCAGGTCGATCAGGCATACTTTGTTGTTGTCGTTCAGCTTCATCCTGGAATTAAGCATCAGATAAACTGCGTAGCCCTGGATATTTACTTCCACTTTGCTAAACACCACGCTGTAGCTTTTTCCCTTATATCCGAGGCTGACCGGATTTCCGTCCCGGTAAAAATACTGCCTGAATTTTTCACACAGTGCCGCGTAATGAGCCGGAGGAAGCCCTACAAGCAATGCCACCTCGATCAGCCCCTTTGTCGTCAGTTTTTTCGTATCTGCATTCTCCAGATCCCTCGCCAGTGCCAGAAGCGCCAGGATATAATAACGGTCATCTACAGTCTTATCATACAAATAGGAAAGTCTTTCTACCGTATCTATGTAATACTCTCCGTTAAAATAAAGTGCTTCCTCTGTCGCTTCCGGTTTATAATCAAGCTTTTTTAATCCTGCCTGTGTCACCGCTGTCTCAGTCTTAATTTTGTCATTTCCAGTATCCAATGCAAAAATCATCATATCAGAAATCTCCCTTCCATATTTGATACAACGCTCTCATTTTTTTCAAATCAGTTATTTCTCATAAACCTCTTTAAAGTGCGTCAAAATCTGCCGGCTTTCCCGCTCATAGCCCCACAAAACACTTCCCACAACATCAAGTGCCTGATCGCGCCAACGGAAGTAGGTAGTCCTGTGAATCCTCGGAATCTTTGGGAAATGCGGCTCCAGTTCATCCAGAACCTCATCAATATTTTCTGCCTTATACGGCGACATATAGCTGTAATAGAGAACCCAGTAATAACGTTCTCCATGCGGATGAAACTTCCGCACCAGGTCTACCGCTTCATCGATCAGCTTCAAAAACTGGTTCGACCGGTTAATGATCTCAACCCGCGGTTCGAAATTTTCGATATCCGTATCTATATCCATGCCCGCCTGATAAACCTTATTTAAAAAGTCATCCACGTCCGTTCCGTACTCCAGCTGAATCTGACGGTTCAGCTGGTTGATACGGATCTGCATATTCCAGGACACCGCGCGATAAATTTTAAACAATGCAGCAATGTCATGGTACGTGGTATTCTCCTTTCCCTTGTACGACTCTGTTATGATTCCTGACTGTCCCATAGACGACCCTCCCGCATAGCATTCTCGTTCTCAGATTTATCCTGCGGTATTTCCAGATAATTTTCTCCGTCGTCAATGCCCATCTCCGCATCAGCCCTGCTTCCGACGATAATGGCACAGTAAAGAATCAGGCTAAAACCCAAACCAAAAATAACTGCAACTGCCGCTAAGACTCTCATAATGATTTTTCCTTTCTGAAAAAAATAACAGATTACATCGCCTGTCCTGTATCCAGTCAACATAATCCGCTTATTAGTCACACTACACCTTGCACATTTATCTTTGGTTTAAGATTGATTTTTTATACCCGATATGCTTTTATGGGAAGCTCGAATGAGCACCGGGCACCGACCGCCCTCTGGATGAAGTAATAGTAGTAGGACTAAGCAGCGAACTACCTCCATCACATTTACACGATACTTAGTCGAAAAACCTCAGATTTTGGTTGCATCCATACCACTTCCGTGATATAAAAGAAATAAGACTAAGTCGTGCAAACCCTTGATTTTAAAGGATATTTGCTAACTTAGTCTTATTATAACAGAACCACCAATCCCGGGTGCTCCCACCATAAAAATCGGACGCTGTTTTGAAATGGGAATCGTATAATCCCCAAACTCATTCTTGTCCAGATACACCTCGACTGCCCGCCGGATTTCCTCTTTTGCTTCTTTAATGTTCATTTTCGTCTCCATTTTCTTTTAAAACATGTCATGCTGAAAAAGCGGCAGCATTTTATGTGTTTTATGCCTTAGCTTTCGTACACATTTGATCTGTTTTCGAAGCACAGGCATTCAATGATTCGAGCGACAAAAGGGCATGATACTACAACTAAAATCTGTTCTGATAATTATCTGAAGCAATCATGCAAAATCTAAATTCAGACATTCTCTCCATCCAGATACATACGCATTGCCCAGGGCGGCACCCATACCTGATCCTCTCTGTTTAAAAACACAAAGGCGGTCTTATATTTGGGCGGTTGTCCTGGAAAGATGCCATATCCGTCGGTGAAATAGATCAGCCCGCGTAAATCACGAAATTCATGATTTGTGCACAGCTCGTCCACATAAGCAAAAACCGGGCGAAAGTCTGTGCCTCCAAGTCCTTTCAGTTCCAGGTTCTTTGTATACGATTCCAGATCGTCAAGACTTTCTATAACGGTATCATCCTGAATCACGCAGTCACACTGGATCACATGAATCATCACTTTTCTGGTAAA
Source organism: Lachnospiraceae bacterium (assembly GCA_021201095.1). Lineage (GTDB taxonomy): Bacteria > Bacillota > Clostridia > Lachnospirales > Lachnospiraceae > Choladousia. The sequence goes on from JAJQFO010000296.1 coordinate 3,936, forward strand.
GCTCTCCGTGCTTTTCAGAATATTGTAGGTTTTATTCAGGAAACGCTGTACCAGCTCGCCGCTGCAGGAACCGGAGGTATCTATTGCAATCACAAAGTCGCGGATCAGGTATTCTTCCTTGTACTCCAGAGGCTCGATCAGTGCAATTCGTCCCAGTTGGTTTAAACCATATAAATAATATAGATAGTCAAATTCGTCCTGATTCAGCTTCATGTTTTCTTCAAGCACCGCAAATTTTTTCAAAAAATCAGTGTAATCATAAGTCTCTCTTGTCAGCCTCTGCAATGTCTGTACCATACATCCCGGCAGATCTCCCTGCGTTTTTGCAAAACTCTGTGCACTCAGCATCACATTTTCCGCAATCTCATTCCAGTCTTCCCGGAGCTGATCGTCTGATTCTGCTCCGCTCCCCATGCTTTCCGCAGCGTTGCCGATTTCTTTTATCTCTTCCAGGCACTCATCCTCCATGCGTTCATCGCTGAAGTTTTGTGGGTTTTGAGAAATACCAGGCTTTTGGAGTTTACTTGTTTTCTGCTGTGACTCCTTATCTGGCATTTCCCGATACTTCCAGAATGTGTGTTCATCTCGGGCAAACAGTTCCTGAAGCTTTTCATATCTTAACCCGAGATTTTTCTCGATGTTCTTTTCCTCCATCATCAGATAGCGTGCGATGTGTGGTGCGGACATCAGCGGTACTTTCTGCTTCAGACGTCCTGTGACGGCCAGACATTGTGCCGGTATTTCGCAAATCATCTGCGGCAGCAGCAGTTCTGTGAGGACATCTGTCACTGCAATGTCCGCTGCCAGGTCCCAGTACCGTTGGTCATACGCCTTTGCCTGAAGCGGATGCTGGTAGAGGCAATGAAAGACGGTATGCAGAAAATCACAGCTCACCGCATCCGGCGACTGTAAATATCGACGCAGCAGATAGTCCGCTCCATAATAAAACTTTCTGCCGTCACTGCCTGCCGTAATGTTCTCCCGCTCCTCCAGTTTCAGATAAAAAATTGCGTGTTCCAGGTATCGCAGCTGAAAATAAGTCTGATTCCGGCAGGACTCCAGTACTTCAGCTGCGATCCTTTTTGCCTTATCCTCTTCCATGTGTTTTCCCTCACGTTCCTGCCCCGACCACTTTGCAGCGTATAAATATGCAGTCTCCCCATTTCAAATTACTTTGATCTTCGCAGCTCCGGCTACTTGGCTCGTTGCTTCCCTGGAATATTCCATTACAGCCGGAATCCAGCCTTCTTTCGTTCCTTTTTGTTCTGCATCTCCATAATGTAAGCAGAGCAGACTGTCATCCCTTTCTGATTGCTGAGTCTAAGCAGCTTCGTAAGTGAATCCGCAGACAGGAAATCCATCTTCAGGAAATCCAGAAACTCCTTTTCCTTTCCTTCTTCCAGAAGTCCTGCGCCGATCTTATAGGACATCCGGCGGATAAACTCCGTATAAGGACTGTTTTCCCCGGCTCCCTGCCGCAGGATCCCTCTTCTTGCAAATTCCAGTTTTTCCTCGGACTGACTGATCTTGTCCAGGCATTCGTCGTATTCTTCGTAATCAACCGGCTCACTGTTCCAGGCCATATCCAGATGATAGGCGGCGCTCCTCTTCAGACTGGCCGGAATCAGCAATTCCTCCTGCTGCTCACTATTTCTATGCAAAACAGTAATAACAAACCGGGTCCATACGACATTTGCGCTTTTATCCTTCGTATCCGGCTCTGTCGTATTTTCCGCGCTGATCAGACCTTTCGAACTCCCCTCATAGCCATAAACC
>JAJQFO010000265.1 GCA_021201095.1 Lachnospiraceae bacterium
CGTCGCTTCCCGCGACAAGCGTACCGTCTTCCGTCTCATACATGCAAAGAACAAACGAATAGGGAAGCACATCCGAGCCATAGCTGCTGGAAATCTCACCGTCCCTGATGATATCAATCCCGGAAGAACCCGCTACCGCCAGCGAGCCATCGCTCAGCTCCAGCGTCATACGGACCTGATTGCCGAGCAGGCCGTCCTCCTCTGTCAGAAGCAGAATCCCATTCTCTTCGGGATCATAACGCACCAGACCGGTACCGTAAACGCAAAACCAGAAAACACCATTGCTGTCGCAGGTAATGTGCCGCACGCGCTTGGACTCCATCATCTCTGTCAGCTCATTCTCCACCTGTTCAAAATTCTCATCCAGAATGATCAGGCCGCTGTCTGTACCCAGATAAGTAAATCCTCCCTGCCGGACAATTGCATTCACAGCCTGACCTTCCAGACCGGCGCGGTCATTGTAATTGTAAAATTTTCCCTCCGAAAAATAAGTCATCCCCGTCCGGCTTGAAACAACCCAGAAATTTCCCTCATAATCCTCGATCATTCCACAGCAGGAAATCATGCCTGCCATTCCCTCCGGTGTCTCAAATGCATCCTCCGCGTCCAGGCAGGCAATTCCATCGTCACAGAGAACCCATATCGTACCGTCCGACGTTTCATAAAAACGGTTAGCAGCGTAAAGGCCGCCCATATCCAATATATCTACTTCGAAATCCTTCACATCATAACCAGAGCCGGTTCTTTCAAGCCGGACCGCTTCGCTGCCGCCGCTGCCAAGATAGATGCTGCCGTCTGACGAGGCAAAGACACTGTAGCAGTCATTTTGAAACCAGGTATCTGCACCCAGCGTTCCAATAAGCTCCCCGTCCTTTATAAGAAGAAGCACACTGTCCTCCGCACAGCCCCAGATCACGCCGTCACTGTCGCAGGTAAGGTCATAAACCACCATTCCCTCTGCGCCTTCCACCGGAACCAGATAAAACCCGGAACTGTCCTTCGTACTTTCATCTCCGTTTTCGTCATCTGAACTGCCAATATTTGTACTGTCATTGTCCGCGCTATCGTTGTCAGAGTTATCATTGTCTGCACTGCCTTCATCCGGGAGATTGATGTCCGTACTGCCCGAATCCGCATCTTCGGTCCTCGCGGCAATCCGCGCAAGTCCGGATGTTGTCCCCACATAGACATTCCCCTCCGCATCTTCTGTGAAGGACCGAACAGAATAATAATCCGTCCCGCCATCTTCCAGAGGAACGCTCTGGAAGCATCCATCCTCATAAACATAGACACCCACATCGTTTGTGCCAATAAAAAGACGGCCGCTTTCATCCTCATAAAGAGCTCGGATGCTCGAAGATCCCACCGAGTTGTCCCCGATGCTGAAATTCTCAAAATCCACGCCATCATAGCGAAGCAGGCCGCCATAGCTGCCAATCCATATGTAACCGTCAGAGGTCTGAAGCACAGCATTTGCCTCACCGGTATCCAGGCCATTGTTCTCATTATAAACCGTCTTGATCCACTGATCTGCGTCTGAAGTCTCCGCGCAGACGCTCAGGGCACAGGCTATCCATGCCGGCAGACAGAACAAGCAGAGCCACATTATACGCAAACCACGTTTCAAAGAATTTAAAGTATTCCTGTATCTGCCCAAAATAATCTTTCACCTGTAAAGCCGCGCCGCGGCTCCTTTCTTTCTGAAAGCTTCCCATTTTCTGTCATAACAAACTCCTTAATTTGATATTGTACACAGTCTTTGACAAATGTGCAATCTTTTTTTATGAGTTTTTCGCGCAATGGCTGTCCTTTCCGACCTCTATGCAAAAAAAGAAACGGTAATAAAATGATACCGTCTCTTTTCCACTGGTTGAAATCATTTTTCAGTGCCGGCGCGGCAGGATGCAGTCGTCTTACCGTACCTTATCGAGTCTTTTTAAACCCGGTTTCAAAATGCAGCACACTCCAGCACAGTCATACCCGTCACTCGATCTGCGGCAAACCCGGCGCAGTCATCTCCGTCACTCGATCTGCGGCAAATCCGGCGCAGTCATCTCCGTCACTTCATCCACGCAGTTCCACAATTCCCTGCAAAGGCTGGTACCCGTCAGATACAGCTCCATCCCTTCCCCGACAGAATCTATCAGCTCCCGCAGCTCGTCCATCGGCACAATGCCCCGGTCCGTCAGCCCCAGTATCTCATCGAGGATCAGAATGTCGCACTCTCCCGTCACCAGAACCTTTCGGGCGAAGTTCAGACCGTTTTTAATATTCCTGCATTCATCCTCCCGCTCTCGGTCCGAGAGGTTCTCATAGTTTTCCGGAAATTTCTGAAAGCGGAACATTCTCAGCTCCGGCTCCAGTCTTTTAAAATATTCAGCGGTCCTGTCGGTATATTTTTCCTTGAGAAACTGAATCACGATCACGCTTTTCCCCATACTCGCTTCGCGGATTCCTTTTCCCAGGGCAGCTGAGGTCTTTCCAGCTCCGTTGCCGCAATAAATATGTACCTTACGTCCACTCATACGTTTTCCTCCCGGTTCCTGTGTGCGTAATTTCTGCCCTCAGATACAGGCACTCCTCTGCCGCAGACATTCTGCGTTCGCTGCACACGCATCACTCGAAAACTGGCATCATTCTACTACAACTTTCCATGAATTGCAAGCCGGACAAAGACAGGAAGGTTTCCTGGTTTCCTGGTTACTCGTTCTCTTGGTTCTGCGCCCCGCTTCGATCGATCCTGAGCGCGTGCCGCTGACACGCAGGACCCCTGCAGCGGGGTGCGTGGCGCGAATGTGACGTGTGACGTTTCCTGCATTGCCGGCGTTGATACAGGTCACACCATGACAGATTCTCTATTATGCTGCCTCTAAAGGTGCGACCTGCATCGCAGTTGCTATTCCAGGTATTCCAGCTTGCTTACGGACACCTCATACGCGACGCGGCGTATGGCAGTGTCCTCATCAATCTTCTTCACATACTCCCTGCTCTGTATGCGTCCCCACACCTGCACATGATGCCCTACCTCGAACCCCGAGGCGAAGCGGGCATTTCTCCCCCAGCAGATGCAGGGAATGTAATCAGACTTTCCGTAGGGGCGGTTTACCGCCAGCAGCATATCCGCGATTTCCCTGCCCAGCGGAGTTCTCCGGTAAACCGGCGTTTTGCAGATATAGCCGTCCAGGAAAATCTGATTACTTTTTACTTTATCACTGTCATCTTCCACAAAGCTGACCTCCCGGGCAAATACAGAAAGTACCAGCCTGTTTTTTTTCTCCTCATGTCGGTTGTACGAGCGGAACTGTCCAAATACCTGTATGTAGGATCCCTCGTAATCCTTCGTCACATCCATCAGCCGTTCGGAGATCATCACGGGGATGATGTCGGTTGATTCACTCAGCCTCCGCACGGAGATATCCACCATGTAAAAGCCTTCCCCGAATACCTCGTGGCTGAAGGAAAAACCGGAAATGATTTTTCCCATGATGGATACCTGATTGTTTTCAATGATCTTATCTGTCATGTCAAAGCTTCTCCCTTCCTTCGTATAGAGTAAACATGAGATTTCGTTTACCATCATTCATATTTATTCGCAGAAAGCGGGAAATAGAACTTCAATTCTGTTTTTGAATGATTTTTTAAATGAAATTTTTTGATCGCCCTTGTATTCTGGCAAATTTGTGATAAACTTGCAAAGGTGCGAAATGGAGAAAAATAAAATCCTGTCGCAGGAGCAGTAAACGGCTGAAGTCGTTTCCTATAATCTATCAGGAGAGAAGAAAGAAATGGTAAGAGAAGATGTCAGAAATATCGCGATTATCGCGCACGTAGACCATGGCAAGACCACGCTGGTGGATGAGCTGCTCAAGCAGAGCGGCGTGTTCCGTCAGAATCAGGAGGTCGCAGAGCGCATTATGGATTCCAATGACCTGGAGCGTGAGCGAGGGATCACGATACTTTCCAAAAATACGGCTGTCACTTATAAAAATACGAAGATCAATATCATCGACACCCCTGGCCACGCGGATTTCGGCGGTGAGGTGGAGCGTGTACTGAAGATGGTCAACGGCGTTATCCTGGTGGTGGACGCTTTTGAGGGACCGATGCCTCAGACCAAATTTGTTCTGCGCAACGCGCTGGATCTGGATCTGCCGGTCATCGTCTGCATTAATAAGATCGACCGACCGGAGGCCCGCCCCGAGGAGGTTGTGGACGAGGTGCTGGAGTTATTCCTTGAGCTGGATGCTTCCGATGAGCAGCTGGACTGCCCGTTTGTCTATGCTTCCGCAAAGGGCGGCTATGCCAGCCTGGACGCCCGGACACCTGGCAAGGATATGCAGCCGCTTTTTGAGACAATTTTGAACTACATCCCGGCTCCGGAGGGCGATGAAAACGGGCCGACACAGGTGCTGATCAGCACCATTGATTATAATGAATATGTTGGTCGCATCGGCGTCGGAAAGGTGGACCGCGGTTCGATTTCCGTCAATCAGGACGTGATCATTGTCAACCATCACGACCCGTCCAAGCAGCATAAGGTCAAAATCAGCAAGCTCTACGAATTCGACGCTTTAAATAAAGTAGATGTACGTACCGCAACCATCGGTTCGATTGTGGCAATTTCCGGTATCGCCGATCTGCACATCGGCGATACGATCTGCGCGCCGGATGCGCCGGATCCGATTCCGTTCCAGAAAATTTCAGAGCCGACGATTTCCATGAATTTCATCGTCAACGACAGTCCGCTGGCCGGCCAGGAGGGCAAATTTGTCACCTCCCGGCATATCCGCGACCGGCTCTACCGCGAGCTGAATACAGATGTCAGCCTGCGGGTGGAGGATACGGAGGATACGGATACCTTCAAGGTTTCCGGGCGCGGAGAGCTTCATCTGTCCATCCTGATTGAAACCATGCGTCGTGAAGGCTATGAATTCGCGGTCAGCAAGGCAGAGGTCATCTACAAGACGGACGAGCGCGGCAAAAAGCTGGAGCCGATGGAGCTTTGCTACATTGATGTCCCGGAGGAGTTTTCCGGCACCGTTATCCAGAAGCTCAGTCTCAGAAAAGGCGAGCTGCAGGGCATGAGCATCGGTCAGGGCGGCTATTCACGGCTGGAATTTTCCATTCCATCCCGGGGACTGATCGGCTATCGCGGGGAATTCCTGACCGACACCAAGGGCAACGGTATCATGAATACCATTTTTGACGGCTACGGTCCGTACAAGGGAGACCTGACCTACCGCAACCTGGGCTCCCTGATTGCGTTTGAGAGCGGCGAGTCAGTCGCATACGGACTTTTCAACGCGCAGGACCGCGGCACACTGTTCATCGGGCCGGGTGAAAAGGTTTATTCTGGCATGGTCATCGGACAAAGCGCAAAGCCGGAGGACATTGAACTGAATGTCTGCAAGACCAAACACCTGACCAACACGCGTGCATCCGGCTCAGATGAGGCGCTGAAGCTGACGCCGCCGAAGATTTTAAGTCTGGAGCAGGCGCTGGAGTTTATTGATACAGACGAGCTGTTAGAGGTGACGCCGAAGAGCCTGCGGATCCGCAAGAAAATTCTGGATCCGACACTGAGAAAAAGGGCAGGCTTTAAGAGGGGGTAGGCCAGAGTGCATATCCCGGACGCTCCACCGACCGGCAGGTCCCTCGGACACGCTCTCGCTTAGAAAACGGCGCAGCGGTACTAAGCTCAGCCTTCGCCTTACGGCTCGGCTTCGCTAAGGACCGGCGCCGTTTTAATAGTCCTCGGGACCTGCCGGTCGGCGGAGCTGATTTCGATATTCCTCAGGGATCGGCTCATCATTGTGTAATGCATGAATCGCTTCTAATTTAAGAAGTCTGCCCAGCGAAATGCGATTTTCCACAGAGAGGGGTTTTTAAGGAGGAGCTGGTATTCTTCAACAGTAAGGGTCTCTTCCAGTTTCGTCTGACCATTATCGCTGATGACGGCGTTGAGGCAGTCGGAGAAACAAAGTGCCGGATAGAGCAGACACCACCAGTTCTGGCCTTTGGCGGCGCCGAGGCGTATGCGAAGGGTCTGGTACCAGCCGGCCGGAAAGGTGTATGTGCCGTAGGTGCGGTCGGGGAAATAGCTCCAGGTGGTTTCTGCTCTCGCCTGATAGGACATGTCCTGCTCTTTCAGGACGGTATTAGCGATGGTTTCTATCTGGCTCAGGTTTTCTGTTATGAATTGCAGGGTTTCTTCCCGATCGAGGCTGTCCTCCGGCTCTCTCTCTGGATCTGTCTGGACGGACATCCACTCGAGTACAGCGTCGCGTACCTGATATTTTACACTCTGGTCTTCTTCGCTGTCGCTGTTGGCGAGAATGTGAAAACGCAGAACTTCTTCTGCGATCCCCTGCTGCAGCGAGGCACGGTGAATGGCGATGGCTGACAGATTGAGGAAAATTGTCAGCAGCAGATAAAGGATCATTTTTACGGCAATTCTATATTTCTGATACAAGCCACGCTTTTTCCGGAATATGAGTTCGAATGTGGGTTCGAATATAAGTTCAGATAGAATTGCAGATCGGTTTTCTTTTCCTGACAGACTGGCATGAATGATCTGCGCTTTGGTCTCTGGCTTCCTGGATCTAATGAAAAACAAAATGGGCATCCTCCCTTCTGTCAGGGAGTGTTGCCCATTTTTTATTCATTATTCAGCTCTTTGGCAAGTTTTGCCATTTTCTTTCCATTTTAAGCTACTTGGCAGGCGTATCTACTCCATTTAGGTACGGCTGACTGCTCTCTGCTTCGCCGATGTTAATGTTATTTCCGTGGCATTTTCGCCGCATAATAATACAACCTGACTGACGCCTGTAGTACCCCGTATTCGAGCTTCGCTTCAGAGCCCAGCATCCTCACCGTACTGCTCCGATCAGCGTTCGGATATCGTCCACTTTCTGGGAACGCATATAATCCTCAATGCCTTCTATCACGTCAACTGTTGCATGCGGATTGCGGAAATTTGCCGTGCCGACGGCAACGGCCGTCGCTCCTGCCAGGATGAATTCCAGAGCATCCTCGGCACATGAAATTCCTCCCATGCCGATAATCGGAATGTTTACGGCATGCGCACACTGATAGACCATGCGCACTGCAATTGGATGAATAGCGGGTCCGGAGACGCCGCCGGTCTGGTTGGCCAGAGCGAACGTCCGCCGGATGATATCAATCTTCATGCCCGTCAGCGTGTTAATCATCGAAAGTGCATCCGCTCCACCGGCCTCTGCCGCACGGGCCAGCTCAGTGATATCCGTTACATTCGGGCTGAGCTTCATGATGACCGGCTGCTTTGCGTGTTTTTTAATCTCCCGGGTAATCTCTTCCACAGAATCCGGATTCTGTCCGAAAGAAATTCCGCCGCATTTCACGTTAGGACAGGAAATGTTGATTTCCAGCAGATCAACGGCGCTCTCAACAGAAAGGCGCTCCACTACCTCCAGATACTCCTCTGTCGTATGCCCGCAGACATTCACTACCACTGCTGTATCAAACTGTGCCAGAAAAGGCAGATCCCGCGTGCAGAAGGTCTCAATGCCCGGGTTCTGCAGTCCGATCGCGTTCATCATCCCGCCGCGGATCTCCGCCACGCGCGGGGTGGGATTGCCCGGCCATGGCACATTCGCCACACCCTTCGTCACGACCGCACCCAGACGGGACAGGTCGACAAATTCACCGTATTCCATGCCGGAGCCGAAGGTCCCTGACGCGGTCATTACCGGATTTTTTAACTCTATACCTGCAATTGATACCTTTGTGTTAATCATTAAATATAATCCTCGCAATAATTAAACAGCAAACCAAACAACTATCAGATTCAAAGGATCACATCTTCTGCTGCAAAAACCGGCCCTTCTTTGCAGACGCGCTTATTTTTCACCTGCGAATGTGCATCCACTGCTGCCGACTCGCAGACACAGGCCAGACAGGCTCCAATCCCGCATGCCATGCGCTGCTCCAGCGACAGCCAACACTCAATTCCGTTTTCCTGCGCGTAAGCTTTCACGGCCCGCAGCATCGGTGTCGGTCCGCAGGCGTAGATCACGTCCGCGTGCAGATTGTTTTCACGAATGCAGTCCATTACGTTTCCATGCGTGATGTGCGAGCATGCTTTCCTGAATACATTGCCAGCCTCCATATTTTCTGCCAGAGCGACCTGCCCCATCAAAATGGCGTCCTGAATGAAAGAAGCATTCTGCTCCGGTAAAGAGACATCCTGAGCATATGAAATTTTACGTACTAAAGATGCATCTTCGGCGGAAAGATATAGTTTCCCATGAGCTGCCAGCTCTTCCGCCAGGAAAAGCTCATCGCGGTACCCTGCTATGACCTGCACGTTTCCCGTCAGTCTTTTGGAAAGCTCAACCATGGGCGGCAGGCCAATCCCCCCTCCGATCAGGAAAGCAGTTTTTCCTTCCGGACACCGTTCCAGAGGGAATCCATTGCCGAGCGGTCCCAGAATTTCAAGTGTGTCACCAGCCTGATAACCTGAAAATTCCGCGGTACCTTTTCCCGCAACTCTGTACACCAGACGCAGCGCACCTCGCGCGGGGTCTGTCTCACAGATGCTGATTGGACGCGGCAGCAGCCGTCCGGAATCATTGCTGTACACAAAAATAAACTGTCCGGGAACAGCACTTTTTGCAATCGTTTCCGCCTCCAGCCACAAGCTGTATATCTGGGAGGCAATCCTCTCCTGTGAAAGTACGACCGCCCGCGTGATTGATTTTTCTCCCATACTGATTTTCCGCCTTTTTTCGATATGAAATCATTCCTTCGGAACTTATCTTTCCAGTGCCTGATTTATGTCTTTTATCATATCCACAACCGCCGCGCGGCTTGCCTCCGCAAAATGGTCTGCTCCAAAGGAGGCGTATTTTTCCTGTCTGTACGCAGCGATTATTCCGCGTGAGGAATTGACAATCGCACCCAAGCCATCCTCATTGAAGTAAGGTGCCAGATCTTTAGCCTTGCCGCCCTGCGCGCCGTATCCAGGCACCAGAATAAAGGACTTCGGCATCACACGGCGCAGGATTTTGCCCATCTCCGGATAAGTCGCACCCACAACCGCGCCTACGTAGCTGTAGTCGTCACCCATGCAGGATTCGGCCCATTCGGCTACCTTCTCACCAACCACTTCATATAACGGTTTGCAAGAATCCGCTTTGCCAGAAACAAATCCGTCTTCAGCAGCTGTTTCTGCGGATGGATTTATAAGCAGCCGATCCTGAAACTCTCCGCTGGAGGGATTGGATGTCTTTACCAATACAAAAATTCCCTTTTTCTCCTCCCGGCAAACATCGAGAAAAGGCTTGATACCATCCGTGCCAAGGTAAGGATTTACCGTGGCAAAATCCTCGCCGAACGGGGTCAGCAGCTGGCTGCCCACCTGTACACGTCCCAGGTGTGCCGCCGCATATGCAGCAGATGTGGAGCCGATATCCCCGCGTTTTACATCGCCGATCACCACAAGGCCCTTTTCCTGACAATAGTCCACGGTCCTTTTAAATACAGCCAGTCCGGGAAGTCCGTATTGCTCATACATGGCAATCTGGGGCTTCACAGCCGGAATCAGATCATATACTGCATCAACAATTTTCTTATTAAACTGCCAGATTGCCTCTGCGGCTCCCTCCAGTGTCTCTCCATATTCTGCGAAAGCGGCCTTTGTAATGGATTCCGGAATGTAACTGAGCATGGGGTCAAGTCCCACCACAATCGGCGCGTTAGTTTTTTTGATATTTGCAATTAGTTTCTGAATCATTTCTTTCGTCCTCCCATATAAGCCCGCGCATATTTTATGACACCGTTGATCGCATACAGGCAAAACAAACCTGCTGACGAAGCCGCTCCAAACCCCGCATAGCGATAGGCGCGGTATGTCTTTTTCGCAGACTGCAGCTTGCTGCCGGATTTCCCGGTGCTGCTTAATCGATATTTGAGCAGCGGTTCATTCACCGCCACCGCATTTCCATATTTTTTCAGAACACGCAGCCAGGTAATATAATCCTCATGGCTGTCCTCATGCGTCATAGGAAATTTTCTGGCTACATCCGTCCGAATCACCACTGAGGAACAATTGATACAATTGTGAAGCAAAAGCCTTCTGTAAGAGATGGACTCATGTACAGGAATCACCCGCCCGGTCAGTTTCCCGTCCGGCGTCACCAGCTCACGGGCGGTTGCGCACAGAACCGGCCTCTCTCCCACCTGCACAGCAGCACCTGCACCAATGCCCTTCGAAACGGTATTCGAAGCGGTATTCCATGCGGCATTCCCAGAAGCAGTACCAAACGTATCGGTACTATCTAAAACACTGCCAGTCGGAGCAGAATCATCAGGCGAGGAAGTGCCTTCTCCCAGCAGCTTCAGCTGCTTTTTCAGCTTATCCTTCTCCCACCAGTCGTCTGCGTCCAGAAAAGCGACATACTTGCCTTTTGCCATCTTTACACCGCGGTTGCGCGAGGCGGCAGCACCAAGACTGTGTTTATTTTTGCAGTAACGAACCTGACGCATACTTTTGTAGCGGTTCATAACAGACTCCAGATCGTCTGGAGAATCATCATTGATCACCACGATTTCCAGAGGTACCTCCTGCGCAAGCGCGGAGTCAACCGCCTGACCGATTGTGTCCGCGCACTGGTACGCGGGGATAATCACGGAGACAAGCGGGTGACCTGGCCGACCTGAATGTGGATGCCCTGAATATGATGTCAGTTCTGTTTCAGAATTTCGGTTTTCGTGAGGGTTCCCGGCAAGATGAGATCTATCCTGTGAATCACTTTCGGAAATGCTGCATGACATTTCCTGCGATTCACAGGATGATACACCCTGAGAAGAACTACACGGCGTACTCTCCGACTCCTTCGTCGACGCGGTTGTCTGCCACTGCTCAACGCCCTCCGTATTTTCTTTCTGGAACAGGATTTTTACAGTAGTCGCAATCAGCTGCAGATCCAGAAAGAAAGAAAAGTTTTCTATATAAGTCAGATCCAGCTTCAGCTTATCGTAGGGCCTGGTATTATATTTTCCATAGACCTGCGCATATCCGGTCAGGCCGGCCTTTACCTTCAGGCGGTAGGAAAACTCAGGAATCTCTTTTTCATACACAGCAGCAATTTCCGGCCGCTCCGGCCTCGGTCCCACCAGGGACATATCCCCCTCAAGAATATTGAGCAGCTGAGGCAGTTCATCAAAATGAATATTTCGCAGCACATTGCCCACAGGCGTGACGCGGCTGTCTCCCTTAGCAGCAAGGCGGGCGCCCTGCTTTTCTGAGTCCACTCTCATGCTGCGAAATTTATAGACCATAAAAACCTTCCCGTCCTTTGTCAGGCGCTCCTGGCGGTAAAAAACGGGACCTCCGTCGTAGGCTTTGATCAGGATTGCGATCAGCAGAAACAGAGGAAGCAGCAGGATCAGAGCCGCTGCCGAGATCAAAACATCAAAAAACCGCTTGACCGCCTGCTGCTCTACCGTCAGCCCGCGGTTGCGGAACAACAAAAGCGGCGTGTCGAACATGTTGATCTCCTCGCTGCTCATAATCATTATATCAGAAATCTTCGGCTGGCAATAACACCGGATGTCATGCTCAAAGCAGAATTTCAAAAAAAGATTGCGCTCGTGGGACGGAATATCGCAGATCATGACTGCCTGATGCTTCAGAATTTCCGCCTCAATCGCTTCAATTCCCTGACTGAGGGAAATGGTGCCCTCAATGGTGTACTTGTCCCTGCGCGTCTCCATCTTTTCCCTCAGAGATCTGGGGCTTAACTCACCATAAATCAGCAAAATGGAATGCGGCGGATAGATTTTCACATAGACCCAGCGCATGAAAAAAACCCACAGGATCACTGCCGCAAGATTAAACGCGCATACCCTGAGCATCGGGCCTATGTGTTCCAGAAATCTCCAGCGGCCGATCAGAGCCAGCTGCACATAGATGACCGCGTTCACGATCAGCACAGAAAAAATCTGAGAAAGCAGCACGTCCAGCACTCTCTGGTAGCCAACCTTAAAGGCAGAGAAAAGCTTGGACACCACAACAACCAGAAACGCGTACAGAGCAATCAGGGCCAGATGCCCCCAAAAGCTGTACCGTCTGCCGATCACATCCGACATATGATATTCATGAAACCAGGCATACGCAAATACAGCGGTCTGTACCGCCACAATCAGCACGGAGGCCAAAAACATAATCAGTCTCTTGTACTGTTCCCTTTTCTTCATAAAGTATTTCCCTCCGGGGCCAGCGGCAGAATCTGCCAAAAATGCAAAATCCGCCCATCCGTCTCTTCAACGAAGTCTGATAAAAATAAATATCCGCCATCCGTCCTCAACGAAATCCCTGGACAATAGCAAATATCCGCACATCTGTCCTCATCGAAATCCCTGGACAATATTAAATATCCGTCCATCAGACCATAGGCAATTGAAATTATTCCTCTGTCATACCTCAGTGAAGTCCGTCAATAAAAGCAGAAATCCGCGCCGCAGCCTCATCCTCATCCGGGCCCTCAAATTCCATCATAATCTCATCGCCGCTCTGCACACAGGCACTCAGAACACTCAGGAGACTTTTCGCATTGAATTCCCGATCCCGGAAATGGATCGTGATCTTTGACTCAAACTCCATCGCCAGCGTGCACAGCTCCCCGGCCGGGCGTAAATGAAGGCCCAGCTCATTATTTACAATCAGTCTTTTCTGCATCAGAATTAATCCTCCGTCGACACCTCTGCCTGCTGCTCAGCCTCCGTCGCGTTCACCGTAATCGTCACTTCAGACACGAGCGTATAGCCGTCCGGCAATTCAATTTCCACCGGTATTTCATAATCGCCCGCTTCTGTACAAACGGACAAGTCGATTGTCGCAAAAATCTCGCTGCTGGAAATGGTACTTTCTTCATCCTCCGCATGGACTGTCACCGAAATCGCATCCGCGGGTGAATACGTAAGCACCAGATTATCCGGACGGTTCAGCACCGTCAGCTCTGACAGGGCAAGCGAAACCGTCTGGTCTCCATTTTTCTCTACCTGAATGGTAACCGTGACAGAGGAATCCACGCCGGATGCCAGACGTACATCTTCTATCGCGCTGATCGTCGACGACAGATCCACCTCCTGAGAGAAAGTCTCTGTAGCCCCGGAGACAGATACCAGTTCGCTTACCACGATCGTATCAATCTCCTCCAGCGCCTCAGCGGTACCGACCAGATTAATGGTCGTCGGAACCGTGCTGATGCCTGTTACCTCATAGCCGCTTTCCGGCGTCCCATAGGTCTGAATCTCAATCGGCACCTCGTAAAGCACCTCCCAGAGCTCCACACTGACCGTCACAGAATTATCCGAAAGCAGCACCCCGGACGAATCCTTGATCTGCAGCCTGCTCATCTGTGTCTCACTGAGCGTGTCACCATTTTTATCCGATATAGAAAGGACAGAACTTAGTCTCTGATCCGTGGAAATACCGCTGACCGAAACGGAAGCCGTCACCTGACCGATCCTCTCAATCAGGCTCTCCGGGCCGGCAATCTGAACAGTTTTCCCTTCTTGGACTTCCGTCATGCCAACCTCATAGCCATTCTCCGGCGTCCCTGTTGTTTCCACAGTCACTACAAACTCGCTCTCGACGATCTGTTCCAGCTCCACTTTCATAGATGAAGGAACCACAGTAATCTCATCCAGCGTCACCGCTGAATTGCTGCAGGTGACCGTCAGCGGCACCGTATTCATTTCTGTCAGATTTTCCATATCCGCCACTACGGTAAAATCAGAAGCCGACAGACTTTCCAGAACACGCTTGCGCTCAGTAACCTTGATCACAACCGAATCCTCTGAAACAATGTCGAATGCCTTATCGATCTCTGTCACGCTGTCCTCGTTGATAATCTCAATTTTGATGTCGCGAAAAAGCTTTGATATGGTAGGATTACTTACATTTGCCACCACCAGCCAGATCAGAAACGCGACCACAATCGACAGCATCTTAAGCGGCAGATTTTTGGGAAGCTTGAAGGGAAGCTTCCATGAGAGCTTACGCTTCATTTTTTGTCCACCCTTTCACGAAGTCTTTCAGATACTGCCCGATCTTTTTGGGGGCAGCGGACTCATCCTTCAGCTGTGTCAGATATTTTCTCAGCTCTTCTGCAGAAATCCCGTGCATCAGCTCTCCCTGATAGGCAACCGAAATCGCTCCCGTCTCTTCAGAGACAATGACCGTCATGGAATCCGTCTCCTCACTGATGCCCAGCCCCGCCCGGTGTCTGGTGCCAAGAGCTTTATTCAGCATCATATTGTCAGACAGCGGCAGATAGCACGTCGCTGCGGTAATACGGTTTCCCTTAATAATAACAGCCCCATCGTGAAGCGGCGTGTTGTGTTCAAATATATTGATCAAAAGCTGGCTCGTGACCAGAGAGTCCAGCATGATGCCGGTACGCTCATACTCCTCAAGCCGGGTATTCTGTTCCACTACAATTAAAGCGCCGGTCTTTACCTTACTCATCTCAACAGAAGCTTTCACGATCTCATTGATCGTCTTTTCGCTGAACTGGTCAGACACATTCTTACTCTCGTCCCCGAATTGAAAGAGGCTGGAAAACACCGATTTTTCTCCGAGTCTCTCCAGAGCACGGCGGATCTCCGGATGAAAGACAACGACAGCAGCCGTAATCGCAATGTCCACCACCCGGTTTACCAGACACATCAGAGTCGTCATCTGAAAGAGATAAACGATCGCGATACAGCCCACAAGAATCGCAATCCCCTTCAGCAGATTCCACGCCCGGGTATTTTTAATCCAGAGTAAAAGATTGTATACGAGGAAGGCCAGGATCAGAATTTCCAGAATATCCGTAAAAGTGATGGAAACTGTCGGTATGGTCAGCCACGAAAAACTGTCACTCAGCCAAAATAAAATACTGCTCATCCGTGTTCTCCCTTCCCCGCCAGTTCAGTAAGTGCAATGCCCGCGTCCGGGTAAATATACCTGTCCTTCATCTGCCATCGCACTTTTTAAAACAGTATAGCACAGTTTTCGTGTCATGCAAACTTTTTTTACTGCTTACGCGGAAAGTTTATTCATTCGTTCATGATCTCGTAACAGTCAGAACAATATCAGAATCATTCCATGCAAACGCTCCGCCTGCCCCCAGTCTGGTCGCCTGTGCAGAGAACCACAAAAAACACCTGCCGTACCCCGGCGGATTTCAAAGCCCGCGCAGCCTCGTCCATCGTACTTCCCGTCGTATAAACATCATCCACCAGCAGGACTCTCTGCGGCAGAAATCCGAAACAAACCTCAAAGCTTCCCCTTAAATTCCGAAGCCGCCCGCTGCGGTCCAGCTCCTTCTGGTTCCCCGTATAGCGCACACACCGCAGCAGATGTTTCTCACAGGGAATCCCCGTCCGGGCGCTGATCTTTTCCGCCAGAAGCTCCGCCTGATTATAGCCCCTCGCGGCACGTTTTCTGGCGTGCATGGGAATGGGCACCAGTACCTCCGGCTGCCAGGCAGGCAGATACGGTTCCAGAGACAGGCTCATCGCTGCAGCAAAAAAGTCCAGATAATCCCGCCGGTTCTGGAATTTCATCCGGTAAACGCTGTGTCTGATCCTGCCGGAATAGGTAAAGGCCGCGCGTCCGCCGTCAAATAAATGCCTTGTCCGTACACAGTCCCTGCACAGCTCCATCTGAGGATCATCCAGCGGCTTGCCGCAGAGCATGCATGAAGGCTCCCTCACCCAGGGAAGCCTCCCGCCGCAGTCCTCACAGGCACAGTCCAGGCCCGAAGCTCCCACAGGACGAATTGCATCACAGCAGGGACAGCGGGGCGGATACATCCACTTCGCCGCAGTTTCGCAGATCTTACGTACATTCCCTGTTAAACTTTTCTTTCTATTCATATAAATCCGTACAGTTTCCCCAGATTCTGTGACGGTAGTCAAAGCCCCCGATGCAGGCACGGCCACATGGCTCGTTGCTTCGCGGGATAAAATCTGCCTCGATATAAGTAATCTGTAAGCTATCCTGCGGCAGTTTTAAGTATGCGGCAAACTCCGCAACGCCAAAATCGTTTTGCATTATTTATTAGTGCAAAAATAAATTTTAGTTTACATGGACAATTCCCGTATTCTCTCATCCAGCGCTGTGTACCGTCTCTGCTCCACGATATTATCAATCATCTGATCAAAGGTATTCGCATCCCCGACCAGAGTGACGCATTTTCGGGCGCGTGTCACCGCCGTGTACAGCAGATTACGGTTCATGAGCATCCGCGGCCCCGTCAGAAGAGGAATCACTACGGCCGGATATTCGCTGCCCTGTGATTTGTGAATCGTCACCGCATAAGAATGCTCCAGCTCCTCCAGAGCATTATAGGAGTATTCTACCACGCGGTGCTCGTCAAATTCAACCGTAATCTTCTCTGAATGCAAATTAATTTCGCGGATGATGCCCATGTCTCCGTTGAACACGCCGACCCCCTTTTCCACGGGCACTCCATAACGTCCCCGGATCTCCCACTCCAGCTGGTAGTTATTCTTAATCTGCATCACCTTATCCCCCTCGCGGAAGATCCTGCCGTTGTGCTCATATTCCCGTTTATTCGGTTCAGAAGGATTCAGATACTGCTGCAGAATCCGGTTCAGTCGCTCTACACCTAAAAGACCCTTGCGCATCGGTGTAAGCACCTGAATGTCAAATGGATCTGCATTCACATAGTGCGGGAGCTTTTCCCGGATCAGCTGGATGACAATGCTGATAATCACATTTGCGTCCTGTCTCTTTAAAAAGAAAAAATCTCTGCTCTTATTGTCCAGTACAATATGCTCCCCGCGATTTATTTTATGAGCATTTACCACGATATCACTCTGAGAAGCCTGCCGGAAAATGTGCGTCAGGCGCACAACCGGGACTTCCCCGGAGGCAATAATATCCTTAAGCACACTGCCCGGTCCGACTGAAGGCAGCTGATTGACATCGCCCACCATGATCAGTCGGGTGCCCGGTGTCACCGCCTTCAAAAGTGCGTGCATCAGCCATGCGTCCACCATCGACATCTCATCAATGATAATCACATCCGCGTCCAGAGGGTTTTCCTCGTTTCTGGAAAACATCTCCGACGAGCCGTTTCCTGCCTGCTGGCCGCCGGCGAAAAAAGTGCCCGAGTCTGCCGGAGCCCCGATTTCCAGCAGTCGGTGCACAGTCTTCGCCTCACATCCGGTCGCCTCAGTCATCCGTTTCGCAGCACGTCCAGTCGGCGCCGCCAGCAGAATCCGCAGTCCTTCCGATTCAAAGTAGGTAATCAGCGTGTTGATTGTCGTCGTCTTGCCGGTACCCGGACCGCCCGTAATCACCAGCAGTCCGCATCTGGCTGCCTCAATGACAGCCTGCTTCTGCAGATCATCCAGCATGGTCCCTGTCTTTTTTTCGATCTCACTGATTTTTCCGAGGATCACCTTGCGGTCCACCTCGCAGGAGATATTGATATCGCACAGCATTCTGGCCGAGCTCATCTCCATATAATAGCAGGCAGCCGTATAGACCCGTGTCTGCTCCTGTTCCTGGCGTACCACTATTTTCTTATCAATTGCCAGATCCGTCAGATACTGGTCAATACTCTCCAGCTCTACGCCGAGCAGCTCTCCCGCCCGTTCAACAAGCTTCTCCTTCGGCAGAAAGATATGCCCCTCCCCCATGGCCTGCTGCAGCACATAAAAGATGCCGCTCTTCATGCGGTATTCCGAATCGATGCTTACCCCCGCCCGTTTTGCGATCTCATCTGCAATCCGGAATCCGACGCCTACGATATCGTCCGCCAGCTGATATGGGTTATTCTCCAGCACCTGATACATGCCTGCGCCGTATTGCTTGAATATTTTCACGGACAGAGCCGTCGTAATTCCAAACTGCTGCAGGTAAATCATCGCCTTGCGCATATCGCGTTTTTCGTAAACCTGAGCCGCGATATCCCTGGCCAGACGGTCACTGATGCCCTTAATTTCAGAGAGACGCTCCGGCTCCTCCTCAATGATGCGAAAGGTATCCTCGCCAAACCGCCGTACAATCCGGGCAGCGAGTGCCGTGCCCACGCCCTTGATCGCACCGGAGCCAAGATAGCGTTCTACAGACTCCGCATCATCAGGCGTCTTTACCTGGCATTCTGTAACCTTAAACTGGTCTCCGTAAGAAGGATGCGCTATGTATTCCCCCACAAGCTCCACCTTCTCTCCCTCTCCGATGTAAGGAAGCGTGCCCGTGCAGGTGATCTCATCCGTCTCCGCAGCAGAACGCGCGGGAGGACGTTTGCCTCCCGCATTTCCCGCTTGTGATGAAAAGCTCTCAGGCTCCTGGGCAGCCAGAACAAAGACCGTATAACCGTTTTCCTTATTTCTGAATATAATATGGTCAATATAACCCGTTAACCGCTCCATACTCCTCCGACTCACCTGTTTTTTCCAGAATCATAGTTTTATTCCGCTTCTTCCTGTGAAGTTTCGTACCATTTATATGTTTTCCCAGATGCATCGCACTGCCAGCCTGTTTTCCAGAAACTGCATCTTTGTTCACTTACTTCTCCAACGGCTTTGTGTTATTCGCCGAGGTAAGCTCCACAAATCGCCCTGTGCCTACCGCCACCGCCGTCATCGGATCCTCGGCTACCATCGTATTGATCCCGGTCCGAGCCTCAATCAGTTCCTCCAGTCCGCTCAGCAGCGAGCCGCCGCCCGTCATCACAATCCCCCGGTCTACCACATCTGCTGCCAGCTCCGGGGGCGTCCGCTCCAGCACATTATGGACTGCATCCACAATCTGCGCCGTGACCTCTTTCAAGGCATCGCGCGTATCCTCTGACGTCACGCGGATCGTCTTGGGAAGGCCTGTCACCAGGTCGCGTCCCTTGACTTCCATTACCTTGGGCTCTGGTTTTTCAAACGCAGTACCGATCGTGATTTTAATTTCCTCCGCGGTCTGCTCGCCAATCATCAGGCCGTATTTTTTGCGGACATAACGGACAATCGCATCGTCAAAATCATCGCCTGCCACCTTGATCGAGGTGCTGACAACAATTCCGTCCAGGGAAATCACCGCCACATCACAGGTACCTCCGCCGATATCCACAATCATATTTCCGCAGGGTCTGGAGATATCAATCCCCGCGCCAATCGCGGCTGCGATCGGCTCCTCGATAATATTAACATCGCGTGCCCCCGCCTGATAGGTCGCATCCTCCACAGCCTTTTTTTCCACCTCAGTCACACTGCTCGGGACACAGATGCTCACACGCGGCTTGCGGAAGGACATCCTGCCAATCGCCTTCTGAATAAAATATTTCAGCATCTGCTCGGTCACAGTGTAATCCGAAATCACGCCCTTCTGCATCGGGCGCACTGCCATAATATTGCCCGGAGTCCGGCCAAGCATCAGCCTCGCTTCTTCCCCGATTGCTTTTATCTTATTAGTATCACGGTCGTAGGCCACGACAGACGGCTCCTTTAATACTACGCCCTTCCCCCTGACGTAAACCAGTATACTGGCCGTGCCCAGATCAATGCCGACATCCGAAGCTGCCATTATCATAATCTCCCTTCGTACTCTGTAAACTGCTCATCTAATGAGAGCCGCGCAACTAAGAATCGCTTCGCGATTGGCGCGGCCTTCGTCCATACTCGCTTTGCGAGTACGGACATCTAATGAGAGCCGCGCAACTAAGAATCGCTTCGCGATTGGCGCGGCCTTCGTCCATACTCGCTTTGCGAGTACGGACATCTAATGAGAGCCGCGCTATTCTTCCTACAGATAGTCTCCCACCATCTTAGCACACTATACCGTAAAATGGAAATTATTTTTTCGCAAGCTTTTGTTTAGGATTTTCCCATTTTTTTTAGAATCTTGACATACTTTAATCACAATTCCGATTTATAGTAGGAACCGTGTTAACGAAGAGTTAACGCATTTCATAACTCACACCTGGCGGCTCCCACACGCTGCCAGGTACTCCCTCAAACATTTCCTGAAAGGGACAGCCAACCCGGACAGGGCAAAACATTTTTCAACCCAAATTTTTCTCTTTCCTGAAAAAACCTGACGAAAGTCAGGTTTTTTCGTTTTACGGTTTTTCAGGAATTAGGGGCAAGGTATTTTTCAATATATTGCCCTGTATAAGATACCGGGTTCTGTGCGACCTCCTCAGGCGTGCCCTCCGCGATCACTGTACCTCCCCGGTCGCCGCCTTCCGGACCCAGGTCAATAATATAGTCCGCGGTCTTAATCACATCCAGATTGTGCTCGATAACAATCACCGTGTTGCCACCCTCCGCCAGGCGGTGCAGGATGTCCACCAGCTTGTGCACATCCGCAAAATGCAGACCGGTCGTCGGTTCATCCAGTATATAAACCGTCTTTCCGGTGCTGCGCCTGGAAAGCTCTGTGGCCAGCTTGATACGCTGCGCCTCGCCGCCGGACAGTGTAGTAGACGGCTGACCGAGCTTAATATAGGAAAGCCCGACATCATAGAGAGTCTCGATCTTCCTGCGGATCAGCGGCAGGTGTTCAAAAAACTTCAGCGCTTCTTCTACCGTCATGTCAAGAACATCGTAAATGGATTTTCCTTTATATTTCACATCGAGAGTCTCCCGGTTATAGCGTTTCCCGTGACAGACCTCGCAGGGCACATAGACGTCCGGCAGGAAATGCATCTCAATCTTCAGGATACCGTCCCCGGCGCAGGCCTCACAGCGGCCGCCCTTAATGTTAAAGCTGAAGCGTCCTTTTTTATACCCGCGCGCTTTCGCATCTGCTGTGGACGCGAACAAATCGCGGATCATATCAAAAACGCCCGTATAAGTGGCCGGATTGGAGCGCGGGGTACGTCCGATCGGAGACTGGTCAATATTAATGACCTTATCCAACTGGCCGATGCCAAGGATTGCGCGGTGCTTTCCGGGGATCGTCCGCGCGCGGTTCAGATCCTTTGCCAGGCGCTTATATAAAATCTCGTTGATCAGCGAGCTTTTACCGGAACCGGAAACTCCGGTCACGCAGGTCATCACGCCCAATGGAATTTTTACGTTGATATTTTTTAAATTATTCTCCTGCGCGCCGCGGACCTCCAGCCAGCCGGTCGGTGTCCGCCGTGTTTCCGGCACCGGGATAAAAAGCCGGCGGCTCAAATAAGCACCTGTAATGGATGCCGGGCAGTTTTTCAGGTCTTCCGCAGTCCCTGCCGCCACAACCTCACCGCCGTGTTCCCCGGCTCCGGGACCAATGTCCACAATATAGTCCGCCGCGTACATGGTATCTTCATCGTGTTCCACCACAATCAGCGTATTTCCAAGGTCTTTCAGATTATTCAGCGTCCTCAGAAGCTTATCATTATCCCGCTGATGCAGGCCGATGCTCGGCTCGTCCAGAATATAAGCCACGCCTACCAGGCCAGAACCAATCTGCGTCGCCAGACGAATGCGCTGCGCCTCGCCGCCGGAGAGCGTACCGGTCGCGCGCGAAAGGCTCAGATAATCCAGTCCCACATCCACCAGAAAACCAATCCTCGCACGAATCTCCTTGAGAATCTGCGCGCCGATCAGCGTCTGCTGCTGTGTCAGCTTCAGATCAGCCAGAAATTTCTGCAGATCTCCGACCGACATGGATGTAATTTCATGAATATTTTTCCCGCCAACCGTCACTGCCAGCGCAGACGGCTTCAGTCTCTGTCCGCGGCAGGCCTTGCAGGGAGTGATCCGCATAAAGCTCTCATATTCCTGCTTGGTATAATCTGAGGAAGTCTCCCGATAACGCTGCTCCACATTCCGGATCAGACCGTCAAAGGCCACATCGTACACGCCGACGCCGCGCTGTCCTTTATAGTGTACCTTGACTGACCTGCCGTCCGTCCCATAGACCAGCATATGCTGAATATCCGGCCGCAGCTGCTCAAACGGGGTGGAAAGATCAAACTGGTACTCTTTTGCCAGCGCCGTCAGCAAAGCATACGTAAAGCTGGACGGATCCGTACAGGACTGCCAGCCATTCACCACGATTGCCCCATCCATAATGCTTAAAGATTTATCCGGAATCATCAGGTCGATGTCAAACTCCATCTTATACCCCAGGCCGGTACACTCCGGGCAGGCGCCGAACGGATTATTAAAAGAAAAGCTGCGCGGCTCGATCTCTTCAATACTGATATTGCAGTCCGGGCAGGAAAAGCTCTGGCTGAAACTGATCAGCTCGCCATCCCCGGTATCCACATATCCCAGACCGTCCGCCAGCTGCAGCACTGTTTCCATCGAGTCTGTCAGGCGCTTCTCAATCCCCGGCTTCACGACCAGCCGATCCACCACAATCTCAATATTGTGCTTAATATTTTTCTCAAGCTTAATCTCTTCGGAGAGGTCATACATATTGCCGTCAATCCGCACACGCACATAGCCGCTGCGCTTTGCCTGATCCAGCAGCTTGACGTGCTCGCCCTTGCGTCCCCGCACTACCGGCGCCAGCAGCTGGATCCGGGTCCGCTCCGGCAGCGCCATGATCTGATCCACCATCTGATCCACGCTCTGCTTTTTAATCTCACGTCCGCACTTCGGACAGTGCGGGATACCAACCCGCGCATATAATAATCGGAAATAGTCATAGATCTCCGTCACTGTACCGACCGTCGAGCGCGGATTGCGGTTCGTCGTCTTCTGGTCAATGGAAATTGCTGGCGGTAAGCCCTCAATGCTCTCCACGTCCGGCTTCTCCATTTGCCCCAGGAACTGCCGCGCGTAAGAAGAAAGCGACTCCATATACCGGCGCTGCCCTTCCGCGTAAATCGTATCGAACGCGAGCGAAGATTTTCCGGATCCGGACAACCCCGTGAACACCACAAACTGGTTTCGCGGGATGTCCAGGCTGATGCCCTTCAGATTATGCTCGTTTGCGCCGCGGATGCGGATGAATTGTTTTTTGTCGGTTGTGTTTGTTCTAGTACCTTTATTCATCGGAAGGTACTGGGGCTTCACTCCATCTGCTGCCGCGGCGCCATCTGCGCTATCTGTTATTTCAACACTATCCGCAGGCAGCGCACCATCCGCAGAACTATCATATTCTCTCATTTCTGTTTCTACAAAATCACTCGCATTTGTACCATTCATTGTCAGGCAGCTCTCCTATTTATGTTTATCATATATTTTTCTATATTCCTTAGTAACAACAAGCAAAACGAACCGTAAAACGTCAGCCTTCAGTCTCCTGCAGATGCTTCTTCAGCAGAATCATCTTGTCACGCAGCTCGGCGGCAGTCTCGAAATCCAACTCTGAAGCCGCTTTTTTCATCTTCTTCTGCACCTCGGCGATCAGCTTCTCCAATTCCTCACGGTTCATCGACTCCGGATCCTTCTCCATCTGTACTTCCTGCTTCGCCAGCTCCTTCGAAATGCTGATCAGGCCGCGCACCGCCTTTTTGATCGTCTGCGGCGTAATACCATGCTCCTCGTTATACTTTTCCTGCAGTTCGCGGCGCCTCTGCGTTTCATCAATGGCCACACGCATGGAATCCGTCATCACATCCGCATACATAATCACATGCCCCTGCGCATTCCTCGCGGCGCGGCCAATTGTCTGGATCAAAGACACCGAAGAACGCAGAAATCCTTCCTTATCCGCATCAAGGATCGCCACCAGAGAAATCTCCGGAATATCCAGGCCCTCTCGCAGAAGGTTGATGCCGACCAGTACGTCAAACACGTCCAGCCGCATATCGCGGATAATCTCCGTCCGCTCCAGCGTATCAATATCTGAGTGCAGATAGCGCACGCGGATACCAACCTCCTTCATATAGTCCGTCAGATCCTCCGCCATCCGCTTTGTCAGCGTCGTCACCAGTACCTTATTCCCCTCCGCTGTCTCTTTATTGATCTCACTGATCAGATCGTCAATCTGCCCCTCGACCGGCCGCACCTCCACGCGCGGATCCAGAAGCCCTGTCGGACGGATAATCTGCTCCGCACGCAGCAGCTCATGCTCCTCCTCATAATCGCCCGGCGTCGCTGAGACAAACAAAAGCTGGTCTATTTTATCCTCAA
The DNA here is from genome assembly GCA_021201095.1 of Lachnospiraceae bacterium. Classification (GTDB taxonomy): domain Bacteria; phylum Bacillota; class Clostridia; order Lachnospirales; family Lachnospiraceae; genus Choladousia. The sequence goes on from JAJQFO010000265.1 coordinate 24,076, forward strand.
ACTCGCCAAAATTCAAGGGACGATTGTCCTTCGCCGATGGCAGGCGGAACCCATAATCCACAAGCGTCGTTTTGCGCGACTGGTCGCCCACGTACATCGCCCGGATCTGCGGCACCGTCTTGTGAGACTCATCAATGATCATCAGGAAATCATCTCCAAAATAATCCATCAGAGTATGCGGAGTCGCCCCCGCCGGCAGTCCCGCCAGATGCCGCGAATAGTTTTCCACACCTGAACAGAAGCCCGTCTCGCGCAGCATCTCCACGTCAAAATTCGTCCGCTCTGCAATCCGCTGCGCCTCGATCAGCTTGTCTTCGCTCTTAAAATACTCTACACGCTCTTTCAGTTCCTCCTCAATCGCATCCGCCGCCCGCAAGATCTTCTCCATCGGCACCACATAATGCGAGGCAGGAAAAACCGCGATAAACTCCAGGCCCTTCTTTACCGCTCCGGTCAGCACGTCAATCTCCGTAATCCGGTCGATCTCATCCCCGAAAAACTCCACCCGGTACGCATAATCATCCGCATTCGCCGGAAAAATCTCCAGCACATCCCCGCGTACCCGAAACGTACCACGGTGGAAATCCATCTCATTGCGGTCATACTGAATGTCAATCAGCTTGCGCAGGATCTCATCCCGGTCCCGCTCCTGCCCCTGCCGCAGGTAAAGCACCAGATCCTTATAATCCGCCGGGCTGCCCAGACCATAGATACAGGAAACACTCGCCACAATGATGACATCCCGCCGCTCCACCAGCGAAGCCGTCGCCGACAGGCGCAGCTTGTCAATCTCATCATTGATCGCCGAATCCTTCGCAATATACGTATCCGAAGACGGAACATACGCCTCCGGTTGGTAATAATCATAATAGCTCACAAAATACTCAACCGCGTTTTCAGGGAAAAACTCCTTGAACTCCGAATAGAGC
>JAJQFO010000030.1 GCA_021201095.1 Lachnospiraceae bacterium
TCAAACCGTTGTAAACAAAGGGTTACATGCTATTTCAGGTGTGGGAAGTATTAGTTAAATATTACAGAGATCGTTGAGTATCTGTTATTGTGATTGTTTCTTTTTATATTCTCGATGCAGGATGTAACCTGTTATTAGAGTAAATCCGATAACGGTTGTAAGCGCGCAGTCGAATCCATAATCTCCACCGGTCAGTAGCTGGTTTTTGCTATTTAAGACGAAAACAACAGGCCAGTCGTTTGTGCTTGTGATATCTACCGGAACTAATGTCCCGATGCCATTATATAACGCATGAACCGTAACGCTTGCCCAAATGGAACCAGTCGATAAATAAATACAGCTGAACAAGACGCCTACCAGAGCCCCGCTGATAATAAGTTGAAAGGCGCTGATAAGGCTCAAGCTTCCATTCATGAGATGCACAGCTCCAAAAATAAGAGAAGACACGATCACTCCCGCGTATCTGTTATAATTTTTTGAAATGATACCTTGAATAAGACCTCTGAAAACCAGTTCTTCTATGATTGGGGAAACTAAAAATGTTCCAGGAAAACTTGCCGCATTTTGCGCGAACAGATAAAGATCCATTTCAGGGAAAACAAAGTGACCTCCAATCATCATAGCACCTGCATAAAATAAAATTAATTCTGTTATACCGTATAGTAGATAGCTCCTGTGTATTTTCACTTCATTCAGCCCATAAATCTCAATATCCTTGAAAAAATGCTTCCGGATATATTTAAAACCAAAGAAAAACAGTACAAAATATACGATTGAGGCGACAAAGTAGTGCAGCGGAAGAGCAATCTTATTGATCTCCCAGGAGTCTACCCAAATGCCGCCGGGTAATTGACAAAGTATCACAAATAATAGAATTGCCAAAATCTGCAACGCTATTTTTAAAACTCGTTTCATGCCTGTTCCTCGTCTTTCTTATATTCCAGAATATCTCCTGGCTGGCAGTCTAACGCTTCGCAGATAGCTTCTAATGTCGAAAATCGTATGGCGCTTATTTTACCTGTTTTTATCTTGGATAAGTTCACATTCGATACTCCAACGATCGATGATAATTCTTTTAGTGACATTTTTCTGTCCGCCATAACGCGGTCAAGCCGCAATATTATTTTTCCCATGTGTAAATCATCTCCTTATAAGGTCTCATCTGATTCTTGCTGCAAGAGCATTCCGTAATGAAATACATATGAGAGGAACAGACATAGCGCGGCAATCATGAGTCCGAAGATTTCTCCATTGCCTGCTCCAAGAATTGCAATCCAAAGAGCTGCTTTGCGAAAACCTTTAATAGTGCTTTCTTCAAATGGTCTGCCATTTGCTATTGATTGAAATACACTTTTCAACGCATGAACCAATGCCCGAACCATGATACATGTTATAACCAGCATTGCAATCATTAATAAACTCACCGTTATTTGCAAAGGCTGTGAAAGCTCCTGAAAGTTTACGGTATGGCCAAAGCAAGTCAGGTCTACAGTTAGCGCCGTAGTATTAAGAAAGCCGAACATATTTACCAAGATCAGTACTCCTCCAAGGATACATAACACATACACTACCTTGCCAGCGATTTGAGTTATCTTGTCCAGCGCATATCCCCATTTCTTCATTTTTTCCAGCTCGGTGCTTGTACGCTCAGTATTCGTGTTCATGATATATTACTCCTTTTCGTTAAAAAATTAATGTTTATCGTTAATCTATGCTGTAGTATATACTTGATAATAATGTTTGTCAATACTTTTTTAATGTTTATCGTTAATTGCATGAATTATAAAACAATATGCGGCTACGCTGCGGCAACATTATCTGCTACAAAATAGTTAGCAATAAGAATTATTTGATTGATTAATGCAAAAATAGAATTGACGCAATTTGCCGCGTATTGTAGAATCTAAATATAGTGCTTCCGAGATGGCAGCGGCGGTTAGTCCCCTTCACCGGGGTGTTGAGCGCCAGTGGCGCTTGTTTTATGTCTCGATTTTCGTAGAAAATCGAAGACGCAGGCTGTATGATTTTGAAAAAGAACAGGAAAAAGCGGAGGAATATAATCATGGGCTGGAACAACAGAGAGGATATGATTCAGGTATTTAACGATACCATGGCGCAGTGCAGAAATCATGCACGATTAAAGGATGCTGTTCAAAAATCATTGGCGGCGCAGAGGGTATATCTGGAAGGAGAGACACTGGATCAGGCTGCGAATGGCACCGTCTACGAGCAGGACGCACAGATTGTGATTTCGAAGAAGCGAAGCTTCGAGGCGGCGTCTGCATACAAAGACCGAAAGGTATGCCTGCTGAATTTTGCATCTGCCACAAATCCGGGAGGCGGAGTAAAGAGGGGTTCTTCCGCGCAGGAGGAATGCCTGTGCAGGTGCAGCACTCTTTATCCATGCATCAGTAAGGCTTCCGTGAGAGCCAGTTTCCATGACAGGCATAAAGAGATGCTTTCCGATGGGAGATTAAATGCGCTTTATAATGACGATTGCATCTATACTCCTGGAGTGGTTGTTTTTAAGTCAGATACATCCATGCCGCAGATCATGCCGGAAAAGGACTGGTACACAGTAGATGCGATCACCTGTGCCGCGCCGAATCTGCGGGCAAAGCCGAGCAACGCCATGAATCCCGGTTCGGGCAGCCAGGCGGTAAGGATCAAAGATTCCGAGCTGAAAAAGCTTCATGAGAAAAGGACGAACCGTATTCTTGATATTGCAAAGGCAAATGGCAATGATACCGTAATACTTGGAGCCTTTGGATGCGGAGCCTTCCAGAATCCTGCTCCGGTCGTGGCGGCTGGCATTTATGAAGCGGTGAAGCAGCACAGAAGAGACTTCCGGACGATTGAGTTTGCGGTGTTCTGTTCGCCCAGAAATACGGAAAACTATGAAGCATTTCGGAGACAGTTTCGGGAGGATGGTCGATGAGCGAATGCTTGCTTCACTTATCCGGCAGAAAAATCTGGAGTAAACAGCGAGAAGTATGACCGGCTGTAGAGCGAAAAAGGCATACTTGTTTAGAAGAGAAAGGCTGGTAAAGATGGCATCATCCAATTATGACATTACAAGAGACAGTGCGGAGCAGCGATTTCTGAACTATGATCAGGAAAACATGATTGACAAATTTCAGCTGAAACACGACGAGCAATATCTGTACATAGAGTTTGTGGGGCGGGATTATCGAATTGACCGCCGTTCTGGAAGGACAGAGTGGACAACGGATGGATTCGCCCATGCAGAGCATGCGGGATTCAACGAAGTGCTTGCAATTTTTGATGTGTTGTGTGACTCAAAAGAAAACTGTCGCTTGTCGGGACAGTTTGTGAAGGTTAATGATTTGAAAGGGACGGTTCGCTCATCCGGTCTTGGAAATGACCTGTATGGAAAATACGCGGAGTATTTCGACGGACGTTTGTCGGCGCTTAGAAGAGCCTGCGAGGCACTTGGCGGAGAAAAGCAGAAGATTGGAGATGTCTCTTATCTTCTGCATCCATTTTCCTTTCTTCCGCTGATGCTGCAGTTCTGGGAGTCTGACGATGAATTTCCGGCGAGCCTGAAGTTTATGTGGGATGAAAACACACTGGATTTCCTGCGGTACGAGACTACCTATTACGTGCTGGGGCATGTACTGGAGCGGCTGAAAACGCTGATGAGAACGTTCGATTGATTGGAATGATGTCAGGTCTTATCTTGAAAGATATGTTTGGAGATTCTACAGGACAGCAAGTGTGGATGATATGGTTTCCCGACTTTCAGGCTCTTAAACGATAGCAGATATTGTATACAAAATAAATGATTTATACATCTTGAAAATAGTATATTAATAATATATAATATATACAGAGTGTACAATATAGCAAGTGAGAGGGTAGACAGATGAACGATAATCTCTTTGTGGCTGGGCTGAAGATGGAAGACAAATCAGCTGAAGAAATTGCGTGGGATGCAGCACAGAAAATACTGGCTATCATGGACGATTTGTACCGGCAACAACAGGAAGAAGTAAACTGCGCGGGAGAGGAGGTACACGGATGAGTACCACTTATGAAATCATAAAATTCTCCAGGCCAAAAAAGAAAGAACTGAAAACTATAAATTGTTATGAGGAATATGCCAGATATAATCTTACGAATGAGGATGGATATAGGAATGCTGAGTTCATTCGACTTTTTCGGAGTAATGATAAAGATATAAGCAATCTTGTGGGCGGCAGGTTTGCTGTACCTATGGAACTTCCTCAGATTATGACAGATTACGAAAAACTGTACCGCGCTTTGGGTTTTGCAGAGGAATCTATTAAAAACCATTGTATACGTTTGGTTTACGGCAATTCCAGATACATAGAGTATTCAGATGAGATACAGACAAAGCGTTTTCGATTCGATATGCACGACAGACAGGATTATGAGAAAAAGGTTTTAGTAAAATGTATTGCAATTAAAATGGAAACCTTATGGACAAGTGAGGAGGGATATGTTTATGTAGACGGGGAAAGGGTGCGACGGTTTATTCCAGATATAGATCAATATCAATTTGTCCAGGTCAGCAATTCTAAACTCGCGAAAGCAGAAATACCATTTTTGATATTTGAGAAAAACAGGGGAAAATGTTTCTTGGAGCGATATTGAAGCAATTGATGGAGAGTATAGTGTTTTATATGGACTTTAACGACGAGGCGGAATATAGCAGAAGGAGTGACGTCAGCCTATGGGAGAAAAAGACAAGCTGCATTTTCTGATTGATTATGAAAATGTCCGCGAAGCAGGCCTGGAAGGGCTGGAGCATCTTTACGATACAGATGCGATTACGATTTTTTACAGTGCTGCCTGTGAGAAGATCTCCAAAAGATCCATGGATTTCATTCTGCAGTCTGGCTGCCACTTTCAGGCTGTCCGCTTAAAGAGAACGGGAAAGAATGCGTTGGATTTTTACATTGTCTCCATGATTGGTGCATTGTTTGGGACAGGCTTTGCGGGAAAAGTAGTTGTGGTGAGCAAGGACAAAGGATATACCGCAATGAAGGATTACTGGATGGAGCAGGGGATTCAGAGTGAACGGATTTTGCTGAAAGCGACTGTCAAAGACGGTATTCTTGCATCAAATGAAAACAGCATCCGGCGGAGGATGATTTCTGCGGGGGCTTCACAGCTCAGTATCGGGAAGGAATATGCGAAATATCAGGAGAGAGAACGCCTGAAAAAGAAGATTGAGACTCTTTTTGCGGGGACAGAATACGAGGATGAGGTTGCGAAGATCTTTGAGCTGACGGAAGCGGAGAAAAAGCCCAGGGATCTGTATCTTGGCTCCCTGAAACGTTTTGGAAGAACGGATGGGACGAAAATATACCGCTTTTTGAAGCAGGCGAATGCGGCGTAGGTAATAATTTGATTTTAACTCAATCAGCAAACGAGTTAAAAACGAATTAGAATCGAGTTAGATTTTACGATGGATGTGCGGATTTAAGTACGCCAAAAACTGACGAAAAAATCGTGAAA
>JAJQFO010000073.1 GCA_021201095.1 Lachnospiraceae bacterium
AAAGCATGAGGAAATCTTCCTCCCGCCTGCCTTCTCCCATCACCCAGTGATCCGTGAATGCCAGAAAGTCATATCCTGCCTCCCTGTACAGTCCCTCCGCTATTTCCACCGGCAGGCTGCTGCGCGAATAAAATCCTGAAACAAAAGCTTATCCGTCAGAGCTACCATCTCACTGACATCCCGATCAATATAGGTCTGTAAATAACTGGAATAGAACACATTACGATCCGAAAATTTTCCGCTCACATATCCGGGCAGAGAGCCCTTCCAGATTCGCTGATAAATCCCCTCCAGGTTGGCCTGCTCACCGGTATTTTTGCGTGCTTTCAAGGACTTTAAGAGCCGGATTCTCCTTCTGTTTTTATATTTTTTCATCACAGCTTTTTTCATCACAGCCCTCTGCTCTTCTGTATCCGCCTCTCCAGCGTGGAGAATACGCACCGGTCTATGAGAATTCCGATCACGATGATGACCAGCATCACCGCTGTCACCTGATTGATATCGGCCATGTCCCGGCCTGCCATCAGAGAATAGCCCAGTCCGACATAGGCCGACATTACCTCGCCGGACATCAGGGCTCTCCAGGCAAAGGACCATGACTGCCTGAGCCCCGCGAGAAATTCTGGCAAAGCCGCCGGGAAAATTACTTTCGTATACATCTGGAGCCGGGTGGCTCCCATGGTCGCCGCAGCCTGTTTATAGATCGGCGGCACCTGACCGATGGCATTCTCAATTGCGAGCGCCACACTGAAGGTGGAACCGATAACGACCACAAACAGAACCGCGCTCTCATCCAGCCCAAACCACAGAATCGCAAACGGCACCCAGCAGACGCTCGGAAGAGACTGGAGGCCGTTCATCAAAGGCTTCAGACAGCGGTTCAAAAAACCGGAAGCGGAAATGAGCAGTCCGAGTACCATCCCGATCAGCAGTGCAATCACAAAGCCGATCAGTACGCGCCGCAGGCTGTAGATTACTGCCTGCCAGAGTGTACCGTTGGAGATCAGCTTTTCCAGGCTTTTTACCACTCCTGCCGGCGAAGGCATCGCGTAGGATTTCCACCAGCCAAAGGTCCCGGTCCCAAGGGTGTAAATAGCCTGCCACAGCAGGATGAGGAGGATGTAAAAGCAAATGCAGGAGAAAACCTTCCAGGCCGTGCCTTTACCTGTCAGTCCCTTCCGCGCGGCGCTCTTTTTGGCGGCCGTCCCGGCAGGATTGTTCTTTTGCGATGTATTTTCACCGGTCATACTCTTCTTTAGCAAGCTTCTCCACCTCCTTCTCTACGCACGATAAAATCTGATGCCGCGCCGAAAGGAATTCCGGCGAATCGATCTGGCGCGGACGGGGAAGGGTGATCGAAAAGATGTCCTTGATGCAGCCAGGATTATCCGAAAGCACCACGATCCGGTCCGCCAGGAAAACCGCCTCCTCGACACTGTGCGTGACGAAGAGAACTGTCTTTTGGGTCTCCTCCCAGATCCGTTCCAGATCGGAGCGCAGCTTATTGGTCGTCTGTTTGTCCAGGGCGGAAAAAGGCTCATCCATCAAAAGAATGGGGCTGTTCAGGCAGAGTGCCCGCGCAAGGGCGGTCCGCTGTTTCATTCCTCCCGAAATTTCATGAATCCGGTAGCTGCGGAACTCCCACAGCTTCACCATTTTCAGGTATTTCTCCGCCCGGCGGTCCTGCTCCTCCTTCGGTATGCCCGCCAGATTCATGCCAAACCGGACATTATCGATCACGTTCAGCCACGGATAAAGCGCGTGTTCCTGAAACATCATGACCCGGTCCGCGCCGGGGCCGGTCACTTTTTTCCCATTCACCAGAAGCTCCCCGGAGGTCGGCGCGTCCAGTCCGGCAATAATATTCAGCAGGGTCGATTTTCCACAGCCGGAAGGACCCACGATGCAGACAAATTCCCCATCGTTTACAGTCAGGGAGATATCCTTCAATGTCTCCTTCGCAGAAGAAGCAGTGTTTGAAAAGGATTTTGCGATATGTTTTAATTCTAATGACATTTATTTTCCTCCATCGAGCAGCCCTTCCAGAATGGAAAGATCGACCAGCGAGTCGTCCGGCAGCTCATCGATAAAGCCTTCCGCCAGGGAGACGTCTGCAAATTCAAGCAGAGCGTCCTCATTCAGCTCTACAGTGAACGTTGTACGCGAGAAGGAGCTCAGGATCACGTCCTTCTCATATTCGTTTCCGGTGACATTGTAGATTTCCTCGATCATCGCGTCGGCCGCGCCGTCCAGATCCTCGTTGATCGCGTCGGTCGTATCGATATGCACCTGCAGGAAGGTCTCCACCACCTCCGGATATTCTTCCAGAAAGTCCTTGCGCACCACGATGACCGCCACCGGATAATTTCCGGAATAATAGATGTCCTGATAGTCGAGCACCAGCTCCACGTTATCCGAGGATGTCAGAATCGTACCCCACGGCTCCGGGACAAGCGCGGCGTCTACGCTCCCCTGATCAAACATATTCTGCAAGTTCGAATTATCCACCGCCACGACTTCTACCGTCCCGCCTGACGAGACCGGAGAAAGATCATTCTGGGAAAGCAGGTTGAGCAGGCACAGGTGCTGCGTATTTCCTACCTGCGGGATTGCCACGGTCTTCCCATCCAGATCCTCTACGGAGGAAATGCCGGAATCCGCTGCCGCCACCAGCACGGCGCCCGCATCGGATGCGTTGGCAATGACGATCACATCCCCATCTGACTTTACGTTTCCATTGATGGCCGGCACCGGCCCGATATATCCGATATCAATTTCCTGTGCAAACAAAGCTTCCACTTCGGAAGATCCCGCCGTAAAGGACGTCCAGGAAACCTCATATCCATCCCCAAGGGCTTCTTCCAGGCTGCCCTCATTCTTCATCACCAGCGCCTGGGCGTGTGTGATGTTTGGAAAATAAGCCATCCGCACCTCGACTGGTTCCGTGTCTGCGCTGCTTCCGGACGTTGCTTCGGCGTCGCTTCCGGAGGCGGAGTCTGCATCACTTTCGGAAGTGGAATTCGTGCCGCTACCAGATGAGGAGCTCCCGTCCCCGGAGCTGCATCCGGTCAGTCCCAGAGCCGCCGCCATCATCAGCAGCATCAGACCTTTCTTCAGTCTGCCTCCTCTTCTGCCGGAGGTGCTGCCGATGTTTGCGGCACTGTTTACACCGACATGGATACCGCTGTTCATGCCAATGTTTGCACCAGTGTTTGTGTCAGTGTTCGTGGCAATGCTTATGCCAGTGTTTGTGTCAGTGTTCGTGGCAATGCTTATGCCGGTATTTGTGCCAGTGTTCGTGGCAATGCCTTCGCACACATCTGTGCAAACGTTTTCACAGCCATTTTCTGCGTCTTCTATCACATGCTTCATACTGTTTTCGCCTTTCTTTTAGCTATTTTTCTGTTTTTCCTCTGCTTTCCCAGCCTGTTTTCAGCCTTTTCTGCTTTCACGCACAAAACATTTTTTCCTTGCCTTTTCTCTTTTCCTTTTCTATAATAGCTGTATCTTACACGAAGAAGGGCTATTAGAAAAGCATTTTTTACGCAAACGTTTTCAGGCAGGCTCCTGCTGCCTGGCTCGTTGGTTCGCGGAAATAAAGGAGCGATCCATATGTCACTGAAAAAAATAGCAGAAATGACCGGTGTCTCAGTCTCAACCGTCTCAAGGGTGTTAAATAACCGGGATTACAATTGTGCCTCAGAAGAACTGAAAGAACGGATCTGGGAGGCTGCAGAAGAAATACGCTATATTCCGAATGAAAGCGCGCGGAATCTCAAGAAGGGAAATACATCCGAAAGCACGAAGCCGGTGCGAAATCTTGCTGTGGTACTTGAGCGTTTCAATTCTCTGGATGACGACCCTTTTTTCCGCGAGCTTTACCGCAGCGTTGAACAGGAAGCCTTTGCCTGCGGCTGCACGGTCAGCAGCGTACGCTCCTTTGAAGCCGCGCAGAGCAATCTGCAGCGCAAAAGGACATCGGAAAACGTGAAGACTCATTCCGGAAGCGATTATAATCCGCCTCCGCATGAGGCACTCATCAAAACGGCTGCAGCTGCTGCGGACGGATACATCATCCTCGGCCGCTGCCGTCCCGAAACCCTCAGAAAGTTGAAATCGGCCAGCAAAAACATTGTCTCCATCAGCCGCAACCCGACGCAGTTTGAGGTGGACGAGATCATCTGTGACGGGCGATCTGCTGCCGTAAGTGCAGTGGAATACCTGATCCGCAAGGGTTTCCGCTGCATCGGATACATCGGCGACTGTTCCTACGAGGATCGATATGTAGGATATTGCGATACCATGATTCGTCATGGCCTTCCGCTGGATTATGCCAATATCATTCCGACCGATCAGACTGCCGGGAGCGGCTGCGAAGCAATGAAAAAGCTTTTAACACAAAAGGAACACCCGGTGGAAGCAGTTTTCTGCGCCAATGACGCAACTGCCATCGGAGCGCTGCAGGGATGGCGGGAGTATTGTGCGGCCGCAGATGCGAATAAAGAGGATCCTCACGCTTCCCGCAGTCCAAGCCAGCTGCCGCTCAAGCCGCAGGCTTTCCTGCCCGGCTCTGCGAAATCAGGGAGAACAATCAGCCCCGGCCGGCCGGCACTGATTTCCATTGACGATATCCGGGAGGCCGCTGAGGTCACGCCGCCCCTGACTACGGTCCATGTCCCCTGCGAAGATATGGGAAAAGCGGCCGTCAAGGTCCTTCTGGACCGCATGAAAAAAGGACATGCAGAGCATGTCCGTGTCGAATTTCCCAGTCATCTGGTGATACGGGAGAGCTGCTGAATCCGGAATGATTTACTTCTCTCAAGACGAATTGCCCTCAATCGGAGATTGCAGCCACATTCCATGTCCCAAAATCCAGGGTAGGGAATATCTCATGAGAGGCTGGGATGCCCACGTCCCACGATCAAGGATTGGGGCATATCCCATGCGAAGCACAGGATATACCCGGCCAGAGACATATCCCGTTGGGCATACCCCGCCTCATCGGTTTTCATACAGCTTCGTATAAACTCCGTTTTTCGCGAGCAGCTCCTCATGTGTCCCCTGCTCTTCAATCCCTTTTGAAGTAAGGACAAGGATTTTCTGAGCATTGCGGATCGTTGACAGACGGTGCGCAATGACAAACGTCGTGCGCCCCTTTGCCAGCTTTTCGAGGGACTGCTGCACAATCCGCTCGCTCTCATTGTCGAGTGCGGAGGTCGCCTCGTCAAAAATCAGGATCGGCGGATTTTTCAAAAATACCCGCGCGATCGAGAGGCGCTGCTTCTGTCCGCCGGAGAGCTTCACGCCGCGCTGGCCGATGTCTGTCTGGTAGCCGTCCGGCAGCCGCATGATAAATTCATGCGCGTTTGCCAGCTTCGCCGCCTCAATGACTTCCTCATCCGTCGCGTCCGGTCTGCCGTAGCGGATGTTTTCCATAATATTTTCCGTAAACAAATACACATCCTGCTGGACAATGCCGATCTGCCTGCGCAGATCCGCGAGCTTTATTTTCCGAATGTCTTTGCCGTCGAGCTGAATTTCGCCGCTGTCCACATCGTAGAAGCGCGGGATCAGACTGCAGAGCGTCGTCTTGCCGCCGCCTGAGGCGCCCACGATCGCCAGGTAATCCCCCGCATTTACCGTCAGATCGATATGGCTGAGTACCGTATCCTGCCCTTCCTCGTATTTAAAGGACACATTTTTGAAACAGATATCGCCCTTCGCCTTGTCCATACTGACCGCATCCGGCGCATCCTTGATATCCGGCTCGATATCCATGACCTCCAGGAAACGCTCATATCCAGAGAATCCATTCTGAAACTGCTCCGTCAGCGTGATCAGCTTCTTAATCGGATCCGTAAAATTATTGATATACAGAAGAAAGGTCACCAGATCCGCGATCGCCATCAGGCCCGCCGTAATCAATCCTGCTCCAACCAGCAGGACGACAATCGTCACCAGCGTCGTCATCACACCGAGTCCGGAATTATAAAGCGCCATGTATTTATAGCTGAGCTTTTTCGCCCCCACGAAACGTTCATTGCCGACATGGAACTTCTCCTCCTCCATACGCTCATTTCCGAAGGATTTGACCACGCGGATCCCGGAAAGGCTGTCCTCGATCTGCCCGTTGATATCCGCCATCCGGCGGCGGTTTTCCTTGAAAGCGACCTTCATCTTTTTATTCAGAAACAGCGCGTAGGCCGCGATGAACGGAATAAACAGATAGGTCACTACCGTCAGCTTCCAGTTGATCTGCAGAAGAATCACAAACGAGCCGACCAGTTTAATCACAGAAATCAGGACATCCTCCGGTCCATGGTGCAGCAGCTCGCTGATGTCAAACAGATCTGACGTGATGCGTGAGAGCATCTGACCAGTCTGATGGTTGTCATAGTAGGTAAAAGAGAGTTTTTGATAATGTCCGAAAATCTCGCCGCGCATATCATGCTCGATTTTCGCTCCCATGATGTGGCCATAATAGCCAATGTAAAAATTGCAAAAGCATTCCACCACCACCATCACCAGCATGGCCACTCCCAGCCTGGTGATAATCGGGATGGCCTCAGCAGACGGCAGCTGTATGACATTATATGTGATATAGCGGACGACCAGTGGGATCGCCAGTGTCACCGCGCCCCCGAGTATCGCAAAAAACATGTCTGAGAGAAACAATCCCAGATATGGCCTGTAATAGCTCAGAAGGCGCTTCCATTTGTGTTCCATTTTTTTCTCCTCTTCTTTTTTCGTTCTGGAAATCAATATTCCTTTTTTAAATCATTTTTCCTGAAATTCCAATACCATTTCTTTGGCTTTTAATTTGAAGATTTCAGTTCTTTTCTTTCGATTTTTCCAAAAATTTCGTTTTTTTGCGGTCAGCTTATTTCAAAAAATTTCGGTGAACGCTCTGTACAGACACGCGGACAGGCAGATCTTCGCCCGCCTGTCCGTTCATTTTCAATTGCTTATAACTCCAGCTGCCTGACCCACTGCCCCGCAAATATTAATGCTGACCGGCGCTACGCGCACACAAGTCCCTGCACGTTCATAACCGCAATGACCGCGTCCACATGCTTTGCACAGATCTCATCCGTCTCGGCCTCCACCATCACGCGGATCACCGGCTCTGTACCGCTCGCACGTACCAGGATGCGTCCATCATCGCCCAGAGCCTGCTCCGCCGCCGCAATTGCTTCCTGTACAGCCTGGTTTCCAAGCGCGGCCTCCTTATCTGATACACGCACGTTTCTGAGCAGCTGCGGATAAATCTGCACTTCCGAGGCCAGCTCCGCCAAAGACCTCTTTTTGTTCATCATGACTTCCATAATCATAATCGACGTCAGGATCCCATCGCCGGTCGTGGCATATTTGGAAAAGATGATGTGGCCGGACTGCTCGCCGCCGAGGCAGTGGCCGTTCTCGCACATATTTTCGTAAACATGCTTGTCGCCGACCGCGGTTTTTTCATAACGGATACCTTCACGGTCCAGCGCCTTGTACAGTCCGAGGTTGGACATGATGGTCGTGACAATCGTATTATTGGAAAGCATCCCGTTTTCCTTGAAATATTTTCCACATATATACAGAATGCGGTCGCCGTCCACAACATGGCCTTCACCGTCCACGGCAATGCAGCGGTCTGCATCGCCGTCATAGGCAAAACCGACGTCCAGTCCCTTTTCCAGGACAAATTTCTGCAGTGTCTCAATATGCGTGGAACCGCAGTCACGGTTGATATTGGTTCCGTCCGGCTCGTTATGAATCACGTAGGTCTTCGCGCCAAGAGCGTCAAAAACGCTTTTGGCGATGGAGGAAGAGCTGCCGTTTGAACAATCCAGACCCACCTTTGTATTTTTGTAGGAACGGGTGGCCAGCGAAATCAGATGGCCGATGTAGCGGTTCCGGCCGGCCTGGTGATCCACCGTGCGCCCGATCTTCTCGCCCGTAGCCAGCGGAAGCTCGCCGAGCTCACCGTCGATATACTTCTCGATCTGCTCCTCCACCTCGGCCTCAATCTTTTTTCCGCTGCCGCTGATGATTTTCAGGCCATTGTCGTAATAGGGATTATGGCTCGCCGAGATCATGATCCCGCAGTCAAAGTCCTCCGTGCGCACCACATAAGAAACACTCGGCGTCGTCGTCACATGCAGGAGGTACGCATCCGCGCCCGAAGCAGTCAGTCCGGCGGAGAGGGCGTACTCAAACATATAGCTGGAGCGCCGCGTATCCTTGCCGATCACAATGTTTGCCCTGCGGTGCGGAGAGCCAAAATACCAGCCCAGGTAACGGCCTACCTGAAAAGCATGTTCCACCGTAAGCTTCACATTCGCCTCCCCGCGAAATCCGTCTGTGCCAAAATATTTTCCCATTATAAATACATCTCCTTTTTACAAACATAACTTTCTGACCGCTTTCCGCTTAAGTCAGGCATTCGTCCTGTCCCATGAACGCCAGTGACGTCGCCTTCATTTCAGTTGGTCCTAAACGCATGCCACTGGCACACAGAACCGTTTTATGTCTCGGCTTTCACAGAAAACCGAGGACGCAGGCACCAGCCAGAGCGGAAACGGAAAACCTGTGTATTCTCAATCGTGTTCTCCACCCAGCGTTCTCTGCCGTGCAATCTCAAAGCTGAGAATCCCGGCCGCTACCGAAGCGTTCAGAGAATCAATGTCACCCTTCATCGGGATCGAGACCGCAAAATCGCATTTTTCCCGGACCAGCCGGCTGACCCCGTTCCCCTCCGCGCCGATCACAAGGCCGATGGGACCAGTGAGGTTCGCGCGATAGCAGGGGGTTGCTCCCATATCCGCGCAGGCAAACCAGATGCCTTCTTTTTTCAGCTCCTCGATCGTGTTGCCCAGATTGGTCACACGGGCAACCGGAGTATAGTTCAGCGCCCCGGCGGATGTCCGGGCTACAGACGCTGTCAAGCCGACCGCTCTGCGCTTCGGAATAATCACTCCGTGAGCGCCCGCCAGGTTCGCCGTACGGATGATCGCGCCCAGATTATAGGGATCCTCGATCCCATCCAGTAAAATCAAAAATGGCGGCTCGCCCTTTTCTCTGGCCTTATCCAGAATGTCCGAAATCTCTGCGTAATCATAAGCGGCGGCGCAGGCAATCACTCCCTGATGCCTTCCGGTCTCCGACATGTGATCCAGGCGTTCCTTCGGCACAAAATCAATGATGGAGCCTGCTTTTTTCGCCTCTCGTTTGATGGACTGGATCGGTCCATCCTGGCCTCCGTCCAGAATCAGCACACGGTCAATCGTCTTGCCGGAGCGGAAAGCTTCCAGGACGGCATTTCGTCCCTCGATGAGGCAGGAATCCGACAAGATTTCTTTTTCGTTCTCATAGTCCCGGCGCACGATGCTATTTTCACGGACTGCCTTCTGATCATAAGCCGTCTGTGTTCCATAAGATTTCTTTTTTTCGCCATAAGCAGCGTTTCCTTTGTGGACTGTCTCACGAACAGCCTGTGTTCCACAGGCTGCCTTTGGGCCTCGAGCAGCCTTTGTTTCATAAGCCGCCTTTGCTCGATAACCATTTCGTTCTGATGCAGAGTTTTTCTTTCCTCTGCCAGCAAATTCTATATTATTTTTCATCTTTTTTCCAAATATATTGGCCTGCACTTTTCAGGCTCTGCCGCAAGTCATGAATAAACGCTATTACTGCTTCCATCACTGTCATAATGGCTTCCACGGTGTTTTCATACCTGACGCGTTTCACCAATTCCAAGTGCCTCCAGCCCCTTTGCAGTCAGCTCGTTCATGCGCTCAAATCGTCCTTCCAGATACAGATACCCCATGACCGCCTCAAAGCCGGTCGCTTCCAGATATTCCGCCAGGGTCGCGTTTTTGGCCTTCGTGTAAGGCTTGGCATTGCGCCCGCGGCGGTAAATAGCCGTCTCCTCCTCGTCAAGCAACGGCAGTAAAGAGGCGGCCATCTTCGCCTGTGCTTTCGCGCTGACACAGCGGGTCACCTTTCTGTGCAGCTTTTCCACCTGCATATCCGCCCGTTTCACGTAAATTGTGCGGATGATCAGTTCGTAGGCCGCGTCCCCGATATACGCCAGCTCCAGAGCAGAATATTGCTTCCAGTCTCTTGATGGAAGGGAGAACATCGTCTCCATACTGCCAGTAAAACGATCCTTATCGTCCTTTGCCCGATCCTCTGGTCTGGTGCTGCGTTCCAGCGTATCATAAGCAGACCGTCCGATACCACTTTCTGTCATTATCTGCCCCGGCAGGGAGGAGCCGCATTCTGCGGTTCCCTGCTCCGGCTGCATTACGCTCTCTTCCATTTTACGCCCTCGCGTGTATCCAGAAGGGTGATCCCCTGCGCAGCGAGCTGATCACGGATCTCATCTGCCCGGGCGAAATTCCGCGCCTTCCGCGCCGCCTGCCGCTCTGCGATGAGTGCTTCCACATCTGCGTCCAGCAGCTCCTCTTTTTCTTCCACGATCAGGCCGAGGATGCCGCAAAGTCCTGTGATCTCCTCCCGCACTGCCAGAATCAATTCTTTCGAGTTATCCGAAGAAAGGTTGCTGTTGGCGTATTTTACCAGCTCAAAGACGGCCGCAATCGCATCCGCCGTATTGAAATCGTCATCCATCGCCTCGTCAAATTTTGCTTCAAAAGCTTTCGCCCCGGCCAGGATTTCCTGCTCTGATGCAGACAATCCCAGGCCTGTGTCTGTCTGCGTATCATCTGCCGTCTTTTCCGATACAACAGTCTCTCCAATGTCAGAAGCAGCTTTCTCCGATGCGGAAGCATTTTCTGCCAGATAGCTCAGGTTCGACACCGCGTTCTGGATGCGCTCCAGGGCATTTTTTGCCGCATCCATCAGGTCCGCGCTGAAATTCAGCGGGCTGCGGTAGTGGGCGCTCAGCATAAAGAAGCGCAGTACCTGCGCGTCATATTTTTCCAGAATTTCCCGCACAGTAAAGAAATTTCCCAGAGACTTAGACATCTTGCGGTTGTCAATGTTCAGAAACGCGTTGTGCAGCCAGTACTTCGCGAACGGTCTGCCGTTGCAGCACTCGCTCTGTGCGATCTCGTTCTCGTGATGCGGGAAAATCAGATCCTCGCCGCCCGCGTGGATGTCAATCTCCTCGCCGAGGTATTTTTTGGACATCACCGAGCACTCAATGTGCCAGCCCGGGCGTCCGTCGCTCCAAGGCGAAGGCCAGGACGGCTCGCCCTCCTTTTTGGGCTTCCAGAGCACAAAATCCAGCGGATCCTCCTTCTGATCCTCGCCGGTCACCAGCAGCGACCGGCCGCCGGAGCGGAGATCATCCAGATTTTTGTGAGACAGCTTGCCATATTCCCTGAATTTTCTCGTCCGGAAATAGACGGTGCCGTCCACATCATACGCATAGCCCTTATCCATCAGTGTCTGAATCATGTCAATCATCCCGTCGATCTCCTGGGTCGCGCGCGGATGCGTCGTCGCCGGACGCACATTCAGCGCCTCCATATCCTTCTGGCACTCCGCAATGTAGCGTTCAGAAATCTCCTGGGAAGAGACGCCCTCCTCATTGGCCTTAGCGATGATTTTATCATCCACATCGGTAAAATTCGACACATAGTTGACCTCATAGCCCTTGTGTTCCAGATAGCGGCGCACCGTGTCAAACACAATCATCGGACGCGCATTTCCGATATGGATCAAATTGTAAACCGTGGGGCCGCATACATACATTTTTACCTTGCCCGGCTCCAGTGTGACAAATTCTTCTTTTTTCTTTGAAAGTGTATTATAAACTCTCATTTAGATTCCTCTGCTTTCTTACTATTGTTCCAAACACATGTCAGGTATCAGTCTATGCAAATTTCCTGCTTTTGTCAATTATTTTCAGCTTTCCATTTTCATCTCTTCCGTACTCGCAGCTCATCACAATTGTCCCGGGCAGCCGGGGCAGCCTCCGCATCCGATTCCTGGCATACCGCGATCTGGCATCCCCCGCATCCGGTCATCCGCGATCTGGTCCGCAAGCGGCTCCAGCAGGCACACCGCCTGCGCGGAAATTCCCTCACCGCTGCCGGTAAAGCCAAGTCCTTCCTCTGTGGTTGCCTTCACATTCACACGTCCTGGCTCCAGGTGCAACGCATCCGCAATGTTCTGCTTCATCTGCTCCATATAGGGCAGCAGCTTCGGCCTCTGCGCAATCACCGTCGCGTCAATATTTTCAATCACCATACACTGCTCATCGAGCATCTCTCCGACCTGTTTCAAAAGCTCCACGCTGGAAATGCCGCGGTACCGCTCGTCAGTGTCCGGAAAGTGCTTCCCGATATCTCCCAGCGCCGCCGCTCCCAGCAAAGCGTCCATGACCGCATGCAGCAGCACATCTGCGTCCGAGTGCCCGAGCAATCCTTTTTCATACGGAATCTCCACACCCCCGAGGATCAGTTTACGGTCCGTCACGAGGCGGTGTACGTCATAGCCCATTCCAATTCGCATATTATTTCTCCATTTACGCATGCTCCTATTCGCATGTTATCTCTCATTTACACATGCTCCCATTCGCCATAGCAATGGCCAGGGGCATCCTCAGCCACAGATTTCTTTTTTTCCAGTATCCCCTGTTCCGCCCATGCTGTCTGGCTAAATGCATGGCACGGGCGGAACATAACAGAAACCTCTATATATACTTCTTTCAAATTTGATTTACGCTCTCCACAAAACGCAGGAACGCCGCCTGTCCTTCGGCTGTCCGCTTATAAACACCCGCATGCTCCAGCACCTTGCTGAACACAAGCCCAACCTCGTCCTCGATAATCCGGTCGATATCTTCACGTGCAAAGCAGATCACTCCGGCGTCATTGACTGCCGTGCTGGTACTGTTGCGGTATTTTACTTTCAGCTCCTCTACCCAGACTGCATGCTTGGAAAGCTCCTCGTCTTCAGAGATGTCGCGGCCCTCAACCATGGCGACCTTCAAATGCTCCAGCTCGCCCTTCAGCCGCGCCGGGAGTACCGCAAGACCCATCACCTCGATCAGACCGATGTTTTCTTTTTTAATATGATGCAGCTCCGCGTGCGGATGGAAAACGCCCAGCGGATGCTCTTCCGTCGTAATGTTGTTGCGCAGCACCAGGTCCAGTTCAAACTTATCGCCGCGCTTTCTCGCGATCGGCGTGATTGTGTTGTGCGGCTCCCAGACTCCGTCTACCTCCGTCCGCGCAAAAATAAACGCTGCTTCATCGGTGTACCCGCGCCATGCCTGAAGGATTTTATCTGCCAGATCGATCAGACGGCCGGTCTGCTCACTGCGGATACGGATCACGGACATCGGCCATTTTACAATGCCAGCCTCCACATCCTCGTAACCGGAGAATGTGATTTTTTTCTCAATCGGCGCTTTCGCCATCGCGAATTCGTAATGCCCGCCCTGGAAGTGGTCGTGGCTTAAAATGGAGCCGCCGACGATCGGCAGATCCGCATTGGAGCCGACAAAATAATGCGGAAACTGGGTCACGAAATCCAGAAGCTTTGCAAAGGTTGCACGTTCAATCTTCATCGGCACATGCTGCGAATTAAACACGATGCAGTGCTCATTATAATATACATAGGGTGAATACTGGAAGTACCACGGGCTGCCATTGATCGTCACCGGGATGATGCGGTGGTTCTGCCGCGCCGGGTGATTCAGGCGGCCTGCGTATCCCTCATTTTCCATGCACAGCTGACACTTCGGGTAAGCAGACTGCTTCGCGTTCCGCGCCGCCGCGATCGCCTTGGGATCCTTCTCCGGCTTCGACAGGTTGATGGTAATGTCGAGATCTCCATACTCAGTCGGCGCCACCCATTTCATATCCCGCGCAATGCGGTAACGGCGGATATAGTCTGTATCCTGGCTGAATTTATAATGGGTGTCCGTCGCCAGCTTCGGATCGATCTGGTAAAGCTCCCAAAAATGCCGGATTACATTTGAAGGACGGTCGACCAGCAAGCCCATCACCTTTGTATCAAACAGATCCCGGTAGCCGATTGTATTCTCCTCCAGGATCCCGGCCTCATACGCGTAATCGCAGATCTCGCCAAGGATGTCCGGCAGCTGGGCAATGAGATCCTGCGCTTCACTTCCTGCTCCCGGTACGCCCGCTGCCGTACTGATGCCTGCTGCCGCTCTGGGCTCTGCTGCTTTAGCATCCGCCGCTGTTTTTTCATCTGCTGCTGTTTTCGTATTTGCCGCTGCCATGGCGTCTGCCGCTTTCGCATTCGCCGCCACTTTGGCTTCCGCCGCCGCATTAATTTCTGCCTCCGCTGCCTCATCCAGCGAGTCAATTTTCAGCAGCTCTAACACACGGTTTGCCGTAAAAATCGCGTCCTCCGGCGCAATCAGGCCGGTGATAAGTCCATATTGTACAAGCTTTGCTATATTTTCCTGAATCATGATGTTCTCCTTTCAAAAATCTGGAAATGGTTGCTTATTTCAACTTGTTCCTCTGCATATTCCGCTTCCGCCTGTTCCCATTCAGCCAGTTCCACTTCCGTCGGTTTTTCTTCCAGTGTCACTTCAGATCGTTCAAACGCCGGAATTCATCAGTCACATTGTACAAACCCAAACAGCTGGCGTCAAGCAAAAAAATGCCGGGAATCTGAAAGATCAGTTCCCGGCCTGGCTTAACTTTGCTTCGCGGGAATAAACTCTGCCCGAAAAGCAGGCGCCTGTATCGCCAATATATTTTCAGCAAAATTTCCGTTTCCTATTTCACGGCTCCCGTAATGCCTTCCGCGAAGCTCTTCTGCAGAATGAAGAAGATGATAATCGTCGGAACCGTACAGAACAGTACGCCGAGCATCAGCATACCATAGTCTGTCACATAGCCGGAGATCAGGTTGGCGATCAGCATCGGCATCGTGATGGAGTCGGACTTTGTCATGATCACTTTCGGCCAGAGGTAGTTGTTCCACGCATTCATGAAGGTAATCGTCATGGCAGCCGCGTAGGTCGAGCGCATGGTCGGGAAGAACAGCTTGACGAAAATGCCGAATTCTGTCATCCCGTCGAGCCGCCCGGCTTCGATGATCTCATGTGGGAAGGAGCGTGCGCTCTGCCGGAACATCATGATCAGGAAAGGCGTCGAGATCGTCGGCAGGATAAAGCCGAGCGTCGTATTCAGCAGTCCCGCGGAAGAAAACATCCGGAACAGGGGGATCATGGTCGCCGCAAACGGCACCATCATCGCCATCAGGATGATGGTCATCACCGTATCCTTGCCCTTGTCATGATAAATCTCAAAACCGTATCCGGCCAGGGAGCAGACAAACAGAGCCAGCAGCGTCAGCGTGATGGAATACTTAAACGAATTGATCATCGCCTGTCCCAGGTTCTGATTGGCGATCAGATTCTTGAAATTCTCAATCAGGTAAGTACCTGGTATCAATTTCCCGCGGATGACATCCACGCTCTTGTTGGTCGCCGCGCAGGCCATCCAGTAGAGCGGAAAGACGGAAATGATCGATACGATCGTGAGAAAAAGATATTTCAAAGCTCTTTTTAATTTCACCTTAGTCACGTGTATCACCTACTTTCATCTGCAGTACCGCAAGAATTGCCACCAGGATAAAGATCACATACGACATCGCCGCCGAATACCCGAAGTTCGGAGTAAACTTAAAGGAGATATTGTATATGTAGTGGGACAATGTGATCGTCGCGTTGCCGGGGCCGCCGCTGGTCAGGTTTACAGACTCATCGAAGAGCTGCAGCGTACCGTTTGTGGACATGATCGTCGTCAGCAAAATCGTTGGTTTCAAAAGAGGAACCGTAAGACGCCAGAAGGACTGCATTGCGTTCGCGCCGTCGATACGCGCTGCTTCGTAAATCGTGTAGTCAATATTCTGCAGACCGGAAAGATAAAATACCATGTTGTATCCGGTCCACCGCCAGATCAGTGCGATAATGATAACAAATTTCGCTGTCCCCGGCTTACCCAGCCAGTTGATCGCCGAATCAATGATGTGCAGATTCAGCAGCACGTTATTGACAAAACCGTCCGTCGCGAACAAAGTCCGGAACACGATCGCGTAGGACACCAGCGAAGTCGCGCACGGCAGGAAGATCGCTGTGCGGAATAATCCCTTGAATTTCAGATCCTTGTCATTGAGCATCTGTGCCAGAATCAGCGCGAGCACCAGCATGATCGGCACCTGAATGATCAGATAGAAAAATGTATTTTTCAAGGCTGTCCAGAAGGTGGCGTCCTTCAGCATACGTGTGTAATTGTAAAGGCCGGCCCATGTCATGTTTACGCCGATGCCGGTCTTGAAGGACAGAATCAGTGCCTGTACCATAGGCACGAAATTCATAATCACGATCAGCAGCACTGCCGGAAGCAGGAACACCCATCCGGTCAGATTGTGCTTCCGGCTCAGAGTCAGCCACTTCTTTTTCGGTTTCGAAGCCTCCATCCAAATCCCCTCCCTGTCGTTATCTGTTTCAATTCACGCCCGGTAAATCATCGGAGTGCGACATCGAAACGAATTTCCGTAATAAATCAAGTTTGCTGCATTAATGAAATAAAAGCAATCAAAAATGTACGATTAAGAATACACCATTTAAAGTGCGCTATTAAAATGCACCATTAAAATGCATCATTTACAATTGCATTCTCTAAGAATACATCATTAAAACACATGCTCCAGAGCCAGAATCATCACAGCTTTGGATAAAGAACCCCCGCGGGACATTCGCCAGCCCGTCCGGCGGCACCATGCCTTGCGAGGGTTCCTGCGGGTTATTTTATTGTACTTTTGGGCCATGTATAAGAATACCGCGGCTTTCTCTGCGCTTCGTGTTTCCGAATCTCCGTTTTGCTCCGGTCGCTGAGTGCATCCCCGCCTTCTGCGGAAATCGGGATACAAACTGCATACTGCCGGCACGCATTCAGGAGTGACAGAAACGAAGGTCATACATCCGCCCAATGTCCCGCGCTCCAAAAGCCTTACATTACATACCCATTGCAAACTCTACAGTAGACTGAGCGGTATCCAGCTCAGATGCAATGTCCGCGCCTGCTACTACGTTTGTCACAGCGATTGCCAGAGCCTCGCGTGCCTCATAATAATATACGCCCGTGTAGTTGCTCGGAGTATATCCGGAGTACTCTACGATCTTAGCATAGATCGCGTCGCCGCCGAAGTATTCCTGCGGCTCTGCGTAAACGTCGCTGTCGCCTGCCGGCAGATAAGTAGCGATCGCTGCGGAGCTCGGAAGGATGGTCTCATAGAACTCAACGCTGCCTGCGAAGGTGTTCGCCAGGAAATCAGTTGCAAGGTCAACATTCGAGCAGTTCGATGTGATTGCCCAGCTGGAACCACCGTTGTTGGAGTAGTTAGTTGCGCCGTCGATGCCTACCAGGCTCGGCATATTGGTGATCGCCCAGTTGCCGGACTGATCTTCTGCGGTCTGGATGGAAGCCAGAATCCAGCAGCCATTGATGGTGCCAGCTACAGTAGAGTTCACCATGGTAGCTACATACTCATCCCAGCTGTTTACTTCGATCAGGATGCCTTCGTCAACGAGGGTCTTGTAGGTTTCCATAACCTTGGTGATGATCTCATTGCCGGAGATGTTCGGTGTGCCGTCTTCGTTGCACCAGCTGCCGCCTGCGGACTGCAGCATCATCATCAGAAGGTCGCACTCGCCTGCCTGCATAGAAAGAAGCGGCATGCCAGTGGTCTCAAGAACGGTTCTGCCAAGCTCAATGTACTGATCCCAGTCAATGTCTGTGAAGTCATCAACTGTCAGACCGCACTGCTCAAGGACATCCGTCCTGTAGCATGCAACAACTGCGCCGTTGTCAAACGGAACGCCATAGTTTGCGCCGTCTACGATTGAATAAGCGGTCTTGCCTTCTGCGAAGGAAGCGAAATCAATGCCAGAGTCCGTGATATCTACGAACAGTCCCGGATAGCTGATTACGTTCTTCTGAAATGCGTTGTCCTGCATCAGCAGGATGTCCGGAAGTGTGCTGTAGTCGCCGGAAGCTGCCGCTGTGGTAACCAGAGTCTGTACATCATCCCATGCGGTCTCTACGATCTCAAGCGTAAAGTCCGGATTGATCTCCTGATAAACCTTCTCAGCCTCTTCCATCGCATAGATGTTGAACGCCGGGTCCCAGCACCATACGGTGAGCGTGTTGGACTCTTCGTCTGCAGAAACTGGTACGCACGCAAGACCAGCCACCATCGCTGCCGTCAGAGCAACACTAAAAATCTTTTTCAATTTCATAATACCTTTCCTCCTTTTTTTGCTTCCCTCTCCTTTTGCTCCTGGGCGTCTGCGACTCTGCATGTCTGAGCAGCTGCCCGTTGGTTCATCTGCACATTTGCTCACATGCATATCTACACACTTGCGCATTTGCTCACCTGCATATCTATACACCTGCGCATTTGCTCATCAGCATGTCTGCAAACCTGCGGCATTTGCTCATCTACATGTCTGCACACTTACGCATGCTTTTGTGTATTTGTGCATTTTGGACAAAAAAGAGGGCGATATTTTGGATTTCCATGCTATTATAACCTGTTTATTCAAGCATGTGTTATCATTTTCAACCATACACTTATCATTTTCGATTATTCTGTGGCAAAAAGAAAGTTTTTGCCCTTGATTTTTATATTTTTTTGTTGACTTTCTCTCAAAATCTGAAGGGGTTTACGTTCCGATTATTGATCTTTTTTCATATTTCTGTTCCCTTTTTTACATTTTTCTGTTATGATATCTCAAAAATAAATATCGAAAGAATCACGTAAGCATGGCATGAAGGAAGAATACAGAATCTGCCATGCGGTAATCAGGAACTACTCGAATTGTAAAAACGATACAGCGCAAGGGAAAATCCCTTGTGCCCAAGAACCACCTCAAACAGGCATCTCACAGAAAAGGCAGTGTGGCAGAAAATGGCAAAAAAGAAAGAAAATCTGGAATTCCGCTATTATGAGGTCCCGCACGGTGAGCCCCTGCTGGCACTCCTCGGCGAGGTCTGGGTGCGTCCCTACGGCTACGATGAGTATGGGCAGCCGCTTTCGCATTTACATTTTCACAATCTTACTGAGATCGGATACTGCTATGAGGGACAGGGTACCCTGGTTCTGGAGGAAAGCCAGTTTGAGTATGGTCCGGGCACGATCACCATGATTCCGAAAAACTATCCCCACACCACCAGCGGCGTAGACCGGAGCAACAACCGCTGGGAATACCTGTTTATCGACGCGGAGAAGGTTCTGCCGTCTTTTTATCCGGACGACCCCCGGCAGGCGGGCGAACAGCTCGCACGGGTACACCGCAATGCATTCTGCACCTCCTGCGAGGACTCTCCCACTCTGGCCATCCTGATCCAGTCTATTCTCAGAGAAATGGTTGACCGTAAAGAACATTATGCTGACGCGGTAAACGGTCTGCTGCGCGCATTGTTTATCGAAATTTCCCGTCATCAACCGGTTCTGATTGAAAATGGCAAAACTTCCGGCACACATCCGGGGCCGGATTCCATCCAGATCTCCCGCGCTCTGGAATACGTCGGCGACCATTTTGAAAAGCCTCTGCGCGTGGGCGATCTCGCTGGCGTCTGCCACATGAGCGAAACCCATTTCCGGCGTCTTTTCGGAGAATGCATGGGCCAGACGCCCACCGACTATATTAACCAGGTCCGCGTGCGCGCGGCCTGCGAGCTTTTGCAAAAGAGCAACGAGCCAATCGCGGAAGTCGCGGAAAAATGCGGCTTCTGCAGCCTCGCCACCTTCAACCGCAACTTCCGGCACTACATGAACGCCACCCCGAAGGAATGGCGCAAATCCCCGGAGGCCTACGAGCACCGCCTTTCGGGCAAAAATATCCGAATGCTTGACGGATGGTCGTAGATGGATTGCTCACAGACAAGAATGCTCCCGCAGTTCCTGTGGTATCCAAGACAAATGCAGCAGATACCTGACAAGCATTATCATTTTCCGCATCAAATGATCAGATAAATCTGGCATATTCGGCTTTTCCGGGCCAGGAAAACAGTGAAAGTCATTTACTATAAACTTATAAACGATCAATCTCAACCTGACAAACACTCAGAGTCAAACGGAGGACACACTTATGAATGACGAAAACGAGATTCGTCTGTACCGAAAAAGAATCATCCCCGATGAATGTCTGCTGCTGGATGACGACATCATTCTGTATGCGGATCATGAAGTCATCATCACCAAATGGAACACGATCCGCCCCAAAAAAACGCTTCATCACGGCTACTCCTGTTACTTTCTGGAGCGCGGCTACAAGGTCAGCAAATTCTACGACCACGAAAACCAGCTGATCAGCTGGTATTGCGACATCATCGAGTACGAATATAAAGATGTAGAAAACAGCTACATCTTCACTGACCTGCTTGTCGACGTGATCGTCTATCCAGACGGCTTTGTGCGCGTCGTCGACCTCGACGAGCTTGCGGACGCCGCGCGGGACGGTCTGCTCAGTCCAGAGCAGATGCAGCACGCGCTCCGGCGAACAGACAAGCTACTGTCCGTGATCTACAAGGGTGCGTTTGGGAAGCTGCAGAAATACATTGAGGATTTAGAATAATATATTTGAACAAAAACATAGAATTTGTAGCTATTTTATAATTGCACAATTGCCCCCCCGTGTTAAAATCTATAAGAAAAGGGAGGGTTCTTTTAAAGTTTGTCTCGACAGGCAAGCCAAAAGTCAAAAAGGAAAGGAAAATCAATTATGAAAAAGATGTTTAAGAAGCTTTCTGTGATCGCGCTCGCGTTCACCATGCTGTTTACTGCCATTCCGGCATCGGCAGCCACTTCGAAGGAGTATTTTTATCTGACTTCAAAGACTTTATCGAGTCCACTCGAATATACTATGTATGTTGAATTGGGTTCTTCACAAAAAGTGACTGCTTCCTCTGTAAAGAGTTCTGATACGTCCATAGCATCCAGATATTATCTGACCTATAGTAATAATGATTTTAGCACTACTGATTATGAGGATTCCAGCAACAACTACGCCGATTCTTCCAGATATGCGTGGATCGGCTTAAAAGTCAAAAAAGCTGGTACCACCACTATTTCTTATAAGATCGGCAGCACGACCTACAAGAAAAAGCTGGTCGTAAAGTCATACACTAATCCGGTGAAGTCTATCACGCTTACCAATGTAAACAGCAGTAAAACTTTCGCTTCTAAGACAGCTTCCTCAGCAAGTGCAAAAGCTACGTTGAAAAAGACGACTGCTAACGCGAAGCTGAAAGTTACAGCGAAAAGCGGCTGGAAAATTCAGAGTGTCCAGGTTTTCTATAATAAATATTCTTCCAGTTCCAATACAAGTACAAGCACCAGTTATTACCGTAGCTACAGCACACCAAAATCCAGCGTCTCTCCAACTGTAGGGCGCTTAACGAAAGGCAGAAGCTATACCCTGGCTGTCACCTTTGTCAACACCACGAATGGAGGTACAATCACAACTGAATACGCGATTTCATAATTTCACATAACTTAATCCAACCAATAAATTCAGCCAGGAAACTACTTCCTGACTCATCACGACTATTCAAAACCCTCCCGGCAAAAAGTGCCGCATAACCTGCGGCACTTTTTCATTTTCAGTATTTCTGAGCATATTCCCCAATCACATCCAGCGCCGGCAGTGTGTTCCCTTCATAATCAAACAGCGCCTGATTGGCCCATTCGTTTCCGCCGGGTCCCGGATCGTGGATGTATTCACAGGAGGCCGCATTTGCCCAGCCGACATTCGGCACCGGGATCCACGCCGGTTCCCAGTAGATAAAGCCGCAGCCCAGACCGTCCGGCACCTGCCGGATCACCTCGATCGCGTCTTTCATAAAGTCTGCCTGTCCCTGCGGGGTCATCGGATACGGCACCATGGCCGCAGCCTCCGGCTTTGTCGCCATGCCCTTGCGCTCTGCTGCTGAAAGCTTCTCGTAAGAAGCGTAATCTTCCATCGTGAAGCCCATCGACACCTCCGCCACGACCAGCTTTTTCCCATAGCGCCGCGCAATATCATTCATGTTGTACTGCAGTTTATCCAGCGTCCCATGCCAGAATGGATAATAGGACATACCGATGTACTCGAAATTCTCCCCGCCATTTGCAAGGTAATGGTCAAACCATCTGCGGAAGAGCTCGTTGTCGCCGCCGGCGTCCAGATGAATCATGACCGGCAGCTGCTGCGAATCACCAAAGTTTCTCACTGCGCGGATTCCCGCGCTTACGAATGCGGCAACATTCTTATATGCGTCAGATAAACGGACACCATCGGGTGAAAACTCATTTTCCTCGTCAGCCGCCTCACTCTGACTCTGTTCCTTACTCGCGTCACTCTGGTTCAGCTCATTAGCCTCTGCACTCTGGCTCTGTCCATAGACTGTATCGTTCTCGCTCTGTTCACCGCTTGCAGTGTCCTGGCTTTGTGCCTCCACCAGCAGCCGTTTCCAGCTTCCGCCGTGCGGCAGCTGTCCGAGCGGCCAGAGGAAACCATTCGACAGCTCATTTCCCACCGCGACCATCTGCGGCAGGACATCCTCCTTCCGGCAGCGCTCCAACACCTCTGTTGTGTAGTCATAGATTGCCTGCTCCAGCTCCTGCGCGTTCATGCCTCGCCAGGCCTTCGGCATCCACTGCTTTCCCGGATCCGCCCAGAAGTCGCTGTAATGAAGATCCAGCAGCCAGCCGACGCCCAGCTGCTTCGCCCGTTTCGCAAGCGAGATTACCGTCTCGATGTCGCAGCCGCCCGCGCCGTACGAATTTCCCTGTTCGTCATACGGATCGTTCCAGATGCGCAGCCGCACCAGATTCATGCCATACTTCTGCAGCATTTCCATCGCGCCGCCCGGAACTCCGTGATCATAAAACTTACCACCATTTTCCTCCACCGCCAGCAGTGTGGATAAATCCATTCCTGTAATCCAGTTGTCGTTCATATTTCACCCTTCCGAGAAGTCCTCGAAATCCTTCTCCTCAAATCTCCGCATCATTGCGCCGTAGCGGAAGCGCGCCATCTGGTTTTTCTCCAGCACGTCGGCCTCACTACCGCGGTACTGGCAGCGGATGCAGTAGTATTCCTTCTTTTCCTTATCATAAAACATATCCAGATCCAGGTCGCGCATAAAGCAGGACGGACAGCGATAATTTAATTTGCCTTTTCCAGATTGAGCCATGTCGTGAAGACCTCCTTCTCACATAATTTCCCAGTGTATCCGATTGTAAACATCGGGCTGAATGCATATCCCTCTTTGATATAGCCTGCCTTGTCACGGCCTTCGCAGGTCATGGAAACTACCGTCTCAATCGGCGGTACGATGCAGGTCGCGCTGTCCGCGCCTTCCATGGACGCCTCGCGGCATTTGTACTCGTAAGGAATCTCTGTCGTGTCCTGACCCCTCTCCAGGAAAAGGGTCAGACTGGACATGTCCTCCGTGTATTCGGTCGTGCCATAGCAGCCCACCATATATTCATTGATGGTAATATCAGCAGCTGCGCCGCTCAAATCCGCGCCTGCTTCTGCAGATGCTCCGGCGCCATTCGGTGTAATCGAAAGCACCTTGCGATCAATGCGGATTTTTCCTGTACCCTCAATGAAGGTCATTACCGTTTGAAGCTTCACGGTCAGATCGGAAAACTCGATGTCTACCGGATCCAGAGTCAGGATGCGGTTCTTTGCAGCCTTCTTCGCCGCGCCGCAACCTGCCGCACTTTCTTTAGAAATAGAGCCGCCGTTCGCTGCGCATGCGCCAAAATCACTTCCTGCTTCATCCGCGCACGCACCGGAAACCGATCCTACGGCCAACGCACCTTCACCTGAGATCACTTCCTCCGAGAAATGCGCCTTTGTACGGCAAAGGCAGAGATCGACTTCCTCGCCGTTGTGGCA
This sequence comes from Lachnospiraceae bacterium, assembly GCA_021201095.1. Classification (GTDB taxonomy): domain Bacteria; phylum Bacillota; class Clostridia; order Lachnospirales; family Lachnospiraceae; genus Choladousia. The sequence goes on from JAJQFO010000073.1 coordinate 23,903, forward strand.
GATCTTAGCGCTGCGGACGGTTCCCTCGCCTGCGTAGTGGGTGAAATATCCGGCGCGGTATTTTTCCTGAATCAGGAACGGATAGCTGGCATCCTGAATGTGCGGAGTGCCGATGCCGACCGGCCAGTTCAGCTTCGCGACATAGGGGCGCAGGTCAACGATCGCGCCGCCCTGGTCCATATTGACGCCGGCGCGCAGATACGGATCGCAGTACCAGAATACCTGCTTCTGGCTGCCATAGAGGATATCTCTCCAGAGCGCACATTCCGGCTCCGTGTAGGATTTCTTCTGACGATAATAGTCCGCGAACTCGCTCATCGTCATGTCAATCAGCTTGCCTTCTTTTTTCAGCTTGCCATAGTATGCGCAGCCATCCTCGTAGGATTTCAGCAGCAGCTCATAAGGTGCCTCCCAGCGGCCCATCTTGTTCATCCAGCCCGGTCCTACAAACATCATATTGTAGGAGTAGCCATCGTTAAATTTCGCCTGATAGCGGTACTGATCGATCAGGTTATAGAGATACGGATATTCCCAGGTGTCGGAATCGTAAATCATACCGCGCAGCACGTTCTGCGGATGAGTGCCGAAGTTCGAGCCGTTGCCGTCGTAGCACGCGATCAGGTCGCGGCTTAAGTGCGGGATGGCCACAATACCGGAGTCCTCCGCCTCATTCGCGGCCGGCGCGTGGGTATTCTGCTTCGACGGAATCCATGGTGCCCAGGGACCGCCGTCCATAAAGGTATACCAGCTGTTGTTGCAGGTATGATAGGCCTTTGGGCCTTCCTCCCAGCAGGTCGCCACCGCACACTTGACAGATGGATATTTTTCTTTGATGTAATTCGTCAGCTCCGCATCCATATAGTAGGAGCCGGTCGACTCCGGATAAAAGCCAAATTTCTCATGAAATTTTTCAAACACATCCTGCACAATCGCCATTTTGTCCTCCATCGAGAACATCCAGATGCAGAAATCCTTTGTCTTATATTTTTCACGGAATTCCTTGCACGGAAGGCCAAGC
>JAJQFO010000134.1 GCA_021201095.1 Lachnospiraceae bacterium
TTGGATGACAAACCTTCCCCTGTATGCAATCCGCAGCCTGTAGCTGTCAATGATTAATTTCTATGCTCAGGTCCCGATTCGTTTCAGCCAGCGTTTCCTCCTGCGCTTATCGCGATTGCGCTGTGCGCCTGGCGCAGGGGCCGCTGCTTTCATTTCCATTGATGGCTGCAACAGCTATCATACAATACAACATGCAAGTAAAAAGGACGATGAACATCACCTGCGTTCTCAAAGAAATTTGGCTCTTCTTCATTCATTTTTGCTCCTGTAAAGTGCCTGGCATTCCTGCCCCATTAACAATTCCGGAAATTATCAAAGGAAGACCACGCGCATCTCCCCTGCCGGTCCGTCAGTTCCACACTGACAAAACGCGTATCCGATAAAAAACAAAGAAATGCCAAAAGCATACCTATACCATCCAAATCGGCACAATATAGTTCTGGGAATTGATAGCAGAAAGCTCCGGACGCATGCAAAGCACAGCGCCAGTTCCGCGTGGTACAGAGCCTTTATCTAATATGGAAAACGCCCCCACCAGTTCACTGCCCGGATTCACGGATCGTTTTATCTCCAGCGGATGCAGCTGACCGTCGCTCTCCATCACCAGATCAATCTCATTGCTGCTCTTGTCCCGATAATACCAGAGCAGACAATCCTGTGCATTGTTCTGATAGCTCTTCATAATTTCCGACACCACGTAATTTTGCAGAATAGCACCATTCAATGCCCCATTCTGCAAAATGTCAGGAGAACTGTAGCGGGTCAGATACGCTGCCAGTCCGGTGTCAAAGAAATACATCTTTGGGGTTTTCACGGTCCTTTTCAGGAGATTGTTTGAATAAGGCCTGAGATAAAAAATAATGTCGGACTTTTCCAGCACCTGCAGCCAGCGTTTCGCTGTATCATCTGATACACCCACATCCAGTGCAATGTCATGAATATTCAGCATTTGCCCGACCCGGCAGGCCGCTGCCCGAATAAAATCCTGAAACAAAAGCTTATCCGTCAGAGCTACCATCTCGCTGACATCCCGATCAATATAGGTCTGTAAATAGCTGGAATAGAACACATTACGATCTGTAAATTTCCCGCTTACATATCCAGGCAGAGACCCCCTCCAGATTCGTTGGTAAATCCCCTCCAGATTGGCCGGCTCACCAGTATTTTTGCGCGCCTTCAAGGCCTTTATATCCACCGAGAAAGGGGCAGCATCTCCCGATCCATAAACCTCATGCGCAGACAAACCGGGCATATGAAGCAGAGCCGTCCGTCCTGCCAGTGACTCCTGTGCAAGCTCCATCATATGGAACGCCTGCGAGCCGGTCAGCCAGAAAGAGCCTGGGGCAGCGCCGTTGTCAACAGCAATTTTAATATAAGAAAAAAGCTCAGGCGCATACTGCACTTCATCAATCAGGACAGGCAGATCGTGCATCTGAAAAAAAAGAGCCGGATCCTGTTTGGCCAGCTTACGCTCTTCCATATCATCCAATGTTACATAAGTTCGCTCACTGGACATCAGCTGCCGCAGAACCGTAGTCTTTCCAACCTGACGCGGGCCAGTAATCAACAGACAGGAATATTCCTGAGAAAGAGAAAGGATTTTACTTTCTATATCTCTTTTTATATAATTCATCAGGATCCTCCTTTGGCTAAAATACGATTTAATCTTATTTAAGCCAGTTTTTCAGGTTTGTCAAGATTATATCGCCTGTATTCCTGCCTTTTCATCCGGTCGCCGCTTTCTACAGCGCCAGCGAAACGCGAAGCGTTTTCTGCATCTTCCGCTTCCAGCATCGGAGAGTTCTCTCCTCCACCATTTGTACTGCGCTTCATTGCCGCATAGGATTCTTCTACTGCTGCAATCACATCCATTTCAGCAAGGAGAGCCGCGCTTTTTCCCACACACCTCATCCTGATAAGTTTCAATTACTTCCACATGAAACGGAAGCAATTCACCTCCTAGTGATTTCAACAAAACTACAGGCACGCAGCATTGCATACCGTCACAATGATAAAAGCCTTTTACTCTTTCACAAATCTCTCTACAGCCTCCAGCGCTATCTTATCGTGCTCTTTGGAAAACCCATGCTTCCCATCCGGAATGATCACAAGCTCCGCATTGCTATATGCTTCCGCTGCTTTCCTGGCATAGCTGCAATCCACAATTTCGTCCTTTGTACCATGAACAATCAAAACCGGACCATCATAAGAACAAATTGCTTCAACTGCATCCACATCCAGAACAGACTGCGCATATTCTTTTCCAAGTTTCATCGGTCCGCAATGAATCACTTCTGGAATATTCTGCGGGTCAAATTTCGCAAACATCATCTTACCAGATCTGGCATCATCCGGAATACACAATGCCGGATAAAACAGAATCAATCGCCTGATTTTCCCGCCAAGTTCTGCTCCTGTAAGTGCAGAAACGAAACCGCCCTGACTGCAGCCCATCAGAGTGACATCGCCCTTGTTTACGAAGGAGAGTTTGGCTATCGTAAAATATCCATTGTTCTCGACAAAGAGATAACAGTCTTTCCCCGCACTGTCTTTTCCGCGGAACATATATTCCGCACACATGTGCCGGCAGCCGGCCGGATTCTCTACCTGGATGTCCGCTGCCCCGGGCAGGATTTCTCCTGTGAACAATTCTGATTCCACCTTCCCGGTAAATGGGATAAAGGTTGCCGCCCCATACGGGCCGCTCATATCGGAAACCTTAGAGTTGTCTATAAAAATCTGGAATTTCATAATCAGCTTATCCATTTGCGTACTTCCTTTCTCGTCTTCTCACTTAAAAATATTCCATTCGTCTCTTCTGCTATTTGTCACAATATTTACCAGCCACCCATTTCCCCAGCGCCACTGCCGCAAAGGAAGCGAAATAAGAAGCGACAAACATGATCGGCCAGCTGTGCGCGACTCCCTGCAGCCATTCTCCCAGCTGCGCTTCGGCCGGTATCGACTCATTGTAAAAAATATTAGCAGCAGATACCACCAGTGTACTGCAGGTATTCAAAATCAGTGACGGCAGAATATTATCCACAAGCTTATAGAAAATGCCTCCCTTTTTCAAGCCGGTTTTTGACGTGAGCGCTTCCGACCACTGCGTATATGGAAAAAGGATGCTGGCCGCCATAATGACCAGCGTAATCATTGACCATGTCCGGAAAAGGATGGAAAAGTTCAGATCCAGACCTTCCACAAATACCGATACCAGTGCCATAATGCCGCCCATCGCAATGGAAAGCACCACCGCTACCGTTTCCCCATAATAGCTTTTAAACATCATCCCTGCATTCCCTCCATACACAGACCCCAGGTCTGTAATTCCTGTAAAAAACAATACGAATCTTCTTTTTCCTCCACCTTCACGAACAGGTCGTCCGATAAATCAAGCGAGAGAATACCCAGAATCGATTTCCCGTTCACCATACTTCTTCCTGAAGACACTTCCACTTTTCCATCATAACGGTCCGCAAGTCCCACAAACTCTTTCACCTTATAAATCGTATCAAGCCGTATTTTTATGATCATACGAAAATACCTCCTGTTCTAAAACCAAGTTTAAAACTTACTTACCCGTTCCTGAATATCCCGCATATGCCGCCTGCTCTCGCTCTGAAAGTGAAGCACAGGCGGCACACTGGTCTTTACAGGTCTTTGCTGCCCAAATCCAATGATTACTTATCAGTCCGGCGCAAAATCAATCCGCTGCTGGTTTTTCGTCCTCATAAACTCTCGTATCATTTCGCAGCCAGCTTTTCGTCCTCATAAACTCTCGTATCATTTCGCAGCCAGCTTTTGTCCCGTAAAATCCCGTGTCATTTGGCGGTCAGCTATTAGTCCTCATAAAATCTCATATCATCCCACACCCGCATCAGCTCTGTCCTGTCCAGGCGTGTGGTCTTGCTCTCTCTGTCAAAAATGCGCACCGGTGAATCGTATCCGGCAAACCGCAGCCACTCGGGATTGGGATCGCCGGTCTTTGCAAACCGCACCCAGGAGCCATGTATCTCGTCGATCAGCTTCTGGAGCATCTCCTGGGACTCGTCCTTAAACACAAACTGGCTGAACTGAAAATCCATGTTTCCGAAGGAAAGCGGAAGCTCAAATGCGTGGGATGCCAGCCATCCGGTTTCCCAACCGGATTTGGTGATGCATTCATAGCGGTACATCCAGACATCCTTCGTGTATTTTCTCTGTGCCTCCGCTACCTTGATCGACGGCATCTGGAATGCATAATCGGTCGCGAACGCAATAAACGGGTACGCGCCCTCCTGCTCAAAATGCTCCTCCATCGGCGGCACGGCGCTCATGGAAAATTCCTTCTGCGCCTTAAATTTTGTGAATCGATCATTTACCGACGGATGATAATAGTCAATCACCCGCGGGATTGCATCGGCATGATCATTTTTCTCCAGCATTTCCGCAACCATCGCCCAGGAGTTCGGAAATCCGGTCTTCTCCGGATGTACAAACATCGTCCCTTCCTGCAGATTCGTATCGATGATCAGCTTGACTCCCTCCGCGCTGCCCTTGCGGATCGCGTCAATTGGGCGCTCCGGCAGCAGGTCATCAATCACCGGACCCGGCAGAAAGATTCCCGGATTTTTGTACTGGTGGACTTCCGAGACATAAGTGAGTCCTTTCAGCATCTCAAATGGATCCATTTCTTTCAGCTTTGGAATATCCTTTTCCGTCATTCCCATCGCTTCCAGATACAGATCGATATTCTGTCTGGCCACCTCATGTGTGCATACACAATTTGGCAGGTTGCTCTGAGCGATGGCTTTCTGGAAATATCCCTTTACCGCCGGTATCGCCAGCATGTTCACAACCGTCGCCCCGCCGGCGGATTCGCCGTTGATCGTCACATTTTCCGGATCGCCGCCGAAGGCACTGATATTCTCGTGAATCCAGCGCATAGCCAGAATCTGATCAGAGATCCCGCAGTTACTCTCAAACTCTTCACATCCCGGATAGGTCGTAAAGTCATAAAAACCAAGCACACTCATCCGGTACTGGAAAGAGACAAACACCAGGCCGTCGTCCGCAAAATGCTTTCCATTATAAAGCGGTACATTCGCCGCGCCTGTGGTATAGCCACCGCCGTGGATATAGACAAACACGGGCAGGTTTTCACCCTCTGCGGGGCGCTGAATGTTGATCGTCAGACAATCCTCAGAGCCTTTATTCACGCCCTCGTCATTCTGAATGGCCTCCGGGCCATATTCCTTTGCGTCAAATACACCGTCCCAAGGTTCGATCTCCTGCGCCCGCTTAAAGCGAAGCGGGCCAACCGGCGGCTTCGCGTAAGGAATCGCCATGTTTGTCGTCTTCTTTGTCATCATCATGTACTCTGTCGGAGGCGTGTATTACTGCCAGTACGTGTTCAACGATATGAGCCAGTATTCCTGGATGGCGAACACGATCTCCGTTGCTCAGTTCGCAACCATGTTTGTCACACCGTTCTTCATGA
>JAJQFO010000131.1 GCA_021201095.1 Lachnospiraceae bacterium
TTACAACTCCTCCAGAACAGCCGCCCCGTCTCTCACGACCAGTTTCCTAAAGCACGGCCGCTCCAGATATTTATCGTTCGGATAATGCAGCGCAAACAGCATCTGACCGTTTTTGTCTTCAAAGACCATCCCATGCCCGCCGTTTTCCGGGAAAACGGGACGTTCCAGCTGTTTCCACGGTCCGGCGATTTTTCCGCTCTCCGACACGGCCAGGCCGACGGCGTAGCCGCAGGTGCCCCAGCTGGACCAGCTCATGCAAAGCCCCAGATCGGGCAGTTCCATCAGGCAGGGACCGTCCGTAAAATAAACGTCGCCGTCCATCCCAAATTCAGCCTTCGCAAATGGCACCGGATGCGCCCAGGCAGCCTCTCCCGCGGAGAACAAAAGGACCGGCTCGCCCAACGCACCAGACAGATCCGTTTTTAACTCTACCATGCACATGTCGCCGTTCGGGTTATCCTCAAAGGAGTGTGAAAAAATCAGATAGGGCGTCCCGTTTTCCAGATAAAGAGTTCCGTCAATGCTGGTCCAGTCCTCCGGCGTCAGCTCCTCCCCAAATGGTACAAACGGGCCGGTCGGATTTTCACTGCGCAGCACATAAATGCCTTTTTTGCGGTCAGAGCTGCCCAGCGTAGTCACCAGGTAAAACGCGCCCTGATAAAAATAGCATTCCGGAGCCCAGTAAAACTGATCGGCGAAAAATCCCTCCGGGCGGTGGAAAATCTCGATCGGGCCTTCCCAGTTTTCCATATCCTCGCTCACGTAGCAGTCAAAGCCGTCTGCCGGCCCCCAGCAGGTAGCACTTCTGGTGCCGTAAAGATAGTATTTGCTGTCGTGCAGCAGCACATATGGGTCGCGGATGTTGATTTCGGATGTTTTCATGGTTTTCATTTCCTCCTTCTTTCGCTTTTTCTTTTAACAAGTCGGATAGAGAAACAGGGAAACGCTCTTCTTCCATATCCGCCTGCGCGGGGCACGGGCAGCTTTAGCTGCTAATTTCCTTTCGCGCCCCTGTGCATCATAAAAAAACAGACGGCATGTGCAAAAAGGCACAGCCGTCTTATTCGTAATCCACCTGCCGATTCCATTCATTTCCCTGTAGAATAAATTTTTACGTAGTTCGCCGCTACCTTTATAAATTTTATTCTACTACAGGAAGGAACCGATCGACAAGGTTTATTTTTGTGAATGAATCATCATTTTATCGGATTTTATTTCAATTTCCCCGGAGGTTTCTTTTTCATTTCGCCAAACTTTTTCCGGGCGTTCTTACCAGATGTTTTCCCGGTCATCCCCCAGCGTCTGCCAGATTATCTCTCCGACATCACGCGGGTCATGTCATACCCCTGGAAAGCATTTACGTTCGGGTTCATCGCGTACAGCGCCAGCATGATTTCTACCTGATTCTTCTTAAAATAGTCTGCAAATTTTCTCATAATCAATACCTCACTTTCGAAAATCTGTTGCTTTTGCAGAATCCGTTGATTTTGATTCTGCGTTTTGTTGCATTGCTTCGTTACGATGCAGATAATACAACGTTTTTCGCCCGTTCAACAGGTCCGATATTGATTTGTTTTAAGTCGATATTGACATTTCTCTGTTCTGACACTATAATGGCCGCCAGTAGCAGCATCCGGTGCTCCTGCCGTTCCTGTGCGCCAGTGTCACGCATTATAAAACAACCAAAGCAATTTCGCTGGCACTCTGTTTTGACAGACACCCTCTGCAGGCAAATAGTCTCTGCGCGATCATGCGCAGCCATATATGGAGGTAAAAAATGCCCACACCCTACTATGAATCCTTTCGGGAACCGATGGCATCTGGTTTCCGCATCACCTATGTCACGGCGCCGGGCGGCTATCATCCGCCGCACTGGCACGAAGAGCTGGAGATTCTCTTTCACCTGAACGGGGAAAGCGACATTACAATCGACGGCAAAAAGTATCAGCTTCATCCCAAGCACATGATCGTGGTGGACTCACGTCAGGTACACAGCACCTTTTCCCATGACCCGACTTCCATGTTTGTCTGCATTCACGTTTCCAAACAATATATGGAAAAATATGTCCCCGGGCTGGATCTGTACCAGTTCCGCTGTACGCCGGAGGATGTCCGCGATGAAAATTTTCAGGATTATCTCGACACCTGTATGCTTCTGCAGGATCTGACCAAGGCCTATATCCGCAATCCGGTGACGCTTTCCATGGAGACCGAAGGATACGTGCTGCAGATTTTCGCGCGGCTGATCCAGCACTTTTCCCATCCCGGCGGCACCCTTCCGGAAAATGCCGTCCTCCTGAATGCGGAACGGATCCGCACCACCATCAGCTATGTGATCGCGCATTATAAAGAGCCGGTCAGCCTGCAGGAGGTGGCCGACCAGCTCGGTTTCAGCAAAGAATATTTCTGCCGTTTCTTCAAAAAAGCAATGGGTATGTCCTTTTTACAGTATTTAAATGAAGTCCGGGCGGCCCATGTCTACCAGGACCTGGAAAATACTGATCTGTCGGTAGCGGAAATCATGGAGCAAAATGGCTTCACAAACCAGAAGCTGTTCAACCGCACTTTTAAAGAAATCTACGGCTGCACGCCGTCGGCAGTGAAGCGGAAGACCGGTATAAAATGACTGCGCCAACGAACGGCCTGCTCCGGCGGCAGGTGTTAAGAACCTGCCTGAGCACAGGCGTGATTTCATCAGAGATCCTGTTCTGCCTTCAAAAAGAAATGTGATTTCTACGGCTGCACCGTTCTGACATTAGAGAATACCGCAATCTCCCCAGCGGCTCTCCCGGTTCGCGCAGATCGTCTCCCACTGACAGCTGCCGCAGATCTCTCCGCGTTTCCCGGCTGACAGGATCTTTTCCTGCACAAGACGGGCAAATTCTCTAAATTCCAGGGTCTGCCCGTCCTTGAGGCCGCACAGTTCCAGAACGCCCTGGTCGAAGCCAAGTACCCTTGCCGCCTCGCGGCAGACGCCACTCTCATTATTGGGACAGGCCCGGCAAATCTCATCCGTATGGACTACAAGGCGGACGTATCCTTTTTCTCCATCCGAAACAGCTTCCTCATTTACAGCATCTCTCGGGCCTGATTGTCTGCATACATCACGCGAATTTCGCGTCCACACATCCTCATAGGCATCCGCTTGGAACTCTGATTGTCTGCATACATCACACGAATTTCGCATTTCGCGCGGCGGATTTTCGGCTTCTGGCAAATTTTCCGTTTCTGATCTTTTTCCGGTAAGCAGCTCCAGCACATTTTGCATATGCGCGATAAAACCCTCGCTGTAGCCTTTTCCCTCAAAATAAGCCAGACACATACCGTGATGCGGGCGCAGCGGAATGCACCTTTTTTTCATCTCACTCTCACAGGACGCGACAATTTGAGACTCAGCATCTTGATATTCAACCTTTTGAGGCACACTATTTAATAAAGATTCCATATTTTGATATCTCCCTCAAGCGGATAGAGACGTGTTCGCTCCCCTATCCGCCATGCGGCGCCAAATGTCCGGCGAACAACCGTTTAGTGCCGACCAAAGCGAAGCATAGACCCGGGTGCGGTATCAGTTACAAAACTCAATACCAGGTCCCGCACGCAGCAGGAGCAGGAGACGGTCTTTCGCCTCCTGCCCGTCAGTGCGTCAGTCACATTTTCGCCGCGTCATACAGCAATTTGTTTGTCCTTTCTCCTTCTGCTCGTCTACGCGACAGTCAATCATAAGGAATCCGTCGGCTTTGCCGACACCTTATGACATATCATGCCACATATTTCCGCAGCCGGTTTGACAAAACAAATGCCAGCGCAATTTTCAGCAGATCCGGAATAATAAAGGGGAATATGCACCATCCCAAAACCGTCATCAGTCCGACTGCCCCCGTCTGGCTTGTATAAACCGCCATAAACCAGACTGTGCCAAATGCATAGCACACAATCAGGCCGACCACCATGGACACAATCTGCACGATGGCACTTTTGCCCAGCGTCTTCTCCATCAGCCACATCGAAAGCGCCGAGAACAGAAATCCGACAATATAGCCGCCGCTGGTGCCCAGCAGTGCCCCGATCCCCCCGGAAAATCCGGCAAACACTGGCAGGCCGACCGCCCCCAGCAAAATATATACCAGAACCGCCAGCGTCCCCCGCTTTCCGCCCAGAATCCCTACCGCCATAAACACGCCGAAGGTCTGTAAGGTAAACGGCACCGTCGTCGGGATGGAAATCCACGAGCATATCGCCATCAGCGCCGCGAAAGCAGCGATATACACCATGTCAATCGTCTTCATGCCGGTGCGGGCAGTCTCCTGTTTCGTCAGTTCACTCATCCTCTGATCCTCCTCTTATGCAAAGCCTGTGATGTCCAATCTTCGAGCCATTCGCAGACCCGTTCATTGAGCCATCCGCACGATTCCCCTTCCTTCAGCGCACTCACCCGCATAGCAGGGACAGGAACAGACGCACAGGACAGCCACGGATAATTTAACTTATCGGAAGGAGAGGGTGCTGAGCGCCAGTGGCGTCTTCACTTCGTTTCGGTCGGTCCTGAACGCGTGCCACTGGCACGCAGGACCGTTTAGCACCGACCGGAGCGGAAGCGGAGAACTTGCGTACTCGGAACCGATAAGTTAGCTCCAGAATCGCTAGATTCTGGAGCATTATGAGAAGCGGTTTTCTTCTCATAATTTAGCATAGGGGAACCAATCTGTCAACCATTTTATTGGTTTTGGTTGACAAGTTTTGAACCTGTCGTTTTGTGTTTGTTGGAAGCCAATCTGATTTTTTCAATCTATTTCTTATATGAAAAAACCTCAGCGATCATCTCGCTGAGGTCCTTCAAGCAGGGCTACCAGGATTCGAACCTGGAAATGACGGAGTCAGAGTCCGTCAGATAAAGTGCCGCGGATACCTGATTTACAGGGTTTTCCGCGGCACTGTTTTTTTAATTGACCTATGGATTGACCTATAACCTCACCTGACAATCTTTCAATCTGACGTACCTTCTGGATCTACAAACTCATAAGTGTCAATCGGGAGTTTCGCACCTCCCTTGCGTAACAATTCAAAATCATCAAAATGATCCATGCCATATTTCTTTAAGATTTTATCAATATCCCTTCTCTTCGGGTCTGGAAGGCGGCTGGAAAATGTAGGAAACAGTTTTTTACTCGTATACACGGTATCTGTCGGGAAAGCTTTCAGTTCCAGATAACCATCCTTTTTAGCCTGATCATAGTCTCCGCAGTATTGAAACTCATATTGATTTCCTCTGGTCAGTTTCCCTACAATATAATTTTTTCTCGACCTTGGGTTTCCCCACTTCAGATATAAAATATTACTCATTGAATGCCTCCTAATTCTTTCAACATCTTTAATTTCGACTTCAGGAAATTCCGAATAAGCAAATTCCTTTTTGATGACAATAATTCAGTAGAGTATTGATCCATTAGTAAATCTATTTTCGCATCTGTCAATGCTTCACCAATTCTTTCCAAAATCTTATGCGTTTCATCCGGATACCTGCCTAACAGGTAATACACCATATCTTTATGTGTTGGTTGTTTCTTCTCATTGCAGTTTATTCTGACAACCGTTCTTGATTTTGAATCAACCAAGGCCTTAAATGGTCCCGGGTCATTGCCGAATAATTTATCCAGATAAGCATCATTCACATAACAGCACAATGACGATCCATTATCATATAGTGGGCACCGCCGAAGTTTAGTCGATGTTTCATATGAACCTGAATACTCTTCCAAGATACCCCAATTATTTTGGTGTCGATCAGAATTCCCGATTAATGCATCAAATATCAGCATCTCTATCCATTTTTGCGGACTAAGTAAATCCTTCGTTGTCTCTATAATCATATCGACACAATAATACTTCCCGGTTTCTTCATCAATCATACTATCTTCATTGTACTGAGGAAACTTTCTGTTGATAAATCCAATTCCTTCCGTAAGCGTTTCCGATTGTCTTCTGGCAAGATAGCTCATGCTGCCTATTCTGCCATTTCGAATTCCAATATCAACCTTTGCTGTCTCAACGCCAAGAATTGTACCAAGCTGTGCAGCAATATGCTCTGAAATGTGCTCAGTTGTCTCATGTCCTGTAGCCGGATCAATTTTGGGATATTTGAACAATCCTATCTGTTCCATTCCAAGGCAGATCCATTCTTTCTCGCTTCGCCCGCTTCCTTCATAAGCTCCCTGGTATGTCTCCCATGCGCTAAAATCTTTAAGCTCAAACACAGTTCAGATCACCTCTTTCTCACCACATACTAAGCTTTCGCCACATCATACATTTTCTGTTCTTTTATATAAAAAATCTGCATCATCCCGCGTCTCCTTCAGTTAAGAACGGGTGCTCTTTCGAATAAGCCACCGCAGCCGTATTAAACTTTTCTTCATTATCAGTTACCATGCGCTATCACTGTCACCCCAACATCCGCCTTCTGTCTAAAAGGAATCTATTGTATAATCGAGTTTCAAAAATACGATTAGCGATCTGAATCGAAGAATCCTGAACCCTCAAAAAGCCTAACACGAAAGCATTTTTCATCACTTTATCATCCGGATTATATAGAATCTTTTCTTCCTGAAACAACATGCGTGAGATTACCAGATTCAGTTCCGGATAATCATACAACTCTTTCATTAGTGACTCAAAAAGTAGGCTATCCTCTTCCAGCAGCATTTTTAAAGCCGCCTGAAAGCCTTCCCCCGACCATGCCCTGCTTTTATCCGGAAATGCAGTCTCCCCGGCAATCTTTTCATCCATAAGCTTACATAGTCTGGATACAAGATACGGATAACCGGACGTATAATCATAAATGCTTTGTGCCATCGTTTCAACATCCATACCGGTATTGTAATCCTTTTCATATTCCATGAGCATTACAGCAATCTCTTCTGCCCCAAAGTTCATATCCACCGTATAATCTGCTGCAATATTCCAAGGAGAGCCCGCCATTATAGTTCGCCTGCGGCGAAGGGCGGGCCTACGTCCTCGATTCTCTGCGAGAATCGGGACAGACCAAGGACTATTTGCCTTATGGTCTTCCTCTGGTCTGATTTTTCTTTTAATTTCTTGTCCGTAATCGAAGATTGCGGACGTAGGCCGCGCCATCGCACTTTGTGCGATTCTGCATGGCGCGGCTCCCCATTCGCGGACATCATATACTCCCGCCAGAATCACAGACTGAAACGTAGTTGTTTTTCTTCTTTTCAGATAATAAGCCCGTAGCTGCGCAAGGAAATCCAAAAACACCTGATTGTTGCTGGCAGAATCCACCTCATCAATCATCAGGACAATTTTCTTTTCTGATTCTTTGCAAAGTTTTTCCAATGTTCTGAATAAAACGGATAATGTCATCTCAGGTGCATATCCCTGTGAATAGGATTCCATCTCCGACTTCACCTGCATCGGCACAGAGCCAGCCGCGTAAAGAATTTCTCTGGAAAAGGAAGAGACAAAGCTTGTTTCATTCTCGAAGCACGCACTGCTCAGCGTCTGAAAATCCAGGCTGATCACCTTATAATACGGCTCCAGATAATCCTCCAGCGCAATCAGTGTGGTCGTCTTGCCATATTGCCTTCCCCTGTTGATGGTAAAATACTTTCCGGCATCCACCATAGTCTTAATCTCCGCCAACCGCCCTGTCAAATCCACCATATAATTATAGTCTGGGTCGCAATAACCCTCGGTGTTAAATGTCTTCGCCATATACCCTTACTCCACTTCTCCAATCGAATACTCCAATCTTATATCTGCGGTGCCGACTGTCTGTATGGTGCACACACTTTTAGCAAAACGGATTTCTTTTCGGATAAGCCACCGCCGCTACATTGCATTGAATTGAATTTTTCCGCGCTCATTTTCTCAGTTAGATTTACTTTTTTTATTATATCATCCAAAGATTCTTTGGCAAGAGAATTATTTAGCGTATTTATACTAACTAATATCCCGGAACTCCGGGCTTTTCGGGCCATCGGATAGGGGAACGCTTTTCTCCCCTATCCGCCTGCGCGAGCCGGGTGCGGCTTTAGCCGCAAAACTCCCTATCCGCCTGCGCCGGCCGGGTGCGGCTTTAGCCGCAAGACTCCTTGCCCGGCCCTGTGATCGAGTAGGAGACGGCTTGCCGACTCCTACTCGCCCGCGCCGGCCGCGTATGGCGTAAGCCACAAAACTCCTCTCGCGGCCGTGTGCATAAAAAAACCTCAGCGATCATCTCGCTGAGGTCCTCAAGCAGGGCTACCAGGATTCGAACCTGGAAATGACGGAGTCAGAGTCCGTTGCCTTACCATTTGGCGATAGCCCTATATTCTGTATTTCCTTAAATATTATCTGTGCTGTATCGGCCAGCGAATACTTGCTTTCACCGCTGTTCCTCACACGCAAGCGCTATTATAGCCCAACTTTGCGCAAAGCGCAAGTACTTTTTTTAATTTTCTTCACTTTTTTGTTCCATCCTCCCCGAAATGTGGTATAGTATGTTCCGATTCCCAACGGGAATCGAGAACTCCGGTATGTTCCGATTTACGAAGTAAATCGAGAACTCTGATATGTTCCGATTCGCGAAGTGGATCGAGAACTTTAGTATGTTCCGATTATTCCACTATCTATCTGCAAAGGAGACGTTTCCTATGAGTACACGAAATCTGACACTGATGACGGATCTGTACGAGCTGACGATGATGCAGGGCTATTTCGAGACAAATTCGAACGAGACTGTGATCTTTGATGCCTTTTACCGCAGAAATCCCTGCGGCAACGGCTACGCAATCGCAGCGGGGCTTGACCAGGTCATTGAATATATTGAAAATCTGCATTTTTCTGCGGAGGATATTGACTATCTGCGGGGTCTGGGGATTTTCCACGAGCCGTTTCTGGACTACCTGAAGGATTTTCATTTTGAGGGCGATATCTACGCGATCCCGGAGGGTTCGGTGATGTTCCCGCACGAGCCGATGCTGAAGGTGATCGCGCCGGTCATGCAGGCGCAGCTGGTCGAGACGGCGATTCTGACGATTCTGAACCACCAGAGCCTGATCGCGACGAAGTCTGCGCGTGTGGTGCAGGCGGCACGCGGCGACGGGATTATGGAATTCGGGCTGCGCAGAGCACAGGGTGCGGACGCGGGCATCTATGGCGCACGGGCCGCGATGATCGCAGGCTGTGTCGGCACTTCAAACGTGCTGGCCGGACAGATGTTTGATGTCCCGGTCAAGGGGACGCACGCGCACAGCTGGATCATGAGCTTCCCGGATGAATACACGGCGTTTAAGAAATATTCGGAGCTGTATCCGGACGCATGTCTGCTGCTGGTAGACACCTACGATACGCTTCGCTCCGGCGTGCCGAACGCCATCCGCGTCTTTCAGGAAATGCGCGCGGCCGGACAGGAGCTGAAGGGCTACGGCATCCGCCTCGACAGCGGCGACCTGGCCTACATGTCCAAGAAAGCGCGTAAAATGCTCGACGAGGCGGGATTTGAGGACGCGATCATCTCTGCTTCGAGCGACCTCGACGAATACCTGATCGACAGCCTGAAGACGCAGGGCGCAGCCATCACCTCCTGGGGCGTCGGCACAAACATGATCACCTCGAAGGACTGCCCTGCTTTCGGCGGCGTCTACAAGCTGGCGGCCGTCCTTGACGAAGCCACCGGTGAATTCATCCCGAAGATCAAGCTTTCGGAGAATACGGACAAAATCACCAACCCGGGCAATAAAAAAATCCTGCGCATCTATGATAAGGAAACCGGAAAGATCCGCGCGGATCTGATCTGCCTGGAGGATGAGGAATATGATGCGGCAGAGGATCTGGTCATCTTCGACCCGATTGAGACCTGGAAAAAGACGAAAATCAAGGGCGGCACCTACGTGCTGCGTGATCTCCTCGTCCCGGTATTCCGCAGCGGCAAATGTGTCTACACCACTCCGAAGGTCATGGAAATCCGGGATTACTGCACCCGTGAGAAAAACACACTCTGGCCGGAATCGCTCCGCCTGACCAATCCGCATGATGTCTATGTAGATCTCTCAGACAAGCTTTTCGCGATCAAGAGCGAGCTGCTCGAGCAGATGGGGCGCGCGGCGCTGGCGAAGTAATTGTAATGGAGAAAAACCAAAACTCAAGGGCGTGTGTAGTATCGTTGCGTATAGCATCCGCTGGAAAAGCGCTGTGCCCGCCCATTAGAACTTGTGCCCGCCGGGCGCACCTAAAAAAGGAAACGACCACAAAAGCCGTTTCCTTTTTTATGCGCCCGAGCCGCATTAAAATTTTCCAGCTTAACGATCCTGCGTGCCAGTGGCACGCGTTAAGAACCGACCGCTGCTGTCTGCCATCGGCAGGCGTTTTGCTTCCGCCACGAGGCATCCTCGTCTTTTAGGCGAATTGGAAGCTGAATGCAGCCTGGCAAATCACTCGGCTTCCGCCGTCTTATAAAGTACAAAATCATCCCACGCGCCCCAGCATCCGGCGGACGCGTCCACCGTGCAGCCAACGGTGATTGTCGTGGTCTCGGTGCCCGTGATGTTTTCGATGGTCGGTGTCGCCCAGTTTCTCCAGCCGGTTAATTCATTTTCAACCGTCAGCGTCTCGTCGCCAACCTGCGCGTACATCACAAAGCTGTCTCCGTCTCCGGAATCGCCGCCCTGAAGATAAGCGGTCAGCGTATACACGCCCGGCTCCAGGGTCACTTCCTGAGTTGCCTCAAAGGCGAAGGAAGAGCTGCTCCAGAAATGCAGACACCAGACGCCCGACCAGACATTGGAGGTCTCAGAATCCTTGATCCCGCCGCCGGAACCGGTCACCGTCCAGGCCGTATCTCCATCCTCAAAGTCGCCATTTTCGATCAGGTTCTCCACCGTATCCAGAAATTCTGTCTCGACTTCCGTCTCCACAACAATCCGCTCCGCGGTCGTCCCGGTCTTCACATAGCTGAAAATCTTCAGAGATTCCAGCGGATGTCCTTCAAAGTCAAAGAGCGCCTGATTGTCGACGGCCGAGCCGCCATAGTAAACGCCCGCATCGTCCGGGTCATATTCCGCCGCATAGGAAGACGCCCAGCCGGAGCCATAAGTTTCCCAGATTTCCTGGTTTTCCGCAAGGACAGTCTCAGCATCCTCCGCGTCTGCGTCATACACCTGCACAGGAATCCACGCCGGCTCCCAGTAGAAAACGCCGATGCCGTTCGTCGTCTCCGCCACCGCAGAAATCACCGCCGCCACCTCGTCTGCCTGGCCCTGTACAGAGAAATCATAATAGGTCAGCTCGCCGTAAGCCGTGTCGTTGCTGCCCTCAGCCACCGTATTTCCGGAGCCGTCGCCATCCTCGAGCGTGTACGCCCAGGAGGTCTCCGCCACAATCACATACTTATCGTACTTCTCTGCAATCGCCGAGAGCGTCTCGGTCAGGTTTTCCAGCGTGCCGTGCCAGTACGGATAGAACGAAGAGGCAAATACATCGTAATCCACCTCGTTCTGCGCCAGAATCTTCGCAAAGGTCTCATACTTGCCGCTCTCCGGATTGGTAAAATGCAGCGCCACCAGGATCTCCTGGTCAAACTCCTCCGACACCGCGCGCACCGCCGCGCTGCCTGCCGAGAAAAGCTTGCACATATTCGACCAGTCCGTCTCACCGGCCATGCCGTTCGTCGTCTCATTTCCGATCTGCACCAGACCAACATCCACGCCCGCTTCCAGGATCGCTGTCAGGCTCTCCTGCGTCCAGCTGTTCAGCGCTTCTACCTTCTCCTCCAGCGTCATGTCCTCCCAGGCCTTCGGCGCAAACTGCTTGCCCGGGTCCGCCCAGAAATCCGAATAATGGAAATCAATCGCCACCTTCAGCCCGGCCTCGGTCGCCCACTGCCCGATGCGGATCGCCTGGTCCACATCACAGTTGCCGCCGCCGTAGCTGTTTCCTTCCGAATCATAAGGGTCATTCCAGACGCGGATGCGCACGTAATTGACGCCGCAGTCCGCAAGCAGCTCAAAAAAGCCGGCCTCGTCCAGCTCATTCCCGTCAAAATCATAAAACGTCACGCCGCTGTCAATCAGAGAAGCGTAAGAAGAGATATCCACGCCCTCCATAAAATCTTCCGGCAGGTCAATGTGATCCACCGCGATATCCGCATCCACCGGCGCCACCGTGTCCGTCACTTCCACAATCGTCTCATCAGAACTCCCCGTCCCGGCTGTCACATCCTCCACCGATTCCAGCGTCACAGAAGCCTCCGTGTCATCGACGATGACATCCACGCTCTGATCATCCGCGGTGTCGCCTGCGGCATCTGCGTCATCCGCAGATGCTGTGTCCTCCGCATCTGCATCTGTATCCGTGTCTGCCGATGCTTCCGCGTCCGCCGCATCGGCATCATCCTCTGCATTTGCAGCATCACTATCAGCGGTATCTGCTGCATCATCACCGGAATCCTCTGCATTATCTGTGGCTACAGCGTCCGAACCGTCCGCGCTATCTGCTGCATCCGCAGCCTCCACGCTTTCCGTATCCTCGACAATCACCGTCCCATCCTCCTCAGTCTGAGCCGTCCCGGAAGCCTCCTCCGCACAGACTGCGAGTGTCCCGGCCGCACCTGAGGCCGCCGATACCGCCAGCGCAAGCGCCACAGCTGACGCAATTGTTTTCTTTTTCATTGTCTGTAATTTTTTCCAGTACATAAAATCCCCCTTTGTCTTTTTGATAAAAAGCAGCCTTGGTTTTCATCTTACCACAAAGCCATGAATATGAAAACGATTTTTTGAATAATCTCCCTCAATTTACAGATACTATAGCAAACAACGCAAGATCATTTATGAAAGAACTCCTGCTGCCATTCGGCAACAGGTATCAGGTTTACTGCGAAACCCGCAACAACTTTTCATGATCACTGTCGTTTCACCGACATACGATAAAAAATGAAAACGGAGGAAATACCAAATGAAAGCAACTGGAATTGTAAGAAGGATCGACGATCTCGGCCGCGTGGTCATACCAAAGGAAATCCGCCGCACCCTGCGCATCCGCGAAAGTGACCCGCTGGAAATCTTTACCGACCGCGAGGGAGAAATCATCCTCAAAAAATATTCCCCGATCGGGGAGCTTGGAAGCTTTGCAAAAGAATACGCCGAGGCGCTCGCATCCGCGTCCGGCCACAGCGTCTGCATCACCGACCGCGACCAGGTCATCGCGGCGGCCGGCGGCATCCGCAAGGACAGCATCGGCGCCCCTGTGACCGGCCAGCTCGAGGAGGTCATGAACGAGCGCGAATACGTCAATACCGGGCAAAACTCCGGCAAGCGTGTCAAGATCACCAGCGAAGACGCGGGCGACACCCTCCCGCAGGTCATTAGTCCCATTCTCTGCGAGGGCGATGTAATTGGCTCCGTCATTCTGCGCGGCCGCGACAACAACCGCCGCATGGGTGAAGCCGAACAGGTCCTTGCCAAATGCGCCGCCGGTTTTATGGGACGGCAGATGGAGCAGTGAGATTGCGGCCGCATTCGTTTAATATATCAGGAAATAATCTTCCGGCACATTGTTCATTAAGAGCTAAATTTCAGATATTAGCCAATTATTTTCGCTATATTCGCAGAATCAGATGGCAGTGTCAAAATATTCGGAATTCAGAAATATGCTCACATTCTATTTGACAATCCCGCAAAGGTATGCTAAAATCCTCACTTGTAGCGGTTAGTTATCTGCTGATGTGGCACAGTCGGTAGCGCACCTCATTGGTAGTGAGGAGGTCACGAGTTCGATTCTCGTCATCAGCTCTTTTAATCGCTCAGAAAGCCTTGATTTTAAAGCAAAATCGGGGCTTTTCCTTTTTCTGAAATTTCGAAAATTGTTGTCTGGAATGATATCCCTATCAGTCGCGAAGTCAACAATCATCATAAGCACAGATTTAATGCCGCTGTAGCACTTGTGCGTCATTGGATTTGCATTTAAAAAGCGCAACGTCCATTCTTTGTACTGGCTTCTGGATATTTTGGTAACTCAAACTCCGCAGTTTTTACATATATAGTGCTTAATGCAAACGAAGTCCAGTATTTTCGAGCATTTCAGACCATTCCCCTTATAGAAAATCCTTTAAAAAGTGTCAAAGTAGATCGGCCAGCAAAAGGAAAAAAATAATCTTTTATAGGTAAAAAATATTCCTATATTTTGCAAAAAAGAACTGGCGTTCACGCGCAGATTGTGCTATGATATGGGGCAGGACAACCGTGTTGCAAGGTGGTAAGCCTCCCATACTGAAAAGAGGGGAGGTGGTGCTGATGGATACATATGAAGTTTTAAGCCTGCTGTTTCTTGGCGGGTCCTTCCTGATAGCGCTGCTTGCCTATATAGATAGGATCAACAAGCGAAAATAAATAAGCCTACCTTGTATCTTGGCCGGATCAGGTAGGCTTATTATGTAAACATCTTCGAGGCTAACCACTTTGTGGGCGGTTGTTCCTTTAAAGAGAATATATCATACCTGACAACGAAATACAATCATTTTTTGCCAGTAATGAGAAAATTGTATAGCTTATAGTACACAGTGGTACCTTCTCTTTCTTCCGAATGCTTTCCATTCAGGCGTAATACCTTATGACTTGAACAGAGTCCATATATCACAGAGCAAGCTCTGCTTCTCATTTTCACATTTTTTTCAAAGAGCGTTCACTTTTCTATCACAGTACCGGGGTATCCTGTTTTCAGCACCAGATAAGAAGTGCTAAAAAATCTTTCTTTTTCATACTCGCCGGGATCGTGAAGATCCCGGCCCTCCCTTTTTTATAGAGATTATTCATTCACTGACACATCTCCGCCACGACCTGATTGATCACCTTACCATCTGCCTTGCCTTTCAGCTCTGCCATTACGGTCTTCATAATCTGGCCTTTGTTTTTGGTGGCGAGCACGTCAGCATATTTTTCCTGCAGCAGAGAGCGCACCTCATCCGCGGACAGAAGCTTCGGCGCATATTCAGAAATCACATCATAGCGGAACTGATATTCCGCCTTGAGATCCGCACGTGAATCGGGGCAGGTGTCAATCTGCTCTTTTACTGTTTTCAATTCCTTTAAGATGACGCGGTTCACCAGCTCTTCCGGGATGTCATCGCGGCACCCCTCGTCGATCGCCACCTTTTTAACCGCAGAGACCAGAGACGAAATCGCTTCCTTGCGCGCCTTGTCCTTTGCCTTCATCGCAGCTACCATATCTTTTCTCAGTAATTCAATATCCATAATCGTTCTTCCTCCTGTTTTATATACCTTTTCTTGTATCCCACTCTGGTGCCTTTCTTTCACTCTGACGGCTTCACCACGCTGCACCAGAAGCTGTTTCCTGACTCTTTACTCCACCTTTCCGGCTCCAAAGGTCCGGATATTCATGGGATAAACATTTTCTCTGCCCACATACTGAGCAATATAGTTTACATAATTATCCGTTTCTTCCTGCGGAAGGATGCAGGCAATCACGCCGGCAAATCCGCCTCCGTGTACACGGCAGACGCCTTTGCCTGCGCGGTCCAAAAACAGCTTTGTCAGGGCGAGGGTCAGGTTCACCTTCTGCTCCTTGTAGTTGCGGATAGAGTAACAGTTCTGCAGCCACTCCCAGGACGAGCGCCCGGACTCTTCGATCATCTTCAAAAGTGTCGCGCCGTCGCGGTCCAGAGCCGCCTGATAGGCTGCATCCACACGCTTATTTTCTTCAAAGAAATGCAGTGCGCGCAGGATGGCCCGGTCGTTAGGAATGTCGGAAATATGTGCAAGCAGAGCTTCCTCATCCGTCTCACAGAGCAGCCCGGCGCCGAGCGCGTGCGCGGCCTCCTTCATCTCCATGGGAACACTGGAATACTCATCGCTCAGATCCGCATGCCCCTTTCCAGTATTTACGATCACCAGATCGTATCCCAGCTGCGAGAAGGAAAAATCAACCTGTTTGCAGATGTCGTCATCGGTCAGACGCGGCGCGGCTGGTGTTTTTGACGCAGTACCCGCATCCTCTGCCGGCGCAGTGGCGATCTTCGCGAAGTCCAGCAGAATCGTGCCGCCGACCGCGCAGGCCATCTGATCCATCAGTCCGGAGGCCTTATCCCAGAAGTGATTTTCCGCGTACTGGCCGATCCGTGCGTAATCAATACGCTGCATCCGCCCATCGTTGAAGAATTCATCCATAATCGCGCAGACCAGCATCTCAAAGGATGCGGACGAGCTGACTCCCGCCGCCGAAATCACCTCCGTGGAAATGTAAGCGTTGAAGCCCGACACAGCAAAGCCCATCTTCCGCGCCGCCATCGCCATTCCGGCCACCAGGGAAAAGCTGCCCCGGTTCTTCGGCACCCGGTCGAGCCTGGTGAGATCCACAATAATCCGGTCGCGGTATCCCTCGCTCACAATCGTAATCACATCCGTACCGCTTGGACACGCCGCACCGATTGTATCCAGGCTGATACTGCCGGCAAGAATCTTACCGCCGTTGTGATCCGTGTGGTTGCCCACGATCTCCGTGCGCCCCGGCGCCGTAAAAAATGTCATCTCACACCCGGCAGCGTCCTTCTTTTCCGGAGCAAAATTTTTCCGGAAATTCTCTGCCAGCGACTGATAGCGAGCCAGGCTCCTCTCACTCTCGCCATAGATACGTTCCAAAGTCTCCTTGCTGGGTAAATTCATTCTTGCTTTCCTCCGATTTCTTTATATATAATCGGATAGGGGGAGGTCTCTCTCCCTATCCGCCGCGCGGGGCGCGGGCAGCAAAGCTGCCAAAATTCCTCTCGCGCCCCTGCGCATCATAATCGGTGCAGCATATAATCAGTACAGCTGCACATTTTTACCTGCCATTTTCTGAAAATCCTCCACTTAAAATCTCCTTTCTGGTACGAATCATGTGCTTTCATCAGGAGATTTTCCTTCAGCTATCATATCATCTTTTTTCATTTCATGATAGTACCTATCTAAAAAAATCTGAAAGAAAAATACTTCCGCAGTCATTTTCTTCAATGTAACAATCACTAAATAGTTGTACTCATATTTCTTTATTTACATACATCGCTATGCCGAAAATCATTTTGATAGCAAAAAAAAGCAGTCTGCAGATGAATCATTTACAGACTGCTTAGTTACCGATCCTAGAACAATTGAATAAATTACTTCTTTATCATTCCCATACGGCAATAAACACTCAGTCTGAATTACACTTCTTATCCCTCTTGGAAGCAAAATCATACATCCTACAATAAAAACCTTTATTGCACCTATTAACTCCTGGCCAAAAAAAGAGGTACAAATAACTTCGCTACTGCTCCCATGCCGAAAATACAGGCAGCAGAAAAACATGTAACTGTTATTATTGATAGACTCACATAATCGTCTATTTGCTTACGGCTAGCCGCTTTCATTCGCCGCCGCCCCGAAGGACAACGCCTACTGTCTTAAAAATGACTTTCCAGTCTGTCAGAAAACTTCTCTCTTTTATGTACTTGATGTCCAGTAGCATCCACTGATTGAATGAGATTTCATTCCTGTGCGGTTGAATCTGCCAATAGCAGGTCAGCCCAGGAGTGACATATAATCTTTGTCTCTGGTACTCCGTATACTGCTCAACCTCGCTCGGTAATGCCGGTCTGGGACCGACAATACTCATGTCACCTTTGAGGATATTCCACAGCTGTGGCAACTCATCAATGCTGCATTTCCGGATGATATGACCCACCCTGGTGATTCGTGGATCATCCTTAATCTTAAAGACAGGTCCATCCATCTCATTGTTCTCTCTTAATTCTGGCATTCCTTCCAAATCTGAAGGCAAAACATACACGTAAGCGTTGCTGTACAGCTCCTCCCGTAATCTTCCGGCAACAAAGCCTGTGAAAATCACATTCTCATTGTTGCCGACCTGTCGCTTCAACTCCTGGGTAAACTCATCTGTGTCAGAAGATCCACCGGCAATGACCAGCTTCTTTTCAGTCTGCAAACCTTTATATGCTTCCGCTAGATACATCAGCCCTTTTTCCGGTACCAGGCGGCCCAGATATAAAATGTGAATTTGTCAAGATAGGAACAAAAGAAATTTTTCAGATCAACTTCAGATTCCTCATCAAAAGGGCAAAAAAAGAACCACCCTACTGGTAGTTCTTTCTCTTAAAATATGTTGAAAACATTTTGCCCAAATTACCGATTTTTTACTCACCTTGCAAACAGCTACAGCTTACTTGCTTAATTTATCTACAGATTCTCAGTTTAACATTCATTTTCTGGTACACATTCTCTTACTTTTGTTTTTCAGTTTACTTCCCTATAGGCTGTATCCTCATCATCATTTTTTAAAAACTGGTATATACAGCTCGGAATAGTATAGCACTCTCTTCTATGATCGTAAATTAATTTCTGAATATCCTGTAAATCATCCATATTTTTGTTTTCATTATCATTAATTTTTTCATCAAGCTCTTTCAATATACCTATATCCTTATTTAACTGTCCAACTACATTTACTAACCATTGTATCATCGGCGCAACAAATGCAGCTCTACACAACAATTCGATAACCTTCTCGTCCCTGCACAAGCCCATAATGAATACAACGCAGCATAACATTATAATCATCCCTATGCTTATATATCTGAACCTTTTTCTAAGTCCAACATCCCATTCAATATTTTCCCGCTGGCATAATAAAATTCCGTCTATTATATTTTTATCATCTACATTTGGAGGATACCAATTATACAATTTCTGCTTTTTCTGTGGATTCTGAAACAATTTTTTTGAATGAACCACTATTTCATGATCAATATTTTTGTCATTTCCAAAAAGTCTTTTATTCCATGGCATCGCGTATACATATGTATCAAATTTTTGCTGAACAAATGCAGCTAATGTTTTCTGTTCTTCAATATATTTATCAATAACCAATGAAGAAATCATACAGATTATAGATACTATATAAGAAACAATTTTTAGCACTATTTGTTCTGGAATAAATAATAGAAATATAGCCAACACAAACGGAAGCCAAACAGATAAAGCTGTTGACAAAGCATAAAACTTCTTTACATTATCGTATAGCTCTCTCTGTGCAGCTAACATTGCAATAGAGCAATCTTCATTCTGCCTTGACGCAATTCCATTCGACATAACTAATCCCCCTAACGCTATTGTATACCACGTATCATTTTCATTTTAAAATTCAACACTTATGTCTCAAGCTCCCGTATATTCTGGGAAGTCACTACCCAATACTTCTCTCCATTTTGTAATGGCGCCCTTCTGATCTTTACTATCGAGTTCGAGACTCGATGCATCTACTGCCTTAGTGTATGCACTTGATAGAGCATCACTTATTTTACGTCGATCATCACTGCTAAAATTATTTAGATTCCCCTGAATTCCTTTAGGATCAGCCACATCCTCTAATATGGCAGATGATAAATAATTCAATAAATCTCTGAACTGCAAATCAATCCACCATGTTCCAGAAGTAGTTATATTTTCATATCTATTCAAAATCATGCATTCTAATAAATATGAACCAATTCTAAGTGTGACCTTTCTATTATTCCAATATTTTGTAAGCCTGATCAACCCAAGCAAATTTCCGTCATGTTTCTGATTGATATTTGTGGTCCGTTCATTATCTATTCTTGGATCGGTTTTTTTCCAGTTACCAAAGCCATCCGGTATCAAATAGTAACCTGTATCCGTATAAAAACAAGGAACAATATCAAAATTCCAAGTATATGATTTCAACTGAAGAGTTGCAGCCTCATGGTTTTTGTGCATTTCAGCTTTACTATAATCCTGTAAATCAGACAGCTTGGATATAAAACGGTTAATTACTTTTGTGGAATTCAGGTAACCAGTATCATCTGCTAGCAACCCATTTTCAGAATCCGTATCACTTCCATTTATATAAAATATATCTTCTGACTGTATATAAGTTCTTTTCCCCTCAGCCGACAAACATAGCATCAAATCTATGTCATCAATCGGTCTTATTTTTGTATGACGCTCAAAAGAACCAAATCGAAGGATTTTATCTTGATATACTTCAAAAAAGTCAGAATCTCCACTAAATCCTTTTATATTATCAATTAAATTATCTCTACTTGAACGAGCCGTTTTAGTCTTTTCTTCTTCAAGGTTTACTTTATCCTTCATAAATTCATTGAAAGCGTTATTAACTGTTGTCGCCATTTGTGTCCTCCGTCGTAAATAATCTTTGCTAATATCATTCCTTAACTTTTCTTTTTATTTCCCCTACCAACTCATAGACCATAGTTGCCGGAAACATCTCCGATGGTAACCGCTTTCCTTCCCTTATACATTGTTCGTATTTATCTTCCGCTAATTTCAGTGCCTTCTCTTCATCGCCGAATTCACAGAGCCTCTTATACATATCAGCATCTGATTTGGAATAATCCTGGCCAGTCCTCGTTTTATACAACTCTCCAAATCTTGAACAGCATACCCATGATTCCTGAATCACAGGCATACTGCCAAAATAAGCATACATCCATATCTCAAAGCACGGATTTGACCATCCAACATTGATTCCTGCCTTTTTAGCGTCTCTGATGATCTGGTCAAAATTCTGTACCTGATCCCTGTCAAAGACAATCCAGGGGATTCTATATTGTGCTTCATAAGCGGTCATTTCCAAACACTTTTGAATCAGATTTTGCGTTTTTGTTTCAATAACCTTGATAACAAGTTTCTTTTTCACATTTTCCGGCAGGCTGTCGTGGAGACCGGTAAAATAGCAGCGTTCTGTCGCTTCGGTATCTGTCACGACCAGATAATAACCCATTTCCGGAACACGCTTTACCATTCGCTGGTCACGTGGTTTTCTGTTGCCGGTTCTATCTTTTCGAGCCATTGATCATTCCTCCTCCAAAAACGCTATTGTTTTCAAAGATGGAATCGCTCCATACTTACCAAGCAGATAATTTTTCTCATAGCTCTCATCTTTTCGTATCCGGGCACCTGTTTCATCCACAAAATCCGCAAGAGAATATAATGTTGAAACTCCCACATCATCCTTTTCGGTAAACCAAATCTCATCCCGCCGCAATAGTTGATTCGATAACTGCCATGTATCATGTGTCGTAAAAACCAGCTGTGCATGATTCCAGTTTGTCTCAGGATTAAGGAATGTCAAAACAAAATTTCTTACCAGCAGAGGATGCAGCCGTGCATTTAACTCATCAATGAAAAATACACCGCCATTTTTTAAGACGCTTTCCAATTCTGGATATAAAGCAAACATTTTCAGCGTTCCTGCGGACTCTTCTGACAAGGGGATTTTCGCCATTTCATCAGAGCCTTTCTTTTGATGCAAAGCATCAATCATATATTTTTCATCCTTCGTATCTTCCTGCTGTGGAAGCTTTGTAACCTCAAACCCCTTGATTGTTTCGTCAAAAGACGCAAAGTAGTCAATTACTTTCTCCCTAACACTTTCGTCAGTGACGAATCCTTTTGGAAGAAGCCTTGACATAAAGAAGTTTGTTACCGCATTTCCAAAATCAGCAAACTCATTATTGAGAAACCAGTCACGAACCAGCTTACATTTTGCAATTTTGAGCTTAGCTCCGAGGGATACGATTAAAACCTGCTTTTCCAATGCAACTTCGATATTCTCTCTGCTTGCCTTCGGTATACCGGAGAGATCTAATGTTTCCTTATCCCGATAAAAAATCATGGAATACTTCCGGGCAGTACGCGCCTTATAATTCAGCCATTCTTCTGTAATGCCATCCTCACCAATGCAGAAGCCATAGTTATAGGATTTCTCGGTTTTATCTCCTGGAACCGTAAAATATACTTCAAAACTCGTGTCTTCCTTTTCAGAGGATACATCAAACAGAAACGGGCGCGGCCTTACATCTTCGAAATTTTTTTCATCATCACCATATTTAAAGGAATCGGCAACATACTCACTCATATATTCAAACGCGCCATACACATTTGATTTTCCGCTTGCATTCGCACCATAGATTGCTGCAACCGGTAGTATTTTCTCTCCTCCAACAGTTACAACTCGCTCTGAAAACTCAGTCATTTTTGCGGCTGACAAATCTAAAGTCGTATCATCACGGAAGGAATTAAAATTTTTGAAATTGAATTGTATAAGCATAAAACCACCATCCTTTTCAGCTGTTATATCACTATTATACTCAATTTCTCCCAAAAATCAACGCTTATATGAGATATTTTCTCACTTACTTGCATTTTTCATTGGCATCTATTGCTTATCTCCCGCAAGCAGGCAAATTCTTTTAGTTTTGCCTGCTTGCAGCTATTTCTATCTACAATAATCGTAGCAGATTTCTTAGTTGCCCTTATTCGAATCTTCGGTGCATTGCACCATACTTTCGATTATGCCTAAAAATTGTCTTCATTCCATTGCCATATTGTTCAAAACAGTCCTTTTATGTCTGACAACATAATGCTATGTTCCTACTTTCTGCTTTAAACTCTTAAACTATATTTTTGTTTTTGTAGAGTTTACCGCGACCATTGTTTCATCAAGCACTTTTAATTATTGCAATTCTGGATTTGTTTGCACACCACAAAAAAGCTCCAATCAGGGATCATCAAACAATCCTTGATTGGAGCTTTCAACTCTACTCAGCGAAATTATCTTAAGAATAACTCATAAAAACAGTATCCTCCCCTATTCTTACCCCGCAACAGTAAGACATCCAAGTATTTTCATCAAAAACCGTTTTTTTATACCATCTTTGTTCGCGATATTTCAGTTTACGCCTTTACATATCTCTGGTTTTTGCTGGTTGGCTTATCTGGCATTGTTCTTTCTATTCTCCCTGCCTCCAGAAGTGGCATAAGATAATTTCTTCTAAAATTAACCCTATCTTTCAAGCTCAAAAACTGCATCATTTCCTTTTGGCTTCGCGGCTGATTACAAAAAATGACAAGTTTATCTCTTCTATCCTGTATACTTTGCTTGCTTTCTTCATTGATTCCTTGTTGATTATCTTGGTGGGCATCTTGATGGGTGTCTTGGTGGGTATCTTGATGGGTATCCACCATGTTTCTCTGGTTCTCCACCCATTTATGGTTCTTCAACGTAGCAAAAACCATAAACTCCACCGTCCTGTACACCGGTTCAGGCAAATCAGCGTCATTCATTTCCCGGTACATGCGGTCAACGCCTTCCCCGTACTCTTTCACATATTCATACTCATGCAAGAATTCAAAAATCTTAGGATTGCGTGAAAAATGAATCTCCCGGATATTGGTTGTCCGAACGATTCCCGGCAGCATTGCCTGGTTTCTCAATCTTGCCAAAACAGAAGCTGCCATGTTTTTTACAGCCATATTCCCAATACCTCCCTGACCTTTTTATCCACATGCAGTATCCTCGCATAGTTCGCAAGGTTTGCTATATTTCGTTCTGTATCTTTTAGATAACTCTGAATAGCATCATTGAACACTTCGGCATCCATTTTATTTCTGTTTCTCATGCAATCACAAATTGTTCGCTCACGGTCATAGATTTTCATTAACACCCCATCAACGCATCCATCAAACACACCAAGATTCAGTCGCTTTGGCTCTGTAAAGTGTGCTTTCACAATCGGGTAGTCAATGCTAAAGCGTTCTCTGGAGCTTCTATTATCAACAGCAATATGCCATGCAGAGGGAGTGCGTTCTGTATACTCATAAAAATCAAGTGCGCTCTCCATGCAAAGTATGCCATCAGGAAATAGTTTAGCTATCACCGCCGCTTCTGTAAAATTTTCATCTCCGATATACTGATAGTAACCGCGCCGGATTTTCTCTACCATTCCATCCATTATCAGCTTTTTTATTCTTCTATCGTCAAAACCATGCTCGCGCAGCTCACTTGTCTTCATTACACCACCATAATGTTCAAATAGTCCTTTTATATCCGACGGCATAATACTATCTCCTTACGGTTTGCTTTAAACTCTTAAATTAAATTATTGTTTTTGTAGAGTTTGTTGCAACCATTGTATCATTATGAAGCTTAGATTGCAAGCCTAGATTTATATTGCCTACATACACTTTTCTTTTCATCTGCTCTATTTAAACTTTGCATTCAAAATCAAAACTGATAATTGTTTTAACAATAAAGAAGCGCCCTAAAGACGATCTCAATCTTCAGGACGCTTTCTCCCTTGCTCACACGTCAGCGAATCACCGCACTCACTTTTACTCATCCCGTATCCTTCTTCGCCTCTAATACAGAAAAAGCGGGCGATACAATAACCGCCCGCAATACTCTTATAGTTGCGTGTTTTCTGCTGGCCGTCAGCCTCGGCATCTTGGCGAATGCCTATTAGCCACGGGAAATTTAAGTCCCCCGTGCGGACTACACCTATATCCCAGATGCCAGGCTCGATACCCTGGCGAGTACCTATGAGCCGTGGGCTTTCCCCTGCCCCACGCGCAGTACAGCTTTAACGTGCCGCCGCACGAGAAGCATCTCTGCTTCTGCAAATATTATATGCAATCCCACCGAAAAAATTAACCATTTCTGCGGAAAAAGTCTTGCTTATGGTATTCTCTCCGTAAGCTCCAGTCCCGCAACCAACGAATCCGTGCTGTATTTTGTAAAATCTCTGGCTGCTCTCCCGGAAATTCTCAGCCATGCCAGACGTTTATGACGATCAACACGCATAATCTGACTGTCGTGTCCAGTCAGCGGTCCTTCTATGACATGAGCCTTGCCG
>JAJQFO010000074.1 GCA_021201095.1 Lachnospiraceae bacterium
GGGGGTAGTATGCGCTTTTTTTGCTATCCGGTAGTTTATGTTTCACAGTAAATTGGGATTATTGCTTACATCCAGTGCAGTTATATTATTCCAACAGCAGTTGATGTATGTTAATTTCGTATTATTGCTTACATCCAAGCTTTTTAAATGGTTATCATTACAGAGCAGTATTTGCAACGAAGTAAAATACTCGATCCCTTCCATAGAAGCCATGTGGGTTCCGCCGATTTCTATTTCCGTAACGGCATCTATCTCATCTGTACTTAAATATCCGTCACTATCTGTATCAAAATTATCAATTATATAATCCCTGAATATATCGTCCGGAAAATTATTTTCATCAATAATAATCTGAACTGTATCTTCCGTAAGCACTTCATCGGAAACCACTTCTTCTATGTTTTCTATAGATATTACTGCAACCTCTTCCCAAACTTCCTGGTTTTCGCTCTCCTGGAATTCATCAGCTGATATATCTTCATCCGATATTGCATCAGCATCCTCATTTTCTTCAGTTATCGATTCTTCCACAGAAATTTCTTCACCCTCCAAAACCGCTACATCTTCGATGACAGTCTCTGTCCTCTCCGCTAAGGTTTCTGCATCTAATAAGACGGTATCTTCACTCGCAAATACATTGTCTACAGTCAACGTCAATAATACTATTCCTAACAGCAGTAAACATTTCTTTCTCATGACATTTCGTCCTCCTAAATAAAATAAATTTTACCACAGTATAACATATTTACATCAATATCCTTGTTTATATAATAAACAAATGGAAAACGTAGCTGTCTACAAGTTACACTCTACATGCCAGCAAACTGCATTTTACAAATAATAAATCATGTCTTCTTTCTGTTTCTCCAATACGGGCACTCCTTCATATTGCATTTTTTCTCATAAAAAGAAAGTTCTTTATTCACACACATTAGGTTTTTACGCCGCCGATGAGGGCATCGATTCTTTGAAAGGTTTTCCTCATTCACTGTGACACATATACCCGTTTTCTTTTCCTGCTTCCCACTCCTTATCCCCCATTTTCAGAAATACACCCACCCCAATGATCCCCATAATATCGGACTTATTCAAAACAGACAGGTCCACAAAGAACATCCCGCAGTAAGGGCACTGCTTGAGTGATCATTTCACGGTCTTCAGCTTCTCTCCGCAGATCGGGCATTCTTTTAAATCATCTACATTCCTGTATTTCAGCGGTGGATCGCTTTCCACAAAAGCAAGGTGCTTTTTTAAGTGAATGTCTGTACTTTTCAATCGTCTCACGGGCTATATCCTCTCCCTTAATCTGTTCCTGCCAAGCTTCCCTACTTAAAGCATTGATATCCTGATATTCTCCGCAATGGCTCGAGCCGCCACATGTCTGGCCATAACATCGCAGGGAAGAATTATAACAGTTCCCGCAGATATAATATAAACACCTTGCCTTGTGACGCCGCGTATCCCATTCATCCATTTTTGTATATCCGATATGCCATGGAGTATCAGGCATTTTGCGTTTATCTGAATCAGATCCCATATGCAACATCCCCTAACAATAAAGTCATTCCTGTTTGTTTCTCTTAAAGGTATGGTAAGTCACGATTATTTCCACATCAGGCCTGTATCTGGTATCTGTGCTGTATTCCGTATCCCCATTTACGGATACGGACTCGACAGCACCATCTTTCGTCAGTAATCCAAGTGTCAGATCGTAATCAGCTTCCGTCTTTACATTCACAAACCCAGCTTCTTCAATCTCAGAAACAACATCCTCGTAATTTTCACCATTGCATTTCTTTGAAGCAATCGGCAGGCAAAATAATTCCAGTTCATGATAATAGACATAAATGGTTTTATTGTAATCAAACTTATCATCACTTTCGAAAACAGTTGTCCCGTCAACACTGATTTCAGAAACGATCCCCGTCTTATCTTCATCTTCCAAAGACAGATCTTCAACACCACATGCATATATCTTGGCAAATCCGGCATTCTTCAGATCAGCCATGATAGTTTCATAGTCATATGATCCGGCTTCATCAGAAGAAATACCTATCGGAATCAGTCTCGACCAGAGATATAAAAGAATGAAGCCACAAAAGGCAATTGTAGGTACAAGTGTAATACAGAATATAGATTTCCAATGACACCGAAAGAAAGAGTTTTGTTTTGGCTTTTTCTTCGTCTGTTTTTCTGAAGCCTTTTGATCATTACTGTTGCTACTACTTTGGTAATCTCGTGTTACTTTTTCTGGCTCTGTTTCATCCTCCTCATCATTGTCATCTTCGTCCTCGTCATCCTCATCATACATGCTATTCTTAAACCGCTGATATTCTTCTTCTGATTCATATATATCATCTTCATCAATATCATTAGAGTATCCGCATTCCGTGCAGATCCATGAGGATAAATAATCAGAAAAACCTGGCTGCTTATTTAAAATAGCTCCACAACCATCACAGCACCACAGGACATCCCCATATAGAGCGTCTTCATCCACTTCCCCGTATAAAGCCTGTCCACATTCCGTGCAAATCCAGTAATTATCATCTGGATCAAACCCAGGCTGTTCTTCTAATACTGCACCACATCGCGTACAGTAATGTTCATCCCCGTAATCACTCATTATCCCTTTTTCCTCATCTTGCATAACACATTAAAACAATCCAGCCTGTCTCCATTTTTTCTAATTTCCATTCTCACGTTCGAAACTGTTCCCCCCACCATTTCAAAAACTATCCAGAATCTTTTGAACAGCATATGGCTTTGCATACTTGATGTACGCATCGCTCACAAAAATAGTATCAGCAGCATACGGCTCGACCCACATCGCCGGATAAATGACAATTTTTTTCGTATGTCCTCTTCCAACTGCTGTAATTTCACTGTCAGCAATAATTTCGCACCCCGATTGTTTAAGAATATGCGTCAGGGGAGTAATCATACTGATCTGCGTCTCTTCTTTGATTGGAGATGCGGTTGTCCCATCAATTCCCCATTTAAGCAATTGTAAAGCGGCAAAACGATCCAGCATGCCATGCACATACTGATTCCTGTAATGCTTCAGGCATTTAGAGCATGCAGAACCACAATCGCAGGAACTTAGTAAAGCCTTCACATCAACAAGTAATTCTTCAATTGCGTCGGCTACACTTACAGCATAACCAGCACCGCTCGACAGGCTGTCATAAAGATAGATATCGACATAAGAAGCTTCTGGACCAGTTCTATGGCGGTAGCCAGTGATAAGTTCAGAAAATTCAACATCAAGTCTTTTGCTCGCTGCCAGACGCAATGCTTCTGCCAGAGACTGAGACGCACGGCTAAGCCATGGATTTTCTTTCCGGCTCGTATCAATAATCTTACCGTCGAGTTTGAATTCAAGAACTAACATATCGGTTATAAAATCATAGCCAAGGTTTACATTAAAAGAGTTACTATGTCGGCATCTCCCCCTGGCATACTTCGATATATACGGCCTGTTGATGTCCTTCAGTACAGAAATATCATCTCCGGGCATGGCTGCACCACAGTCTTTGCAAACCATAAAGCCTTTGTTATTTGAGCCTTTGTTTAACATGATAATTCGCTGATTTGTCCGTGAAGCAATCCTTATATTCTTACAACCCGGAGCCAGCTTCATTTTTTCTGCCTCAGGCAGAGTGGAATACAGAGGCTGCTGCACGGCAGTATATTCTTCCGACAACTGAGCATCTGGTATGGATTCAGCATTTCTTGGTGCAAACCCCCATGGGCGCAGCATCTCACGAGAGATTTTTAGGTCACTGTTCCCGCAAAATGGACAGCATTTCATATCCTCTTCCCACAAATCAAACCAGCCACAGTCATCGCAGGAAATAATTTCCTTCACATAATTCGGGTCTTCTGTATACGCACGTGCGGGCGTCAATGACTGGCCAAACTGGCGGTCGCTCCCAGGATAATAAAATCCTCCAATCTGGTAAGTCTTCTTGTCCACTACAATTGCTCTACCGGGGGCATATTCTCCAATAGCCACATCAAGCCCACGATCAACTTCGTAAAGAATCTTTCCAGACGGATCCGGTATGTGAGTATTTACAACATTCTTCGGGAACGAATAGGTTGGAATAATTCCTTCCTCATAAAGTGCATCCAGGAGCGCCTTCGCATCTTCTTCTTTCTCCAATTGGTAGATATGTAATTCCATTATCATTCAGACGTTCTCTAACGAATACATAGGATAGATCCGACGCTCCTTTAGGTTTGATTTCTATACGTAAGCTTTTTCCAAGCAAACGTATCGGGGCGCGAACGAGACCAACCTCAAATCTGTAGGAAGAAGATGATGCACTTATAATAATACGTATTGGTAGATCATGCTCTTGCGAGGCATACGATACCGAAACACCTGATGCGAATGTGCGCTCTGAACAATCCTTGCTTTTTTCATACGCACTGTGCTTAAAATAGCGTGTCTTGATATTACCATCAGTAAGAATTACAAATTGGCCACACAGTTCACACATAAATAAACCACTATGAGCAGATACAGTCTCGCCCGGGTGAAGTCTGGCAGCTTGTTCTGCTGTGACTCGTTTCCAACCATTTTCAGACCACATACAGACATGCGTTAGGGAAGCCATTTGTGTTCCTCCATCGTTCTTTCGTATTTCTCAATTCAGTTTCGTAGGCATTTTCTCCTATACTTTTTCCAGGATCGCGCCGCAAAAACACTCTGCATGAATACGATTTCCTGACAATGTCATCAAAAGTTTGCTACTCTACCCCCAACGCCTTAAACACCGCATCCTCTGCACTCTGATATGGAATCAGCTGAAATGCACTCATCAGATCCGGCGGCACTGTCACGAAGTCCATCATAGAGATGGCTGGAATCAGCACTTTCCTCGCGCCGTTGTCAGCGCAGACCTGCAAGGCGTTTGCCAGTTCCTCTACTTTCATCAATGTACCGCTGATGCTGATCTCACCTAACACTGCCAAAGAGCTCAGGGCAGGCCGTCCCAGGGCTATAGAACACAATGCAATGAGTGTCGGCAGCGCCAGCTTCCCGGTCATGCCGATTCCCTGCAAATCCTGATAGTTAATGACATAGTCTTTTGTTGTAGTGCTGATGGAGCCGCTGATCCGTTTTCCGTTTGCTTTCAGGAAATGAAATGCCGTATTGGTGGCTTCACGGGCATCGCGGTCATTCCCGATCCCTGTCTTTTCAAACTTGCCGCTGCCCGGCAGCATCTGGCTCTCCAAACGGAATACGCCAAACATCCCGGATTTGCCGCGAGAAACGGTGTATATCTGTCCAGGATTGCACATTCCCTCTGGAATCAGTTTGCCGCCGCCCTGCTCTGGAACAGAGACATAGTGCTCTGACATATCTTCCAGATCTATGTAAGAAAAGTTGACATCATAAAATTCCATCCCGCCCAGCTTTTTCAGCTGCTCTTTTACCCGCCGCCGCATCTCCAGGGCGAGCTTCAGGATTTCTTCCAGCTGCTCTTTCGTGAATTCTCCGTCCGGGTACATCAGCTTCAAATAACCATCTACCATTTTCCGAACCGCAATGGTATCTCGCTGATTCAGATTTTTTCCCAGCCGAAAATACTGATCTAGCGCGTCACCGTATTGTTCTTTTCGCAATTCCCGGATGAATTCTGAAAGGTAGTCTGTGATGAAGCCATAATCATCCGTAAAATGCTCCGGCCGGAATTTGGGTATCTCCCATCCAGGAAGATAGCAGTGAATTCGATCAAGGAATGCTGTATCAGTCCCCATCTCGGCAGGAAAAGGATCAAATAAGCTGGATGTTTTCAGCAGTACATCCACACTCTGGTTGATGTTCCCTACAAATACCATCGAGGCAGAGGCCGCTTTTTCTTCTTTGCCGCGCGCAAAGGATCCGGACGCCATGTAGTCTTTCATAATCTGCACGCCATCCTTATCTTTAAACCGAATCCCGGCCACCTCGTCAAAGGCCACACAGTCCCAGAGGCCGACCAGACCGACAGTCTTCCGCCCCATGTTATAGAAAAGATTTGCCACCGTAGTCTGTCCGCCCGATACCAGAATACTGTTTGGAGATATTTCTTTATAGAGATGAGACTTTCCGGTGCTGCGTGGTCCCAGCTCACACAGGTTAAAATTATTCTCAACCAGAGGAATCATGCGCGTGATAAGCAGCCACTTCTCTCGCTCCGTGAGTTCATCAGGTTCCATGCCGATCGAGCGCAAAAGCACATCCAGCCATTCTTCTTTGGTAAAGGCCTTACGCCCCTGCTTCAGCTCATCCATCTCGACATGAGGCATCTGGATCGGGGTCAGTTTTCGTATATGGATCGGCGTGCCATTTTTCTTTTCTTCTTCGATATATTCGTAATCGAGCTGTATGATGCACCAGATCCCGCCGCAGAGCAGCCGGTCGTATTTTTCCGGATATTCATCAGCGATTGGTATATTACTGACACCAAGGTTGGAGAAATCAGCCACATAGACATTCTGTTTCAAATCCAGTCGTACAGTGATCAGGTCGATCACCGTATGGCTGCCATGACTGCGCAGCTTCGACAGTATTTTCTGCGATTCATCCGGTCGGACAAAGTTGTCCGCTAAAATACGCTTTACATTCTGCACACCCTGGTCGACAATATCCGGATCATCAGAGCTGCAATACTGGCCAAGCAGAAATTCCAAAACATAAACCGGCACATTCGCGCCTTCTTTAATCTTCTTAGTCAGATCTTTCCGCACAATTTTCCCATCAAAATTCTGGCGTAATTTGCGCCGGATCTGTTCTCTTATGTCTTCTCTTTCCTCTTCCATTTCTGCCTCTCCCATCTCTTATACCCCAAATCCAAAATCATCCGTAAATGGAAGATCCATAATCACTTGTCTGGACAGAATTTCGACATTCGTCTTATCATTAATCACCTTAAGGAAATATCTGTGGTTACTGTCATAGTTTTTCCTCTTGATGTCAAAACCTAATGTCACAATACGATCCCCGGCTTTTTCTTCCTTATGATCTGCTTTATAGATCACCTCATTGGAGATCAGTTCTCCCTCATTGGAAACAAAATGGATCCGGTAGGTTGCCGCCTTTACCATATCACTGACGGGCTTTTCCTGATAAAAATCCAGCCGCAGGCGCAGATTGGTCACTTTTCTTATATCTGAAATCAGATTAATCACCGCATCCTCTGTATCCACGACTCCACGCTGCGTTTTGATAAATAAGGTAGGAATCAGTAATTCCTGCGGGGATGAGCCTCCGTGCACATAGTTCATCCCTCCGCCGCATTTAAATACACTCATTCCTTTTGCCAGATTAATATAGCGAGGATCCTCATTTCTCCAGGCAGCTCCAAGAGTAACGGCATAGATGCCCATTCGAGTCAGATTGCTTCTGGATATGATAAATCTTCTGTCGGAAAGTGCCTCTTTTTCTGCTTCGTTTTCCAGTTTATCCGTCGCTTCGAGCGGCTTTCTTGTATAGATAAACCCATGATCCGCTGTAATCAAAAACCGGTAGACATTCCCGCTTTTTGAGAAGGTTTTGACCAACTTGAACAGTTCCCGAATCGAATCACTGACCGCCGCAAATACGGAATCCTCTGTACGCATAGTTTCGCCGGTGGCATCTACGCGATTGTGATAGACATAGATGACTTCTTTCCCAGCTGTAAAGGAACGTAATTCCGTCACTTTCATCTGATTGGCAGAGTCAAAATCAATCGCCGCAGATTTCGGATTCGCACTTTGTAAAATCTGTTCTCTCTGCGCCGTAGTCCCACAGGGCTTTCCATCAACCAGTATTTTAAACGGCTTGTCTTCCGTCATGGAAATCGTCTTATGCGGCAACAGTTCGGCCATTCCGACCGCCGTGACCGCAGGTAATGTTCCCATCTTCATCTTCATTACAGCGGTACAATTCTGATCCTCTGCAAATAATGCTTCCAATTCCTTCGCCGCTTCATAGCGAAAGGCATCCGAAATAATGACTACTACTTTTTCCCTGACCGGCCTGACTTCGTCTTCATAAAAATCCCGCTGCAGAGGAATCAATTCCTGCTGTGCGTTCTTCTCATAGGTCAGATTCCAGGAATACACCAGCTTTTCCAGATACTCCGTACTGTAGATATTCTGTATCAGATCTCTCATTTCTTCAAATACTGCTGTATCCTCGATCTGATCATAGGCAGCTATAAAATGACGGTACTCCATGTCAATATAATAGTTTTTCTCTGCATATGCTTTAATCTGTGCAGAAAGATCATCTTCCGGCAGATAGCCAACCGCCTCCAGAAGATGCCTGGCTGAGCGAATCACCTGATATTCTGCAGCATATTTCTGCCCAAAATGCAATTTTTCCCGTATATCACATAGCTGAATCATGCTGTGTCCGTCGATAGCGGCATTTTTATCTTCCGCTATAATACGCTCCACCATCCAGCGGATCAGCACATCATCCACTGCCTGAAACGCTCCCATCGTAACCAGGCATTCCAAAGGTGTTTCCTTCAAGACTTCTGAAACATGCAACTTATCTGATGCCAATTCCGACAGTTCATCAAAGCGTTCCTGGTAAATTACACTATTCATCATATTTTCCAGAAGCACAGAGATATTGCTGGACTGTCTCTTCATCTTATCCTGCATGAAAATCTTCCAGTCCGCCGGAGCCTCCTCAGGATTTTCGCGAAACGTATAGACTGCGAACAAAGACATTATGAATTTCAACAGGTTCGGTTTCGGATCATCATAGCCAAATCTGCGCTCTGTCAGGCTCCAGAAAGCCTGATCCAGGCCAAATCTGGCAAATTCCCCGATCATCCTTCCCGCTTCCATATCCTCGCAGTCCCCATACGAAAAGACAGCGTAATACAGACCATCTATCGTCGTATTACGCGCCTTTGCAACTACGCACATGGCAATTATCATTACGAGATCTTCATCAGCCTCTGCCATATCAAAATCGCGGGAACGCTCGATAAAATCATTCACACGCGCATTCCCGGCTTTTTTCTGCGCCGGCGACAGCTTCCTTTTTCCTGCTTTTCCAGTATCTTTTCCCGCGTTAAAGAAATCCTTCAGGCTTTCCAATGTCACACGAAGCCTCGCCGGAAGCTTACAATCCGCCGCAATCAGCGAAAGCCTGTCCGCATAAAACTCTCTGGAATAAAGCAGCGTATCCTCCAGATGATTCACGGAATAATCCGGTTTCTCAAATGGCGCATAGATCAGAAACCTTTTCTGCGGCTCCTCGTGCTCCAACATCATCTTGACCCTGAAAGCATTTTTCTCTGTCAAATGAACAATCTGCACATCCGGAAGATCCAGCTGGTCAACCTCCTCTTCAAAGGATGCCTCCGTATCATACCAGAACACCAGCCTCTGACCGTTTTGATATTCCGTATTCAGCTTTTTCTCAATCTCCTGGAGATTCAATTCGTCCATCTTTATACCTCTGTATCTATAGTGCTACTACTATACTTTCAATATTTTCAAATACTTGACACTCATACGTCTGTCTCCTTGTCCCTAAAATTATGTTGTTTGGGGACAAGCACTAATACTTTTTATTGAATCATGCCATTAATAGAGCAAAAGAGAATCGGCTTCACGCTCCAACCGACCGCCGCGGATTCACTCTCTTAAACTTGAGTGCTTTCTCCGGAGTAGTTTCAGGACAATCTTCATCAAAAGTAATCGGCTTCAATCTTGCCTCATCCAGTTCTTTCAGCTCTTTTTCTGTAAACGCCAGATCAACTGACACTTCCTTTGTATTATTAATGTTTTCCATAATATATCCCCCTTTCAAAATTAGTGGCGAATCTCGCAGAAATCAATCGAATCACATCTTTTTTCACTCCGTTCTGCACAATACGTTCTCGCTCAGTATAAACAACAAAGAGAATATCCTGTGTCCCATTGTTGTATCCGCCAATATTTCCAATAGCAGTTCCCCGCAGTCCACCTGATACATTTCCTATCGTATTATACCGATCTTCGTTCTGGCTGTTTTCTTCGTCATAAAGTTCTATACGATCGTAATCAAAGAAAACACGAGCAGCTGTTTTAAAGGAAATACCATGTTTTCTTATATTCGTTTTGTTTTTTTCTTCATCATACTCAAACCGAATACCATTAATAGAAAAAGAAATATACCTGGATTCGTTTTCGCTCATCATATCACTTCCTCTCTCTTCTTCCCTTATTTAATCGGTGCAAGAATCTTATACTTCATCCCGTTGCGGTCCGTCTGTACCTTCTCATAATTCACCTTAACGCCGTCATCCAGATCAATGTCTATGAATTCGTTGGTCATATGCTCCAGTCTTTCATCATATTCCTTAATCTCAGCGATCTGTTTCAGCAAATGATCTTTGCGCCGCTCTTCCACTGCTTCCTGCCGCTTATCTGTCATATGCTCAATCAAAGCATCAATAGCGCGAACTTCGATTTCATACTTTTCCTGAATCTTATGGAGATAGACCAGTACCCGACCGATCGAATTTTTATCCCAGCGGTGCATGTACACAAGCGCCTTAAAACCATTCTGCCTGCCGCTGTCAAAGAGCCAATAAATGGGCCTCTTCTGATAAATCTTACAATGATCCTTGAAGAAATCATTCAGGAAATATCTGCGAATCACGTCTCTGCTGGAAGTGCCTTTTCCCCCAAGCGCCTTCGCGATGAAATCAAGGTTTTCCTCCCGTGTCTCTTCCCCATATACGGCATCTAAGAATTCGCAAAGCCGTTCCACAATATCATCCGGCAAATATTTCTGATCGGTAATCGGAATAACATTGTCCTCATCGGGGATGAATGTCGTATACTTCGACACATCCCATGCGCCGCCGGCGTAAGCCAAGCCTTCTGTATCCAATGAATAGCGACCAAACATACAGCCTACAGCATAGGAAAGGAAAGAACGAATATCACAGCCAAGATCCGCCTTGCGCACAGTAACATCCTTATCTTCCACCTCAGGTGTCAGTTCATCCTGAAGGCCATAAATATCAATGAATATTCGGTTCAATTCTTCCTCATTGGATTTCAGTTTATTAAAACGTTCCTGACATTCTCCTTGCCACAACATGTAACAAAGTTCCAATGGAGAATTCACCTTCGGATGTCCACCGTAATAATAACTCATAGAAGCTGCAACAGAGGTGGCATCCCACAGTCTCTTGCTGTAATGAACGAGAGGATGCTGTTTATAGTCCCATGAAGTTTCAAAAGAATCCCAATCAGCTTTGGAAATCTCAATATTCTCTTCTATCAATTCCGTATTGATTCGTTCAAAAATACTCTCTAAAATAGGCATCTTTTCTAAGTCACTATTTTGCAAAGACAAAGTTGGATTAATTGCATTTAGGAAGTATCTGGCGACAGCAGAATTTAGTAATCCCAGCAAAATGATAATAGTATTATTTTCTCCAAACAGCATCGGGCCCTTATTGGAGTCGAAAATAAATCCGTGCATACTATATCTAAACGAATTTTTTCCACTTGTTAAAGCGGTCCACGTTATGCCAGATTTAAAATAATCCCTCTCATTAGTTATTTTCCAACCAAGATTATCACCAAGCTGCGGGTATACTCTACGAGTATTTTCTTTGATTTCTTCACCATTACATTCCCAATTCACAACCAAAGCATTGTTTCCATACCATAATCTAAAATCACCGCCTTTATTATACGGGAACCATTTACATCCACTTTTGCCAGCTTCATCTGCAGAATGGCATAATAAACCCAGTTTACCTCTTTCAATCTCGTACCATATTCTCAAAAACCGATCATTATCCCCTGTTCTCATTCCCGTTTTAGGCTTACTTATCTGGTTAAGGCTTCTTCCAGTCGCAAAAATGTCTAATGAACGTGAGCTAAGCCAATAAGAAATTGGCAATCCCGAAATCTTTCTTAAATCTGACTGTACAGTTTCATAAAAGTAACCACATGTCGGATCGGCAATTGCCTCTAATACCTTCTTTTTTTGAATATCCATCCCACCTTTAAAATCGGACAGTCTAAAGCACAGAGATGGTTCCTCCCCTTTGCCATTTTTCAGCACAAATGAACAGATAGGAACGGTTGCTTCTTCAAACGCAGAGTATTCCATCTGCACAAGCGTTGTGATCTTTTTGTTATCAATAATATATTTTCTCAGATTTTCATAGGTTTTGATAAACATCCAGACAAACGGCGTCATAAATGCAGAATACCCATACTGCTCGCAGAGTCCAAAATTGCGATAAATAAACACGCTGAATAAATCTCCCGAATAAGGCTTATATTCCGATACCACAAAATCTTTCAGATGTCCTTCCATCTTATTGAGATACGGAGGATTGGTACATACGGTGATATATTTTTTTGAAAGTACCTTCGCCTGTCTCGCCAGACTTTCAAGCTTCGGTGCATCTGTAATTGACCACTGGTATCCTTCCAGATCATCTTCCACTTGTTCTTTGCTGTAATTCAAATAATCCAGATATCCATCATAATCCTGCGCTTCAACAGTTCTAAGCGAACCGATTTCTTTTGCGTGACGAAACGCTTCTACAAGATATTCGCCAATTTTATTCATCTGTGCGTCCGGCAGATAGGCTGCGTTTGTATAATTTACTATGGAATTACTTTCCTGAATGGAATACACATGAGGCCGTATTCTCCGGTCAAGGAAGCGGCGGTCATAGCTTCGTGCTTTCATCATCACAGAAAAGTAGGCTAGTTGCGAACAACGATCATCAATATCTAATCCAAAAAGGTTATTTTCGACAATACTCCTGGCTGCCTCACGGTCAGAATATCCTCGCTCTCTATAAATTTCCATCAATACTTCAAACGCATAGATAAGAATATGGCCGCTGCCCATACAGTCGTCTAAAAATGTCATCTCCTCAGGAGTAACATTCTCACTTATATATGTGATTTTTCCATCCTTTGGCTTCACAA
This sequence comes from Lachnospiraceae bacterium, assembly GCA_021201095.1. Classification (GTDB taxonomy): domain Bacteria; phylum Bacillota; class Clostridia; order Lachnospirales; family Lachnospiraceae; genus Choladousia. The sequence continues at coordinate 12,958 of JAJQFO010000074.1, forward strand.
AGAACTCCAGCTTGTCTGCCAAATTGCTTTCTGGCTGTCGTTCAATCCAATACCGGCCAAGAGAATTATCTACCATATACCGTACAACCCAATCGGTAGTAAAAAGCTGAGTAGCCGCAGGAATATCCTCTTTTTTTACTGTGCCCTTATAAATATTGACGATCTGATCATGTTTTTCCGCAATATAATACTGATACAGCCACCCAATGATCTGCACCTGATCAGTCCAGGCTTCTTCATCTATATCATGCACCAGATGATAAACCAGACCATCTTTCTCAACAAAGCTCAGCCGCAGGAAGAATTCCGTTTCATCATTTTCTTCTTCGAAAAGGCCCGGCAGGCATTCTGCCAGCTGATTGCAGCGTTTCAGCAGCAAAAAGCGGAAGAGGGCATCCTGCTTATTGGTATCCAGCCACTCGTTGACCTGCCGTCTTTCTGCCTCTGTAAATTCCAGATCTGAGTCAAAAGGCCGGCTGACAAGATCTGGATCCTGTTTCCCTTTGGATACCGACGACAGCACACGAAGCTGATCCGGGAAGTACTCATTGACCTCCATATAGCGGATCGCGATCAGGCGGTTGAACCACACGGACGCCATGTTCTCAATCAGGCTATCATAAGCTGTCTGATAGCCTGATTCTTTTGCATGCTGCTCCAACTTGGCAACAATGCGTTCCCGCATCTGGATTTCATTTCCCTGGATCTTTACCGGTTCGCTGGAGGACACGTCGAAATATTGAATTTCAAACGTGGAAGCCGGAAGCGGCGCGGCAATCCCTTTTTCGGTAATGCCCATAAAGCCGGCTCTCGTCTTCATATCACTCCTCAATTTTCTTCTCGCCCATACGGCAAAGGTTTTTATCGCAGTCTTATCCATTTCCAGTCCCTTCACAACTGTTTTATGATTCCGCAGTTATGCCCTTCTTGTTTTTACATTGTTACAAATACAGTCCGGCCTTATCATAATTTGCCAGTTCTGTCTCGATTTGTTTTCTTTACAGATGCAGCCTGACCTCGTCATTGCCGGTCAGCTCTGCTTCGATCTGTTTTCTTAACTGGTCTAAATACTGGTCAATATCAGCGGAATTCCGAATATACCAGGTATCTGCCACAAGGTTTCTTGCCATCACATTTTTCACTTTTTTCCTCGGGACCGGCGGTTTCGCCGGGGTAGAACCTCCGCCGCCTGCAGTATGTCCGGACCCGGAACCAGCTGCCCCGACGGCACCCGGGGTTGCACCAGAATCACTGCCAGTGCCTGTTCCTTCTCCCGGTGTTACAGGTGCTGGAATAGCCGCAAACTCATCCAGATATTTCCTGCAGAGACTGTCTGCCTTATCCTTAAATCCAAGCATGTCAGAAATATTCGATTCATTTTCCGCCCGATTCAGCAAATCGTTGAATTCTTTTTTTACACGCGATTCATATCTGTCCTTATAGCTCTGACCTTCCAGGGCATCCAGCACAATTTTCAGATCCTGCTCAATAACCTGCTTTACCGGTATCAGCTTCGCGTCAAGCACCTGATTGTAGCTCTCCATAAATTTATCATAGAGCACCGGCAGATCCTTGATCCGTTCATATGGAGAACGGTTCTTGACAATACTGCGAATCTGGTCGACAATCCTCGTCAAAGTCTCATCTGTAATGTGCTCTTTACTGGAATCATAATAATCCAACGCACACAACCCGAAGTTTTTAAAGAACTTTTTCTGTGTATCGCTATTGAAAAAAGTACGTACCGGAGCCAGATCCTCCGCCAGATCAGACAAATCTGCTTTCGATCTGGAAATAGTCTTAAAGAAAGTGCCTTCATCAGTGATCGCTTCCAGCCTGGTTAATTCACTGATGACCTCCTGCATAATCGTTTTTCCAGGGTAATCCGGCTCATTCGCCTGCTCGCGAAGCATTCCACGCAGATCGCTGATCAGGGCATTGGCAGCATTCTTAAATGCCGCCATCATACGGTCGGCATCTTCCGTTGTCTCCGTGCGGTTGAAAAGCTCTTTCATGATCTTACGGCAATCATTCACCTGGGCAGGATCTATCATTTCCTTAGCCTTAAATAGAATCTTTTCTTCATATCTGCGGTTTGTAAAATAAGTCCCCAGGTCAGACGCATCCCGGTTGAAAATGGTAATCGGCTCTTTCTCTACCGTGGCGCTGATCTTTCCATCCTTAAACAGCTTAGCAACCAGCCATTTTGTATCCATCTCCGTATAACCATATGGGTTCAGGGCAAAATGATCCAGCAGCGACTTCATGGAAATCATCGTATGAGAGGATGTGGTGCGGCTGATATAATCCTGTACTTCTTTTATAGCAAGCACATTTTCTTCTCCCGCCTCGCCAAGATCCAGCTTGATCTGTTGATCCCTCTGAAAGACATTTCGTATCGCAATATCATCTTTTGGAGAATTAATATAGGAAAGCTTGTAATAAACAGTATCGACCAGTCTTCCCAGAGCATCATTGATTCTGCCTACCGCTTCATGTGTCTTAATATCCGTAATATGCTGGCCATTTACAAAAATATCTGCGTTTCCGATCGCCTCATTCAAAGAATCCAATGCAGCCTTTTTGCTTTTTCCAGCTTCCTGCATTTTTGTGGAACGAATAATCGTTGACTTTCCTTTTTGGGTATCCGGGACACCACGGATAAAATCTTCGATTTTTAAGGCATTCCGCATTTCTCTGTAATAGGAAACATTATCCGCCGGCAATCTTAATACAGCCTCCTGGTTTCTCGCTGAGATCATAGCCAGGGTCGTATCATCCGCATTTCCGTCACCGCTGTTTCCAACATAGCGCGGCGTAATAATCCGCAAACCGATTTGGTTGTTCTGATTATTCTTAAGCGGGATGTTGTCAACGATCTGGTTATAAGCAAACGTATAACGGCCGTTAAATTTCGGAACGCGGTATCTGGTATTGTTATAAACACCGTCAAATACCATCCTGGCAATTGCTCCCATAACGTCTCTTTCGGACACATTTCTGTCACGAATCTGACGGTTTATGTCCTGCTCTTCATCTGTCAGGAATTCATAGGTATCCTGAGCCTGGGAAACCAGCAGGTTGTTTACCAGTAGCTGCAGTGCCTCCGATACCTTCTTTCTCAATACCGTCTTATCTTCATGGATATCCGTCATCATAAAGTTCACGATATTGTTCTCCGTCAACGGAATTCCAGGAACATATTTCAAAAGAAAGAGTACCTTTAATACATTGATTGGAAAACAGTCCGCCTCGTGATTCGGGTTGACTCTCTCGTTTTCCTGCGCCCGCAGAATCACTACCGAATGCGTATGGTCAATAAACTGCTCCAGGTCATTGTAAAAAAGGTTAAGAGGCACAATCGCTCCCTCAGATTTTTCCATCACCGCAATAGCCGCCTTTTGGAAAGCCCCAAGCATAGAGCGTTCTCCCTCGGACTGATGACGCCCCGATGAGCTGTTGAGCCGAATGGCATTCAGAATATCCGCGACGAGATGAAACTGATAGGGCAGGAACGGATAAACATCAGCAAATTCGTCCGCGCTCTTGTATTTTTTCATTTCATGGCCGCTGTCTTTAAAATCAACCGCATTTAAAATAACGGTTTCCTCTGATTCGTAAAAGGCTCTCAGCGACATGGCCGGAGCATCCTTCTTTTTAAGAATTCTCTCCCGGATCACTTCATCCGCGTTGACGGAAGTCAGCGACAATCTGGTTTTAAATCGTCCCTGAATTTTGGAAAAGTCATTCTTGCGTTCTGTAGCCCTATCGATATTTTCTGTCATCGAATCAATATCTTCCTGGGCTGTAACGATAATCCACGCCTTTCCATGACAGCGAGTCCCCAGCTCTTCTGTCATGGTCTGCAGATTCAGCATCAGCTGCGAGTTTGTACTGATAAACTGGCCGATTTCATCCACAAGGAAAACCACCCGATTTCCGGATCGTTCAATGTATTGGTGTACACGCTCCGCGAAATCACCAATGGCAATCTGATAGTTCTGTGTCGTTGATTCCCTGGTCCAGAGTTTTGCATTGTCTTCGTCCATATAGCCCATCTCAACAAGCGTTTTTTCCACTCTGCCACGTATCGTGCGAAACTTATTTCTTACCGACTTCCACTCCTGTCCATAGAGAGACCGGAACGTATCCTGAAACAACTGATACTTCCCTTCCTCATCCAGCTGTCTCTCGAGATCCGCCAGTGCAGGATTCGCCCCGTCATATCCCAGCTTTTCATTAAATACACGGTTAAAAACTGTGACAATCGCATTGCTGTCCGTTTTTGCTGTGGATGCACTTTTAGAATCCACATTAAAAAGTATGGCCTGCGTCGGCGTATGAGAAGCCAGCTCCATGTTGGCATAGATCGTTGGATCGGATAAGAGATTCTCCTTGTCCTTGAAATATTCATTTGCATGCATACCAGCCACCAATGTGTCATCCAAAATATAGGAAAGGATTTTCAGAAAATGAGACTTACCACTTCCAAAAAAACCGGAAATCCAGACCCCTATTTCATCCGTAGGCGTCTGGATGCTGGCCGTATAATTTGCAAAGAACTCACGAAAATGTTTTGTCATCTCTTTGGTGACAACATACTCAGAAAGCTCCTGCTTTTTATCTTTCTCCTGATTTTGTCCGACCATAACGACTCCGGCAATCGGACGGTCAATCTCCTGCAAAAACATCTCTCTTATTTTCATACTCATATCCTCACTTATCGTTCCACCAGCGGGAATGCTCTGTAGTAATTTTCGTTTTTATCTTTAGCGGCCTCTCCAAAAATATTGAGGGAGTCCCCATTATATCTCCCCGGGAAAAACAGCACCACCGGACAGTGGTTCATCATCTGATGAAGATTATTTAAGATTTTGTGTGACCGCAGGATTGGAAACACCTTGCCCACTCCAGTAAGGAACACAACCGCATCCTCGGGCGTGTGATCCATGATGTAATGAATGATCAAGCTGTTCTCGTCATCAAATCGGAGGACATCCGAAATACTCTGGAAGACATACTCAGTTCCTTCCTCTTCCTCCAGCTCTTTCAGATCTTCCATAACATCTTCCTCTTCCAACAGCTGGAGCATCAGCTCGTATAAATCAAACACCATCAGCTGATATCCGAATTTCAGCTGTGTATTGGATTTGGTCAGCTCATTTACCCGTTCGCGTACGATCAGTTCCTGCTGTGGTTCGTAGTCAAACACATAATAGCCGACCTCATTCCCCAAGCCCGTATTTTTACGAAAAGTCTCCTGACGCATCTTCTCTTCCAGGATATCCAGCCGTTCTTCTATCGTTTTCATACCGCTTCTCCTGCCAGGATTTTGTAAATTGGCGTCAGCCCTTCTTCTTTGAGGAAGGCCCTCATCGCTTCATTCAAAATCGGACGAACAATCTGCCTCGTGGTTCCCAAATCTGAAATAAACTCTGCTTCTTTTAAAATATGCTTGTAATTATCACGGACTTTCACAACAGCGGCATCGGTCCACCTGGCTATCCGTTCATCCGTCTGCTGGAGTCCATGGATATATCCGATAAGATCACTGTCCTGCAATTCCTTCAGTCCCATAATCAACTTTTCCCGAAACACCTCGTCCATAAATTGATAAAACGCATGATCCGTCAGCATGACCAAAACAACACACAGCTGCTTCTGAGTCATGGTATCCTGCGATTCAAAAAATTCCAGGAACCTATCATTTACTGCGCGAATCCTTCTGGCAATCACTGCCCGTATATTATCCGCTCTGCTCGCGGAAGCAGCATTAAAAATGTTCTCCTCCTCGCTTAAGGATTTGATTTCCTGCAGAGTTTTCCCGTCCCGCAGCATGCTAATGCACTGCCTGGTCTCCCGATACCACAGCAAATCCTTCGTACGGCACACAAAAGGTGCAGAAAGTACCTTCATCTCAATCATCCGCAGATCCCTCCTCTTTTTCAGGAAACGAGATTTCAAATGAAACTATCTCAGGGGAAACTGTTTCCATGCAATATATATAATCCTCACTTGAGTCAGTGTACCATACTTCGGAATCTTTTCCAATATTATTTTGAAGAAATCAATTCTTGTAGTGATTCATATCACCGAAGAATCCTCTGTCGCTGTGACCAGTTTTATGTCCTTTAGCATCATAATGAGTAAAATCGCTAAGCACGCCTGGATCGCTTCTTCCAATCTTATGACCGCGGCTGTCACTGTGCGTAACTCCACCAGTCAAATTCGGTGTGCTGCTGCCCACTTTATGCCCCTTCGCATCATAATTTGTCGTACCGCCAAACAGACTCGGCCTGCTTTCACCAATCTTCTTTCCTTTCGCATCATAATGATTTACCGTACCAAAAGCTCCTACTCTGCTGTATCCTTCTTTTTTCCTCATAGTGATTCTCCTCTCATTTTTCATGCCGACATCCGTTTCATGCTTCAATTCTTTCTGCAGAACCGGAGTAATAAACTGCTGCCCATTAGTTATTATCCAGCATCATTTTTACAAGTATCAAAATACTCGCACACCAGACAACATTTACTGCAATGCCTGTCCCCGCGCAATGTCTTCTGAATCCAATACAGAAGCCGCAACGGAATCACCTCCCCTTCGATCCTTAATTCCTGAATCCAGCATACCAAATATCGAGTCCAAAAAACAGGTCTCGTAAGAGAACTTTTGTTCGCATATTATAACATTGCATTTGATATAATTAATTTTATCATAATCATATTTTTCATTTCTCATAAAGAAAGCAACTCATATCCTGCACTGTCCTAAATAATCTGATGAGCCTTAGCCTGCCATAAATCGCTGCTCCTATGATCGCCCAAAATACGATATTTCCCACGACTATCACCATAAAGGTTTCTCACTCCGCTTCCACCATAATAGTCAAAATGGATACACGATTCTTCCCGCCAGGCGCATCAAAGATGTCCCAAGTGGTGCCAGGAGCAGAGTACAGCATAGAATCACTCCGATCATGATAAACATTAAAGCCAACGGTATGCCGACGCAAAGTACATAGCAGATTTTCAGCATAATCCCGGTAAATTTAACAAACAGCCAAAACATAAGAAATAATATCAAAAGAACCAACATTGACATATCACCATCTCCTCCTACTATCTAATCTGCATATTCTGTAGTTTTTGTATCGCCTTCTGTACCTGTCGCTTCGTTTCTTTCACTTTCTGCTTCGACTGTTCAATCTTGTTCTAAACCATCATGTCTGCAAAAATGTTATCGCAGAAGATATCTATAAATTCCGTAACTCCATCAAATTTCACAGAAATTTCGCTGTAAAACTGAACATCTTCCAGTTCCCTGCCGAATACCCGAAGCTCTCTTTGAGCTTCTTCCAAACAATCCTGCGCGGCACCGATTTTTGAATGCTTCATCTCATACTGCTGAACATTCCGCCACCAAATATGTCCCCTAATCCATACATATACGCTGGCGATGTCCAGATATTTTTCCGTCCTGTTCAGTGCTGTGAGAGCACGGTTCCCTGCCACAATAGTTTCCTCAATCTCTCCTCTTTGAGTGTCATTCATTCCCATCGTTTTTTTCCTTTCCTGATTGGTGGCAGATGTCTACGCCTATATATGAAAAAAGACTTCTGCCACAATATACGTTGTCGCAAAAGTCTTGTTTTTAATTCATCCCGTGCAGAAAATCGGTTCTGCATGATAGTCGGTGCGAAAGCCTGTCGGCCAACTACTCCCTTTTGATGAATCGAATTATAGTCGCTTGTTAATTATTTGTCAATATGCTTTTTTCGAAATTTCACTCTTATTCGTTAGTTGCTGCTGATCAACATTATACTTCTTTTCTACATCAACCAAATTTTCCGGCTTACTCATTTTTTCTCTTAAATCCATACCGTTCTATACTTCAGAACTCACCTGGTTTTTAAACTGGTGGACAATGGCTAATCCACTGTTCCGATCCTTTAATTGCCTATCTGCGTTCTCATCTCTTCACAAAATTCATCATAATCCGTATACCCAAGCAGCAGCAATTTATTATCCAGTTCCGCCAAAGCAGTCAGAAACAGCGTTTCATCTTTCTTCCTCACCTTGCAGAAGATTACTTTATACCGCAAACCATCTTTTATAAATTCTTTCCCGAATGAGACCTGAACCTTATGTAAGATAAAAAGCTGATCGGCCAGATTCTCTGTGGAATCCACGTAGGCATAACAGTAATACAAAAGAGAAAATCTCTTCAATTTCCAGTAGTTTCCCACTATTTTCATCCTCCATTAGATACTTCCGATGATTTTTCTTTAAGGATATCTACAAACAGGAACACTGCCAGCAAAAACAATTTACACAAAAGAATCAATGCCTTATTCTACAGATGAATATTCTGCAGGATTGAGCTTTACAAACTTTCGTTTTGATTTTTTATTATTCAGACATATTTCGGTCATATTGGCGTGTTAGAAAGAATGCAGATGTTGAAAGCTTTACAACATTTCTTCATAACTCACGCCTGGCAGCTCCACACGCTGCCAGGCACTCCCTCATTTCAGAGAAAATTCGCCAAAATAATATTTAAATGCTATATTTGTCTGGTTCTTCCACAAGCAAATAAAGAGAGCTTTGCGTAATCAGAAAACTTGCAAAATATCCTTGCCGCAACAATTATCAGTGCAACTGAAACTGTATCTCAGAACACCCCCAATTCTTGTAACTCTTTTTCAATCCCCTGTGTATCTATACTATTTTCAATAAGTTTCAATTCCTCTGAGAGCCATATTTCAAAACGATCAATGTTGCCATAGCAGACAATATCGCCTTCGCGCTTCCTTTTTCTCATATATTCCAGGAATTCATCTGACAAAAGTAATTTATTTTCCTTTGCTATTGCCAGTTTTCCTCTGGTCAGGATATTTCCATTATTATTCACGTTCAGAAGCGTATCTTTGTTATCGGAGCAACATAAATATCGAATTTTTGATTCATCCTCCACAAAAGCATAATAGACAGACTCCGGTAAATTCCATTGTTCTGGCAGAAAAATATAATGATCATCTGTTACAGTGCTATGATATTCTCCGAAATAAATCCTGCTCACCACATCATTCCCCTTCGTACAATCCGATAAAACCATTTTCAAGTGCCCATTCCGACAGCATCAAAACTAGCTGCCGGAACATCTCATCCCGCTACTTTTGCATATCGCGGAATATTCTGAAAATAAAAAATGTTTGCATTGCTCACTGTGTCTCCACCAGTTCCACCAGCTTCCTGGCCATTTCAGCGATATCGTCCTTGTGGAATAGTTTTATTCTCATGAAGCAGGTTCAGAAGCTTTTCTTCTAACTGTATTTCTTCATGTATATTTCATTAGTATAAAGCAAGTATTCTCTCTTTTCAACAAATTTTGCATCGTTTTCTTACAGGTTTCTTACAATTACTCTTGCAATTGGATTTTGTTCATGGTACCTTTAAATCAAAGACTGACAAAATCAGACATTTATTGTCTGTGCAAAAGAGGCTCATTCTACAGCGTTATTCTAAAAATCTTAAGTAAAAGCAGGAGGCAGCTACTATGAAGTGTGAAGTTTTTATCAGCTATCATACAAAAACATCCTTACATATCGTAGAATCTATTGTAAACAAACTAGAGGCCATCGGCATTCGCTGTTGGTACGCGCCCAGAAACACGGTCGGGCCGTATGCGGGCAGCATTACTACGGCAATAAACAACTGCCGTATTTTTTTACTTATCCTAAATGGGCCGGCGTCTCAATCCTTTGATGTGCTGAATGAAATAAAGATAGCGTGTAACCGTTTCCGAAATAATGAGAACATCATAATATTGCCGTTTCATATCGCCGGTGAAGAAAGTCAGCTTCATCCGGAAGCCATTTATTATTTAAGCCGTCAGCACTGGATTGATGCTATGACACCTCCGATGTACAAAAGAATTGAAGAACTTGTAAACAAAATCCAGGTTTTATTGGGAGATGGCGAAAGTGCTTCGGCAAAGCAAGAACAAAATACATCTCCTGAGCCAGAGCTGAAATTAATGAATAGAATGCCACAGGTAAGAGAAATTTTTGAAGGCCGTCAGGAGCTGATTGAAAATATCCATAACACTTTTTCAAGCGGAAAAACAGCCATATTTCTAGAAGGCATTGGTGGAATCGGCAAAAGTGAGCTTGCCAAACAATATGCTGTAGCATACAGAAATTTCTACGATACGGTTGTGTTTGCCACATATCAGGACAGTCTTTGTTCGATCCTTTGTAATGATGAAATCGTACATATTGAGAATCTGCGACCAAGGGAATCCGATGAACAGCCGCATGCTTATTTTGAACGAAAACTAAAAGCACTCCGTTCTCTCGGAAGTGAAAGAATACTGCTGATAATTGACGGCTTTGATGTAGATCAAGATGCCGATTTACCATCTTTATTAGAGGGAAATTACCGGGTATTAATCACAACCAGGAACGCACATCCCGGGTTTACGTCAATAAATGTAGATGCGATTTCAGACGAAAACGTACTCCTACAAATTTTTGAAAAGAATTACGGAAGCTCTCTCGATAGTGACGACAGAAAATTATTGCCGGAAATCTTTCAAATGATCGAACACCATACTTATACAGTCGAGCTGGTAGCAAAGCAAATGGCAGCCAGTTTTCTGTCGGCGGCAGAAATGCTGCAACTGCTCAGGGAAAGGCAGATTAATGAAGAAATCATTGAAAAGGTAGAAGGAAGGAACAGCCGCAATTCACTCTTTGGGCATCTCTGTTCCCTGTTTAACATGAGTGATCTTGGCGAAGAAGAAAAACAGATTCTGCGCGTAGTTTCACTGACAGGAAATAATGGTATCCCCGCAAAAAGGCTGAAAGAATGGGCTGGACTTCCGTCATTCGAGATCGTCAACCAGTTGATTAGCAGGAGTTGGCTGCGCCGGGAGACTGGCAGCAGACTTTCTATGCATCCGCTTGTATGCGAAGTGGTCTGCAGTCTGCTGACGCCAACCGAAGAAAACGTGGCAGATTTTCTTAATAATGTTGCCGCTTTCTGCGTCGGTGCATGGTGGAGACCTTATCGGGAAAATCTGGAAGCAGCAGATGCAATTGAAGCGATTACCTTCTATTTTTCCAATCCCCATGGGGAAAATTATGCAGTGTTTGATTCCTGTTATTCATTCCTCTGGCAAGTAGGGCGGTTTGATTCCGCAATTCATTACGCTCACATCGTTTATGATGCCACCTGCGCATATTATGGAAAAGCATCCATAGAAAGCGGATACGTGGCAAGATCACTGGCGGGTTGCTATTTCAACAGCCAGAGAAAACAGGAATCTATTCCATATTATAAAGTGGCATTGCAAAATATGCTAGATGCGAAAGTCGAAGAAAATGAGGATCTCGCGATTTGCTACGAAAAGGTAGCGCGGTGCTATACCTGGGAATATGAACAAGATTTTGAAAAAGCTGAATCTTTATTCCAGACATCTTTAAGAATCCGGCAAAATCTGGTGGATAAATTCTTAAATGGCGATCATCCTGTAATGCTCAATAAATATGAAAGCTACGACCTGGCCAAAGCATATGGACGGCTGGGTGAGTGCTATATGGAAA
>JAJQFO010000281.1 GCA_021201095.1 Lachnospiraceae bacterium
TGCTTATACTGTTTCGTATTGTATAATCAATCAGCTTATGCTAAAATGAGGAATCAGCTTTTTAAAGAATATGGCCTGTGAGAAAGGAAATACCATGATTCAGAATATTTTTTTAATCGGGTTTATGGGCGCGGGGAAATCCACAGTCGCGCGGTTTTTAAGGGATAATTACCAGATGAGCCTGGTCGAAATGGATGAACAGATCGAATTGCAGGAGGGGCGCACGATCTCGCAGATCTTTGAGGAAAACGGTGAAGAATATTTCCGTTCTCTGGAGACAAAGCTGCTTTTGTCCCTGGCACAGCAAAAAAATACGGTGGTCTCCTGCGGGGGCGGTGTGCCGCTGCGTCCGGAAAATGTAGCTGCGATGCGCCAGAGCGGTAAGATTATCTATCTATGCGCCTCACCTGAAGAGATCTACGCCCGTGTTAAAGATACGCATACCAGACCGCTTCTCGAGGGAAACATGAATGTGGATTATATCGAGGCTATGATGAAAAAGCGGCTTCCCAAATATCTGGAAGCCGCCGATATTACGGTAATAACCGATGGAAAATCCATACAGGAAATCTGTACGGAAATTCTTGCTTCTGTTTCATAAGCGCAGGAAATCTCACCTGTTCAATACAATTCCCAGAGATTCGAAAAGCTTACAGCAGCACAGGTCTGCCGTAAGCTTTTTCTTATGTTCTCGTTCACAGATCACTCAATCAATCACATATCGGTCATCCGCAAACCCAGTTTTCCATCCAGGCATGTACCAGCTGCGGCCACACAGCTACAGCGCGTTCCGTCCAGCTGCCTTCTGTCGATCCAGTCAGACGGTTAGCGATGGACATCCCATGTCCACCCTGCTCAAACAGATGAAACTCTGTCGGAATGTGATGCTCCACCAGAGCATTTACCAGCAGCAGGGAATTCTGCACCGGCACACAGCCATCCTCGCAGGTATGCCACACAAATGTCCTCGGCACCTGCTCCCCGACACAAAACTCCAGAGAAAGCTCTTTCTTCTTTTCCTCGTAATCAGCACCTAAAAGGCTTCGGAAGGAACCTTCATGCGCATATTCTCCGGAGGTGATCACCGGATAGCACAGGATCAGACCATTCGGGGTGAGCACATCGGAGTTCACTTCCAGCGCCTCCGAAAGGAAGGTCCGGTTCCAGAACATCCCATAGTTTGCCGCCAGATGTCCGCCAGCAGAAAATCCGGAAATCACAATTTTATCCGTACTCACATGCCACTCCTTCGCCTGCTCGCGGATCGTGGCCACGGCCTTGCCCAGCTCCAGCAGCGCCGTCGGATAACGCGCAGGAGCAACCGAATAGCGAAGTACTGCCGCATGGTATCCCATGGCAAGGTATTGCATGGCAACAATCTCCGCCTCCCGGTCGGACAAAAACTCATATCCCCCTCCCGGGCAGATCACGATCATCGGACGCTCCCGGATCGCGATCTCCGGCGAATCATCCAGCAGATACAAGTACAGCGCCGCATAGTCCATAGAATCCTTGTTTTTAATGTCAATCTTTTCGTACTTCATAAAAGTCTCCGATCACTCTTCGGTCTCGCTCTCTGTTTCAACAGCTTCCGTCTCAGCTACTGTTTCCTCTTCGGTCTCAGCGTCTGAAGCAGCCTCGGTTTCTTCTTCTGTCTCTGCATCCGAAGCAGTCTCAGTTTCTTCCTCTGTCTCCGCATCCGAAGCAGCTTCCGTTTCTTCCTCTGTCTCCGCATCCGAAGCAGCTTCCGTCTCAGACTCAGATTCCGCGTCTGTCTCGTCCTCAGCTGCCTCCTCTGAAGCCTCTTCGGTATCAGTCTCGGTCTCTTCCTCATAGAGGCTCAGGTTAAAGTCAAAGGTAATCGTCGCATAGACATCTTCATCTGTAGAAATGTCAGCGTCCTCTTCCCATTCTGTGTACAGCTCATCAATCGCGTCGCTGATCCGCTCCTCGATAATGCTCTCCTTCTCTTCCTCGGTCGCTTCTTCATCGAATGCATTGACCACCCGGACTACATAGTAGCCGCTCGACGCTTCCACCGGGTACTCTACCAGCGTATCATCATCAAGACCTTCTGTCGAGGTGATCAGACCCTCCACCACCGATGTGCTGTCAGACCCAAAGGTGATCTCGTTCACAGACAGATCCTCATCAATAGACTGAGCGGCTTCCTCCAGATCCGTGCCGTCCTGTACCAGAGCAATGATCTGCTCCGCCTTCGCGTATGCTTCCTCCATTGCCGCTACCACTTCCGGATCCTCGGTTTCCGTCTCGGTCTCAATTTCCGTCTCTTCCTCAGATGCTTCCTCGGTATCTGTCTCTTCGTCAGCCTCGGCATCCTCTGCGTCTTCCGTATCCTCCTCAGCAGCGTCCGTCTCGGCCTCGCCCGCATCAGCAGTCTCGGTCTCCGTCTCATCCGCAGAGGTCGTCTTTACAGCGGTTGTCCCCGTGAGAAGTGCAGTCTCAGACTCGGTATCTGCAGCTGTCTCTGTCTCCTCATTATCTTCGTCCGAGTCAGCCTCTGCCGTTTCTTCTTCGCTGTCACTTTCCGCAGCTTCGCTATCGGTCTCTGCTTCCTCAGTATCTGTCTCTTCCTCGGTCTCGCCTTCCGTTTCCATCGCAACGTAAACGTACTCAATCCGGCGCTGCGCTGCCTCCTCGTCAGAAACCTCCCGGTCAACATCCGCAGACATTGCTGTCTCCATCTTATTTTGAATCGTGATCAGAGAAAGATATTCCTCCACGATCTCCTGCGTTGCGCTCATCGCAGTCAGGACTTCCTCATCATTCGCCTCAATGAACGCTGCTGCCGCCTCGGAGATCGCCGTCTCCTCATCCTCAGTCAGCTCTACCTCATACTCATCCATATGCTGTCTCGCAAGGATCATCTCCTCGAATGACGCAAGGGCGGATGACTTGACCATATCGCCGATGGTATAACCGTCGCTGTACTCATAACTAAAAGAATTATCCCCAAAATAAGAATCATAAATGTACTGGGTCTGCGCCTGCGAATAGTGAACCGCAAACTTAAACAGGCCTGCGGGCACTTCCTCCTCATTTATGGTCATCAATACCGCATCCGCGTCAAATGCAGATGATTCACTCTTCGAGCAGCCGGCAAGCGAAGTCGCCAGAAGACTCGCACTCAGTCCAAAAACAGCCGCTCTTTTCAATCCTTTATTCATTTTAAAATGTATCCTCCGTTTCCCTCATACGTTCGCACGGTCTGGTCGGCCGCACCTGTTTTTCTATTATAATCGTTTTTATCACATATCGCAACCTTAAAAAATGTTTTTTTCGTGCCCTGAGGGAATTTATCCGAGGAAAATTTACCTGTTTCTGGTCATTTCTTTTCTCTGTCCCCAGGCAGAAGCGCGCCCAGAGTAACGGTAAGCGGAACCGCAAGCACGATGCCGAAAATTCAGGAAAGGGCTTCATACGCGCTCCATTTTGCCGGAACACAGGGACAGCTGCGCACCCGCATCGCCGCGCGCAGCTCCACATAGCAGCCGCAGAGAATGCAGGTGCCGGAGAGCAGTTTATCGCAGCCTCGGCAAACATTCAGGCGCTCCTGATAAACCTCGTCCGGCACCCGGTCGTCAGAGGAAAGAGATTCCAGATAGCGAAAAAGGTTCGCATATATTTCCTGCTCCGGCATGTCCCGGAGCAGGCATTTTCTGCAAACCTGTTGTGTTGTATTTTTCATGTTGTTCCTTTATCATGCCCTTTTGCCGCTCGAATCATGACATGTCCGTACTTGCCCGCGAGTATGACCGAAGGTAATGTTCCGATTTTCACAAAAAATCGAGAGCAGTACTGCGTCCTTCGCCAGGTTTGACCCTCGCCGGGTTTTGGCCCCAAACCTCCGGTTGTGGGGGCGGCATCCTACGCTTCGCATGGGATATTCCCCAATTTTCGATTGCAAAGCGTGATATGGACAAAGGCAGCACCAATCGTCAGTCGATTTTCATTGCGCGATTCTCATTATTATATCGCAAGATGCACCACCGAGCAGGCCGGAATCGTAAATGTAAGACCTGTTTCTGCGTGCTTTACACCATCAAACGCAGCGATCTTTACTGCCTCCGGCGCTTCAAAGGTGTTTTTGTCCGTCATGGCTCCGGTCAGAATTTCTCCCCGGATGCCGTTAGAAGTACCCAACACGCCAGCAGAAGCAGTTCCGACAGGAACATTCCCGGCAGAAGCAGTTCCTGCAGAAACTCCAGCAGCGGCACGGCTCTGTGCGCAGCCGCTGATTTCCACATCAATATCGTAAGCATCCGAAAGCGAAAGGTTCGCCACGGTGATGTGCAGCACACCGTCCGCATCCACAGAAACGGACTCGGAGAGGTTTGGAACAGAATGCTTTGTTTCGAGGCCGATCGGTGCAGACTCCAGGCTGCTCTCAACCAGCTGCGCATCCTGGTGATCGCGGTACATACGGAACACAGACCAGGTCGGTGTTTTCACCATCTGCGCGCCGTCCGTCAGAATCACAGACTGCAGGACGTTGACCATCTGCGCGATGTTCGCCATCTTCACACGGTCACAATGTTTATTGAAAATATTCAACGTCAGGGCAGCCACCAGCGCATCCCGCATGGTGTTCTGCTGATAGAGGAAGCCCGGATTGGTCCCCGGCTCAACGTCATACCAGGTGCCCCACTCATCTACCATCAGACCGATTTCCTTCTTCGGATCAAACTCGTCCATAATCGCGCCATGTTTGCGCACGAGCTCTTCCATGTAATATGCGATGTGCAGAGTACGGTAATACTCTTTTTCATCAAAATTGGTTGCACTGCCCTTATGCTGCCAGTCCTCGCCCGGCACCGTGTAATAATGCAGCGACAGTCCGTTCATAAATCCGTGCGCGTTCTGTCCGCCATGCGCAAAACAGGTCTCAAGAACCTTCCGCGTCCACTCATAGTCATCAACATTCGGACCGCAGCAGATCTTGTTAATCCGGTAATCCTGATGATAATCACGCACATAGGTCTGATAACGGCGGTATTCGTTTGCATAAAAATCCGGGTTCATATTGCCGCCGCAGCCCCAGTTTTCGTTGCCGACGCCAAAATAATGTACCCTCCAGGGCTCCTCATGACCATTTTTTGTGCGCAGATCCGCCATCGGGGAAACTCCGTCAAAGGTCATATATTCCACCCACTCGGACATCTCCTGCACAGTACCGCTGCCCAGATTGCCGTTGACATAGCTCTCGCAGCCCAGCTGGCGGCAAAGCTCAAAATATTCATGAGTCCCGAAGCTGTTGTCCTCCACGACACCGCCCCAATGGGTATTGATCATTTTCTTTCTGCCATCCTTCGGACCAATGCCGTCCTTCCAGTGATATTCATCCGCGAAACAGCCGCCCGGCCAGCGAAGCACCGGCACCTGAATTTCCTTCAAAGCTTCGATCACATCCGTGCGCATGCCGTTCACATTCTCAATCTGAGAATCCTCGCCCACATACAGTCCTTCATAAATACAACGTCCCAGATGCTCCGAAAAATGGCCATAGATCTCTTTGTTGATTTTTCCGAGGACATGGTCCGCGTTAATTTTTAGTTTTGCCATAATGGTTTTTCTTCCTCACAATCTTCTTTTTTGTATTTTTACTGATGTTCTCGCCAAAGCCATTTCCCGGCCTGTTTTTTATCTATACGCTGATATTAATCAAAGCACTGGCGCTTACCATTGTCTGATGTCCATGGAATATGGTCGGCCTATTTCAAAAATCCGCTCCATTCCTGACCGCATTCTGTGAAAGATGCAGCCCGAATTTTACATTGTATGAAACTCTTCCCTTAAATGATCCAAACGGCATTTCTTTACATCTGGCGGAACCGCTTCTGCCTCTGATCAGCGATCTCCTCCGGCGTCTTGGCCGCGCAGGCGTGGAAAAACTCTCTCATATGCTTATCGATGATTTTGGAAATCTCCTCCAGGCTCTTCTCCTCTGCCGGTTCATCCTCGCAAATGATCCGCTCGATGATGCCCAGCTCGTAGAGCTCCTGTGCGGTCACCTTCATCAGCTTGACTGCCTCATCCGCACGGCTCGCGTCCTTCCAGATAATCGAGGCAAAGCCTTCTGGAGAAAGGATCGAATAGGTCGCGTTTTCCAGCATCCAGACCTCGTTTGCCACCGCCAGTGCCAGAGCGCCGCCGCTGCCGCCCTGTCCGATGATGATCGATAAAATAGGTACCTTCATCGTGGACATTTCATAGAGATTTCTGGCAATCGCCTCTCCCTGTCCGCGCTCCTCTGCTTCCATGCCAGGATAAGCGCCCGGCGTATCGACAAAGCAGATGATCGGGCGGTTGAATTTTTCTGCCTGCTTCATCAGACGCAGGGATTTCCGATAGCCCTCCGGCTGCGCCATGCCAAAGTTCCGGCCGACAGTTTCCTCCACAGATTTTCCACGATCCTGGCCAATCACAGTGACCGGTACGCCGCAGTAGGTCGCGATGCCGCCTATCACCGCCGCGTCGTCGCCAAAATAGCGGTCTCCATGCAGCTCGATAAAGTCTTTAAACAGGAAGCGAATATAATCGCTCGCCACCAGGCGCCCCGTCTTTCTCGCCTGATGAACCGCCTCCAGCGGATCGGTGTGGCGTTTTGCAATCTTATTCAGCGTCTTCTGACGCATTGTCCCGGAAAATGGAGCCTTCCGGCTTTTCGGTGAATTGTCTCTCCAGCTCTCAATCTGGCGGCGAACCGTCTCCGGCAGAGATTCGGACGCTGCCGGGTGGAGATTGTTCTCCTCCGACCAGGTCTGCCATCCCCCGTCCTGACAATGAAGCCGCAAAAGCAGCCCCAGGACTTCCTTCTGATCCTTGCGCTCCACCACGCTGTCCACAAATCCATGCTTCTGCTGGAATTCTGCCCTCTGGAAGCCTTCCGGAAGCTTCTGGCGGATCGTCTGTTCAATCACGCGCGGGCCCGCAAAACCGATCAATGCGCCCGGCTCTGAGAGAATGATGTCGCCGAGCATGGCAAAGCTGGCGGTCACGCCGCCGGTCGTCGGATCGGTGAGGACACTGATATAGAGAAGTCCGGCGTCGGAATGATTTTTAATCGCCGCGGAGGTCTTCGCCATCTGCATCAGCGAGACAATGCCCTCCTGCATTCTCGCCCCGCCGGATGCCGCGTAGATAATTACCGGCAGTCTCTGCTCCGTCGCTCTCTCCACGCCGCGAGCCACCTTCTCGCCGACGTTGTAACCCATGCTGCCCATCAGGAATCGGCAGTCGCAGACCATGATCACCGTCTTAAATCCGTTTATTTCTCCACAGCCGGTCACAATCGCTTCATTTAAGGAAGTCTTCTCCCGCGCCGCCTGCAGCTTTTCCTCATACTCCGGATAGGCCAGCGGGTTTACTTCCGCCATTTCGGCATCCCACTCTTCAAACGTGCCCTCATCAATAATCATATCAATCCGGCGGCGGGCATGCACCCGGAAATAATATCCGCACTTCGGGCAGATGTAGAAATTGTCCTTCAGCTCCTGCGCTGAAAAAGCCGCGCCGCATTTTTTACAGGGGCGCTTTTCTACCTCTTTTGACTCTTTTGGTTCTTTGGACTCTTTTGATTCCGTCTGGGTGCTTTTATCAAAAATTTTTCTGAATGCATTGATTGGCATAACTTCTGCTCCTTTGCATATTTCAAATTCTTTCGACCACCAGTCTTGCCAATGATCACGCGCCAGGCACAGCGTTTCTTCGCCGTGCGGCTCATACTCGCAACTTCGTTGCTCGTTGACCATCGAAAATTCCCGGCGCAAGCGCCGCAAATTTCTTCTGATCACATTATATTTTCCTCACAGCCTGTTCGTCAAGCTAAAATAGCATGATTATATATCGTTCTGTATCCATTCCCATCCTGGCTGCGGATAGCAATATCGTTTCTCGCAGTAGCATCAATTTCTTTCAGAATACCCGAAACAGCTTTGCTCCATGTGCTTCCACCTGTGCCGCTATCATTTCACCATCACGTTCTGTCTCTGCCCCGGACCAGACCTCGTAAAGTCTTCCGAAGGATTTTCCAGTATGTTTTTCCGTCTGGTTTTTTGTCTGGTTTTCTGCCTGCTTTTCTGTCGAACTTTCTGCAAATTCTGTCCCCGGTTTTCTTCCTTGCAACCCGCATCCTGCTTTTTCCGGGATACTCTCCGCAATCTCTTCCAGGGACACCGAAATCTCCCTTTCCGCATCGGTCAGATTAAATAATGCCAGGTACAGACATCTGAAGTTTTCATTCTTTTCGAAAGTCTCCTGTTTCTTAACAGGAGCATCTGCGCATCCCGGTTCAGAACCAGAACCCGCGCAGCTCTCGCAGTCCTCCTGCACACCGCCTGCAGCACTTGGCCCGGAATCTGCGCTGCCATCACAATAGCTGACCCACACCGCGTACTCCTTCGTCCGCTGCACCTGCGCGCCATGCCGTCCATCCTCCAATAGAGAAAGAACCTCGCGGTTAGTGAGTAAAGACAGCGTCCAGTCGTCCAGCTTTGTAAGCTCCGCGCCGAGCATCAAAGGGGAGCGGAACATGCACCACAGCGTCATCATTGTGACCTGCTCCGCTTTCGTGAAACGGGTCTGCCATTCGTGACCGAAGCCTTTTCCCAGAGACCCCAGAGGCAGCATGTCGCAGTCCGGGAAGCAGCCTCGCGACACATGGTTCTGCCAGAGCTCGCAGCGCTCAAACATGTTCAGAAGCAGCGGCCACTCATCCCAGAAATCATCGGTAATGCGCCACATATTCGCGTATTTTTCATAATGCCAGGCGTGTTCAATCAGAGCCGGTCCCGGGGACAGGCTGAGTACGATCGGCCGGCCGCATTTCTGGATTGCCGCGTGGATCATCTCAATCTCATGCGCCGCCGAATACGGGTTGTGCGGATACGCATTCGTATTGCAGATATCATCGCACTTGACATAATCTACGCCCCACTGCGCGTAGAGTTCAAAAATGGAATCATAATATACCTGACTCTCCTTCCGGTCTGCGCGGAGCCCGTACATATCCGGATTCCAGCGGCTGATCGAATACGGATCCGCCACGTCCGCCGCCGTCACGCAGGTGCCGGAGATCGTCTGATAATCCGGTTTCGCTCCAGTGCCGGATACTGCCTGGAGATCCGGTTTTGCGACAGTACCAGATGCCGTCTGGAGATCCGGTTTTGCACCTGTGCCGGATGCGGTCTGGTAATCCGGTTTCGCACCTGTGCCAGATGCGGCCTGGAAATCCAGTTTTGCGGCACCGGCAGCCGAAATCTCCTGGAACTCTGACTCCCGGCAATCATCCCCCGCCGTCTGCTCCAGTCCATAAATCGGCAGATGGCTGTGCGCCGCCGCGCGAGGTATCCCCCTCATAATATGGATGCCGAATTTCAGCCCGAGCGCATGCACGTAGTCCGCCAGAGGCTTAAAGCCCGCTCCATTCACCGAGGAAGGGAATCGCTCCGGATCCGGCAAAAGACGCCCATACGCGTCCATTTCCAGATCGTTGAACGGAATGTACTGGTACTGATCCCGCATGCTCCCGGCTCTGTGCGCGAACCACTCAATATCCACTACAATGTATTCCCATCCGTATGCCTTCAGATGAGCCGCCATGTAGTCCGCGTTCGCCTTTACCTGCGCCTCCGTCACGGTGGTGTCATAATAGTCAAAGCTGTTCCAGCCCATGGGCGGGGTCAGGGCAAATTGGTTCTTATTCATAGACTCTTTCTCCTTCCCGCAGCTTCCAGGGCTGCGGATCGCCAGTTTCTGGAGTGTTATGTGAAACGGTTTGATTCGCATTATGTCTGCTTATCTTCATCTATCCGGATTTTCTTTTCATCCTGCGGATTTTCCCACTCTCCGGGATATTCCGCCAGTATTCGCTGCTGCATCCTGCCTCACAGTCTGACCTGATGGCAGCGACAGGCAATTAGAAAAAAATAGAAAAAACGTTTTAGAATCCGGCAGTCCCCTGCTCGCTCTCCATCCGGCTCAGCTTCGCCGTCTGGTCGGCCGCGATGCAGTGATCAATGATTTCCTGAATGTCTCCGTCCAGAATTTTATCCAGCTTGTACAGGGTAAGGTTGATCCGGTGATCCGTCACGCGCCCCTGCGGAAAATTATAGGTGCGGATTTTTTCTGAGCGGTCGCCGCTCCCTACCTGGCTGCGCCGCGCCTCGGCCTCCGCGTCATGTGCCTTCTGAAGCTCCAGGTCATACAGCTTCGCGCGAAGCACCTTCAGAGCCTTGTCCTTATTTTTCAGCTGCGATTTCTCATCCTGACAGGAAATCACAATGCCGGTCGGAATATGCGTCAGCCGGACCGCCGAGTCCGTAGTGTTGACGCACTGCCCGCCGTTTCCAGAGGCGCGGAACACATCAAACCGGCAGTCGTTCAGATCCAGCTGCACGTCTACCTCCTCCGCTTCAGGCATGATCGCCACTGTGACTGTGGAGGTATGGATACGCCCGCCGGATTCCGTCTCCGGCACCCGCTGCACGCGATGCACACCGGACTCATATTTGAGCATGGAATACGCGCCCTGGCCGGTCACCATAAAGCTGACAAACTTCATGCCGCCGATCCCGATTTCCTCCACGTTCATAGTCTCCACTCTCCAGCAGCGGCTCTCCGCGTAATGCACATACATCCGATACAGCTCCGCGGCAAAAAGGGCCGCCTCATCGCCGCCCGCTCCCGCGCGGATCTCGATAATTACATTCTTTTCATCATTCGGATCCTTGGGAAGCAGCAGAATTTTCAGCTGTTTTTCCAGCTCCTCCACCTTTTCCCGCGCATCCGAAAGCTCCTCCTTGAGCAGGTCGCGCATCTCCTCGTCGGACTCCTCCTCCAGCATCGCCAGTGACTCCCCGACCGTCTCTTTATTCTTTTTATACTCCCGATACGTATCCACAATCGGCTGCAGGCTCCCCTGCTCCTTCATCAGCTTCTGAAACCTCGCCTGGTCCGCGATGACCGTCGGCTCGTTCAGCATATTGAGGATTTCTTCAAATCGTATCAGCAGATCTTCGAGCTTATCAAACATAAAACTTAATACTCCCTCCCGGCAAAGGTTCCGGTGCACCCGTCCCCGCCGCAATCATATTTACATAATTCGTAAGCTGCACTCCAAAAACAGATGGCTACCTGCTCATTCTCGACACTTCTAAAGCAGACAGCGCTTTCCATCCAGCCACTGCCCGGACACCACCCGATCCTGCCCCGGCAGATCCTTTGCGACCTGCACATGAGAAAAACCATTTCTTTGCATCAGATCCGCCACTGCCTCTCCCTGGTCATAACCGATCTCCAGCAGCAGCCAGCCTCCATCGCGCAAATGCGCCGGACTTTCCCTGAGAATCCTCCGGTAAAAATCCAGCCCGTCCTCTCCTCCGTCCAGCGCCAGGCGCGGCTCATGCGAACGCACCTCCTCCGCCAGCTCCTCAATCACATTGGTGCGGATATAAGGCGGATTAGAAACGATCATGTCAAACATATAGGCAGCCGCATCCGTGCCGGGTATCGAATCCCATGCAAATAAGTCTCCCTGAAAAAAATGGACATCCGCTCCCAGTCTTCGCGCATTTTCTACTGCCACTGTCAGTGCATCCCCAGAAATATCGGACGCATAAACTTCTATATTTATATCTGTATCCGTGTGCTGACTCATTCCGGCAGCCGCATCGCTCTGAAGTTTTTGCTGCCTGATTCCAGAAGTAGCATCACTCTTAGGTTTTTGCTGCCTGATTCCGGCAGTCACAGTGTACTTTTTCTTTCGCTGCTTCCACAGCTTCGCGATGCTGATCGCTATACAGCCCGATCCGGTGCACATATCAAGAATGCGAAGGAAAGCCCGCCCAGCCGTATTTGTGTCTCCGCTGCGGCTGCAGCAGCGCAAATTTTGCAGCTCCTCCAGCTTTTCCAGCGCCTGCTCCACCAGCGTCTCCGTGTCCTGCCGCGGAATCAGGACATGCTCATTGACCAGAAAGGACAATCCCATAAACTCCTGCACTCCGGTCAGATGCTGCAGCGGTATATGCGCAGCGCGCTGATTGATCAGAGCCGCATAGGCATCCTGCTGCTCCTTGCTCATCTTCCGGTCACGGTCAGCCAGATAAGATGCCCGGCTGATCCCGGTCACATGCTCCAGCAGATACCAGGCGTCCACCGCCGCATCCTCAATTTCGTGATCCGCGAGGTACTGCTGCGCGGCTGTGTAAGCAGCCTGCAAAGAGACTCCCAATGGCAGTTCGAACTCGTCTGTGTCTTGCAAAAGTACTTTCGTCATATGCCGCGCATCCCCCTGTACAAACAAAACCCCTGCTCATTGTCAGTCTTTCCACAAATCGTGAAATACCCATTGTTTAAAGCCAATGTAATTGCGGTCAGCTTATTTCAAAATACATGCTTTCGTTCATGACATTCCCAAAGGTACTCAGGGTGTCTGCTTCGCTGCCGCTCCCGCATTTTCCTCTGCGGAAGCTTTTTCCGCCGTCTGCTCTGCCGGCTCTTCATCCCACTCATAGTGCGTCCCGAACTGCTCATTTTCAAACTTTTTCCAGTTAAAAACCGCCTCGACCGACGCAATCCCGACCTCGATCATCGCATCGTCCGGCTCCTTGGTGGTCATGTGCTGCATCATCATGCCCGGGCGGCTTAAAAGGTTGATCACCTTATTGTCTGTCCTGCCCGCGAGCTGGATAAACTCATACGACACGCCCGCGATCAAAGGCAGCAGCGCCAGGCGCAGGACAATCCGCCAGAAGGACGAATTCACATGCAGCACTGTAAACAGCGGAATACTGAACAGCATAATGAAAATAATACTGATAAACATGACAATAAACAAAAAGCTCGTACCGCAGCGCTTGTGCTCGCGGGAGCATTTCCGCACATTCTCCACAGTCAGCTCCAGACCGTTTTCAATGCAGTTGATGCATTTATGCTCCGCACCATGATACATAAAGGTGCGCTGGATATCCTTCATCCGGGAAATCAGCGCCAGATAACCGAAGAAAATCAGCAGCTTTACCGCGCTCTCGATCATCAAAAGCGCCATTTCAGAGCTGATAATAGGGCGCAGCAGCCTGGAAATAAAATAAGGAAGCATCATAAAAAGCACGACCGAAAATGCAATCGAAATAATGACGGTCACGGTCATCAGCCAGTCGTCGTCACTGGATACATCTCCGCTGGCCGCTTCCTTTTCCAGCTTCTTCTCACATTTGTCAATCACCTTTGCCGCGGCATCCATCTTTCCCTTTGCGCGGAGTTTTTCCGACTTTTCAAAGGCCTTTTTCCGCGCTTTCGTCTCGCGCTCGTTCTTCTCCTCCTCCGTCTCCTCCGCAAAGAAGGACGCGGAGAACATCAGCGTCTTCATACCGAGGATCATCGAATCAAAGAAATTCACCACGCCCCGGATGATCGGCAGCCTTACAAATTTATGATCCTGAAGCTTCTGGCTCGAGCAGTCCTGCGTGTCGACGACAATTTTCCCGTCCTGCGTCCGCACCGCGACCGCATACCGGCCGCGATTGCGCATCATCACACCCTCAATGACCGCCTGGCCTCCTATACCGGATGGTTTCATAAAAATCCCTTCTCTCTTAATACATCTATCTGAATCAACAGACCGCCAAGCCGCCTGTCAGACTATCCCAGAAAACAGATATTTCATAATCTGTACAACATAAAGTACGACATCTCATTCTCTATAATACAAATATCTTTCTCGGTAATGAAAATATCATTCTCTATAATGCAAATATCTTTCTCGATAATGAAAATATCATTCCCCATAACGAAAACAGGTTGAGATCCAACCGAACCTCAACCCACGCGTTTCTATCCTCAATCCTACTGAAGACCATACTTTTTGTTGAACCGCTCAATACGTCCACGTGCGGCAGTCGCCTTCTGCTGTCCGGAATAGAACGGATGGCATTTCGAACAAATCTCCACATGGATACTCTGCTTGGTAGAGCCTGTCACAAATGTGTTCCCACAGTTGCAGGTCACCTCTGCCTGATAGTACTTCGGCTGAATCGCTTCCTTCATTTTTTTCACCTCTTCTTCTCATTTTTGTGAACTGCTGATCTCCCAAAGGAAATCCTTTCCCGGCCAATGCCGCTCAACTGTTACCGCGGCAAGTCTCCCCGGGCTATCCCTGCAAGTCCCTGCAGGTATGGTAAAATCTTCGTAACGGGTACTTTTCAGTACCTTCACAGTTACTCGTAACGGTCCCATGCCTTCGCAGCTGCGAAGCTTTATTACCGTCTCTTTACACAGCAAACTGAGGATAGCATAGTTCTGCTGTAATTGCAAGGATTTTTTATCCTTAAATCCGACTAAAATCAGCCGTAAACCGAACTCTGCAGGTCTGACATCGGAGCACGTTGTTCTCAGTACCAGGCACGTGAGCATGCCCATTTTGCAATGTCGGCACTGTAAATCTTCGCAAAGCACAAAACTGTTGCAAAGCAATGCGCTCAATCAGTTCTCAATGGTCATCACACGACTGCTTCCACCAGCATTCGCTCTCCCAGCAGAATCTTTTTCACACCGGGTTGTTTTTTCTTATTAAAATTAAAGCTCAGCATATATCCTTTTTGCAGATGATAATAATCCATGTATTCCAAAAGCTGATTTTCCCCACGTTTATGATACTCCTGACCGTGCCAGATCTTCATTTCCAAAACAAAACGCATTCCCTTATAATCAATGATTACATCCGTCCGTTTCATGTTGCGCGTTCTGGACTCAATATAATAATTTCCGGTCCCATTGATAATTGGTTTCAGATAAATCAGAAAAATACGTCTTCCGTTATCTTCAATGAATTTGTCATCAGCATCCGCATAAATATCTTCGAAGTATTCACAGAATTTCTGTAATACCAGCTCCATCTGCAGGCATCCTCCCCGAACGAACTGATTTTTCTCCATATCCGCGGTTGAAAAAATCAGATTGTCCGTCTCATCCTCAGATAAAAACAAATTATACAGCTTCGTCTCAAAAATCCGATTAGAAACGGCTACTGCCCCATTGCACTCCTTCACAAAACCAAACATAGCCCCGATGCGGATCCGGCTGTTTTCCGCCTCATAAGCGTATTTTTTCCCTTGAAACAAAATGCTGTAAATCATCTCTTTCAGTTTCGGATAATCGTGAAGCTTTTTGCTCATATCATCAAAAAGCGTGCTTGGTTCCTTTAAAATTCTGCTGACTGCGTATTGAATCGCTTCCTCGCTCCACGCCGCCTGCCGTTCCTGTTTTGTGCTGTCCTCTTTCAGATTTTCAGCAAGAATCTGGCACAGTCTGGAAACAAGAAACGGATAACCCGATGTATAGTCATACAGGATCTGATTGACCTTCTCTATTTCCATGCCCGTCTGCCAGTCTGCCTCGTACTCTCGCAGCATGGATGCAATGTCTTTAGCTGTAAAGCTCATATCCACCGTAAAACTCACTGCTATGTTCCATGGGCTGTTGTATTTCGACTCCACACCCGGATGCAGCTTTTGTTTTAAATTCTTTATGTCATAAACCCCAGCCAGGATAACAGACCAGAAGGTCGTGTCCTTTCCTGCCAGCTGAGCCAGATATTTTGTGCGAAGCAGGCCAAGAAATGCAAGAAAAAGCTGGTTGTCAGAGCTTTTATCCACTTCATCGATCATCAGAATTACTTTTTTCCCAACGTCCTGGCACAGTCTGGTAATCTTTTCATCCAGATCCATCATCGGAAAGCTTTCTGAAACCGGCTGCTTCCACTCTGTCAGAATATCTTCCCCAATCCCCTGTCTGCGCAATTTTGCCCCGATCGTTCTGACAAGTCCTTCCGCAAGCGTCCCTGGAGACTGAAAAAGATCATCCGCCGCCTCAAAGCTGATACTCACCACCAAATACTGCCGTTTCAGTTTTTCTTCCAGCATATACAATGTCGTAGTTTTCCCATACTGTCTCGCGCGATTAATGGTAAAATATTTGCCGGGAGCAATATATTCATCCACAATCCGCTGCACCCGGTCACTTAAGTCTACCATATAATGCCTCTCCGGCACACACAGTCCTGTCACTGTAAATGCTTTTTTCATATCTGCTTCCCTTCTGTTTGTGTAATTATATTGATTTTAACATACAAAGTCATGTGCTGCAAGACGCAGGTTTGGTTTCTTTCAGGCATTTCTCAGCTATTTTTCAAAATATAATAATGTTGCCGGGCATTATGAAATGTATGATTGAGAAATGTACGCCGCCGGGCGCATAAAAAACCTCCTCAGATTTTTTAATTTTCTAAGGAGGTTTCTGCGTTTTCTTCTGTTTTCGTCCGAACGAACCGCCTGACGGAAATACTATATTCTGGATCTGCTTCTGCGTGCGCCGCACAAACGGGCTTGCCATGCAGAAGCATTACATCCGCGATCTGCGCCTGCGTTTTCTGCGCGCTCCGCCCGCAAGCAGGATTCCAGATGCGCACATCATCAGCATCATGTACGGCAGAAGCGGTGTCTCATCACCTGTCTGCGGTGCGTCCTGGACATCTGTCGACGCCTCGGTGTCTTCCGTCGAGGCTTCGGCCGTCGTTTCTTCGGACGTTTCTTTGGACGGTTCTTCCGTTGAGGCTTCCGTTGTTTCTTCTGTCGAAGCTTCGGGCGAGGCCTTTGTCGGATCCTCCCTTATGCCGTCCTCCGGATCGGAAGGCGTCACGGTATTACCCGCATCCTCATCGGATGATTCCTCTTCTTCCGACGATTCTATTGACGGCGCCTCGGCGCTTGCGCCTGCCTCATTCACCACACTGCCCGCCAGGGCATCTGCCTCAGTCACTGTATACGAGGTGGTAAACTCCGCAGATTCTCCCGGTGCGAGGGAATCAACTGTCCAGGCGTTTTCACCGCTGTTGCCGGTCAGCTCGTCCTCCACGATCACATTGGTGAGGGTCAGATTTCCCACGTTGGTCACTGTAATCTTATAGGTAATCACCTCACCAGGCGCGTAGGCTTTTCCATCTGCCGGGGTACTGGTCGTCTCCTTCACCAGTGTCATAATCGCATCCGGATCCTGGGTCGGATCTTCGGTCCGGCCATCCTCGGAATCCTCTGGTGTGACCGGAGTCACTTCGCCGTCCGAATCATACGGTGTATCCGTATCTCCGGAGGGCACCGTTCCGGACGCAGTGGCCTGATTCACCACACTTCCGGCCAGAATATCCGCCTCCGTCACGATATAGGAGGTTGTAAACACCACCGATTCTCCCGGCGCGAGAGATTCCACGGTCCACGCATTCTCTCCGCTGTTGCCGGTCAGCACATCCTCGACAACAATATTCGTAATGGTCACATTTCCCAGATTGGTCAGCGTGAGCCTGTACGTAATCGTTTCGCCAAGTGCGTAAGCCACTCCGTCAGCCGGCGTACTGGTGGTTTCCTTTATCAGGATCATTACCGGTACGTCCTCGACCTCAGTCGTGACCGTGTCTCCCGGCAGCTCTGCATCCGGATCATCCGGATCCAGGTCGTCCTCGCTGCCTACGGTTACCATATTCACCAGTGTGATATCCGTCGATGTCACCTCATATTCCGCCGTCAGGACGATCGTCTCACCTACATCCAGGGTCACCAGACCGGAAGCTCTGTCGTACGTGCCGTCGCCAGATTCCTTACTCAGGAACAGTGTCACTTCTTCACCGTCTACCGTAAAGATATCGGTCAGAACTTTCTTGATAATGACGTTTCCAGTGTTTTCTACGGTGATAGTATAAACAAGAGTATCCCCCACCACCGCCTTCTGCTCACCGGTCATTTCATCGACTTCTCCGGTCATGCCGGATACCGTCTTCGTCACAGTCCAGGACGGATTCATTTTCTCGTACGGAACCCAGACATCTCCGGAATCCGTCACCGTATTGCCCTCCGGATCCTCTCCGGATGCGGTGGCTTTGTTGTAAACCTCGATCTCCCCTTCTCCGCTTTCCTCATTAACAGTCAGATCCGACTCAGACACAGTATAAGTCACCGTCAGGGTAACCACTGCGCACTCCGCAAGGGAGGCAATCGTCGCTGTCTTTCCGTCCGGATCGACCGTATAGCCCTCGCCGGCCACGAAGACAGCGCCTGCCAGGCTGTCTGTCACCACTACATCTGTGATCGTGCAGTTTCCGGTATTTTCTACCGTAATCGTATAAACCACCGTATCGCCGACCATATAATCGATCGTACCGTCCGCATCCTTGCTCACGAGCATAGAAGCCTTGTCTTCTACTTCGGTCGTGACGGTGTCGCCCGGAGGCTCTGCACCAGGATCATCCGGGGCAGTGTCGTCGTCATCGCCCACAACTACCGTATTCACCAGCGTGTTATCCGTCGAAGTCACCGTATATGCCGCAGTCAGGACGATCGTCTCGCCCTCCGCAAGCGTCACCGTCTTTGCTGCCGCATCGTAGCTGCCAGTCCCAGGCGTGCCGTCTGATGCCGTGCATGACACCACATTCAGATCCAGTATAGCTTCTTCGTTATCAACCGTAAACGTATCATTCACCGGTTTCGTGATGCTCACATTGCCGGTATTTACGATTGTAATAATATAAGTAAGAGTATCTCCCACCACTGCGCTCTGTATACCGGTTGCTGTGTCCGTCCCGCCGCTCATGCCGCTCACGGTCTTCGTTACCGTCCAGGCCTCGTAATCCTTAACCTCCGTCGTGACAGTATCGCCCGGAAGCTCTGCATCCGGATCATCAGGATCCAGGTCGTCCTCGCTGCCCACGGTTACTGCGTTCACCAGCGTGTTATCCGTCGAGGTCACGGTGTAGGTCGCGGTCAGAACGATGGACTCGCCAGCCGCGAGTGTCACCGTCTTCGCCGCCGCATCATAGCTGGCGCCGGATGTTCCACCGGATGTATTGCCCGCTGTGCCGCCAGTTGTTCCTCCAGACATATTGCCTGCTGTGCCGCCGGACGTACTGCCTGACGCCGCGCTCAGCTCCAGCTCCGCTTCTTCGCCGTCCACCGTAAAGGTATCTGTCACGGTCTTCGTGATGGGCACATTTCCGGTGTTTGTGATTGTAATAGTATAGGTCAGCGTATCGCCCACCGCCGCAGCCTGTACGCTGGTCGCTTCATCAATCTCGCCGCTCATACCGGATACGGTCTTCTCTACGGTCCAGTCCGGATTGTAGATTTCAATGGTATCCTCCGCGGTCTGCGCGGTCTCGCTTCCGATCTGTACGGTGGCCGTATTGGTGATCAGCGGATCGGATTCATCGCCGCTTAATGCATCTTCGGTCACTTCCACCGTCACGGTCACAGCTCCGCTGGTAAACGGCGCCGCATTGCTGATCGTCCAGATGAGCGTCTGGCCGTCCTGCGCCGGTTCTGCGTCCGCCCCGTTGACCTGCGAGCTGATATACTCCAGGCCAGCCGGCAGAGTATCGGTGACCGTAACCGTCTGCTCCTTATTGGTATTGTTCGTATAGGTAATGGTGTAGGTAAACTGTGTCCCTACGGTTACCATTTCCACATCGCCGTCCTCAGTCGGCACCGTCACTGTCTCCGCGTCGTTCGTCTTCTGCGGTTCCACCGGATCTTCTGAGTCCTTCTCATTTTCAAATGACACCGTCAGGACGCCGTTTTCTTCCGCTGCAGTCACCGTTCCGCCGCTGGTCTCGGTAAAGCCTTCAACCTCCGCCTCTGTCACAGTATAGACATAAGCATTTCCGGACGCGTCCATCAGAGGAAGATTCTCAAAGGTATAATCCCAGCTGTCTGCTGTCAGGGTGCCGGATGCCGAATAACTTGCCGTCACCGTCACGATGCCTGTTCCGGTCTCCGCTGTCGCCAGTCCGGCCAGAGTAACCGTAATCGTTTCCTCCGTCAGGATCAGGTCAGGATCAAGCGCATTTCCGTCGCCGTCCACCCAGGCTTTCGTCACCGCCACGCTGGCGGCCACCGGCGTGTTGAACGCTGTGAAAGCAATCGTGCCATTCTCCGCAAGGACCGCAGCTGCGCCGGCCGTTTCTGAACTGCCGGACGCACCCGTTTCCGAACCGTTGTCTTCTCCTGCCGCCGCAGTACTGACCGTGCTCGCAGTGCTCGTTATGCTCACTTCATAATAATACGTATTCCCGTCGGAAGCCGTCTCTGTCACGGTATAGGTACCAGTCGGGAGCATCGTCAGGATGGTGACCGTATCGCCGTGCTTCACGTCTGTGATTGTGAAGGTATCGTCCCTGCTCACTCGCGCCGTCCGTGTATCGCCGGAGTTAATCTGATACTCCACGACATAGCCCACACTCTTGATGATCTCATACAGATCATCCGGACCGGTCACCGTGAAGTCAAACGTATCCTTCGCCATCTCGTCGGTCACGGTCCCACTTGCGGACGTGATCGTCTTTGTAATCGTCATGCCGCCGGACGCGCCGTAGCTGCGCACCGGATCGGTGACCTCCGCCGTCGCCGAAGGCAGAGCCGTCTCAAACGGATCCTTCGCGTTTGCCGTCACCTCATTGGTCACACTGCCCGCCGTGACATCTTCTTCGGTCACAACATAGGAAACATACAGAGAGCTCGTTTCTCCCGGTTTTATTGTCCCGAATGAAAGAACATTATCGCCGGATGCCCCGATCAGCTCGTCGGTCACGGTAACGTCATGAATGGTAACATTTCCGGTATTTATCACTGTGATCTTATATTGAATCACCTCACCCAATGCATAGCCTTCCGTGCTGGCGGACGTACTCACCGTTTCCTTCGTCACCGTAAAGGACGGATCTGCAGTCTGCGGCACGGTCACCGTATCCGTGTCAGTCACCGGTTCGCCTTCTGAATCCGTGCCCTCTGCCGTCACGACATTTTTCACGTAGCCGCGGACCACATCCTCCTCCGTAATGACGTAGGACGTCGTAAATGTCGCCGATTCTCCAGGCGCCAGGCTCGCGATTGTCGCGGCATTCTCTCCCGAAAGGCCCGTCAGATCATCCGTCACTGTAATATCTGTAATGGTCACATTGCCGTCATTCGTCACTGTGATTGCGTACTCAACGGTTTCGCCCAGCTTTGGCATATAATCCGGATCCTGATTCGTGACTGTCTTTACGATGGACAGACTCGGATCATAGACCTCAATCGTATCGTCCGCCGTCTGCTCGTTCTCGCTGCCGACCTGTATCGTAGCCACGTTTTCAATCTCCGGGTTGGAATCTGCACTTTCCAGCGCGTCCTCTGTCACCTCCACCGTCACAGTCACGCTGCCGCCCGTAAACGGAGCCACATCCTCAATGACCCAGACAACCGTCCTACCGTTTACTGCTGCTTCCGGATCAGAGCTAACATATTTTAATCCGTCCGGCAAAACGTCTGTGATCGTGACGTCTGCAGCCTTGTTTGTGTTATTTTTATAAGTGATGGTATAGGTAAACTGTGTCCCCACCTCTACCATCTGCACGTCACCGCTCTCCGTCGTCACTGTCACAGTGGCGGCGTCATTGGTTTTCACCGGGTCGGTCGCTGTCTCGCTATCTTTCACATTCACCAGCGCGGCGGTATAGCCATCCGAGCCGTCCGTGTTGGCTTCCGCCGTCACCTTCGCGTTTTCTGCCGTAAAGCCCTCAACCTCCGATTCAGTCACCGTATACGAATACGTATTTCCGGAGCCGTCCGTCAGAGGAAGATTCTCAAATGTGTATTCCCAGTCATCCGCCGTCAGCGTGCCCGCCGCGGAATACGTACCTGTAATCGTCGCGGTCCCCGCCGTAAATGCCGTCCCGGCAAGGGTCACCGTAATTGCTTCGCCATTCGGTATCAGGCTCTCATCCAGCGCATTCCCATCGCCGTCCACCCAGCTCTTTGTGACCTTCACACTCGTCGTCTCCGGCGTGTTGGTCGCCGTGTAGGACACCGTGTCGTCTTTTGTCAGTGTCTGCGCCGCAGCGCCCGAAGCCGTGCCGCCGTTTGTCTGCGACCCGGACGCCATGCTGCCCGTACTTTCACCCTTTATGCTCGCCGTATAGGTATAGGTATTTCCGGACGCGGCAGTCTCCGTCACCGTATAGTCACCGGTCGGCAGAGCCGTCGTCACAGTCACTGTCTGACCATTTTTCACGCCAGTAATGGTGAATGAATTTGTTTCACTGTCCACGGCCGCAGTCTGCGCCGCCCCTGAATCAATCGTATAGGAAACGGTCACGCTGCCGGATGTGCTTCCGCCATTCAGTGCAGTATAGAGATCAGACGGTCCGACGACGGTAAAGGAGAAGGTGTCCGCGTTCATCGCATCCGTTGCATCCCCGCTGACCGAGATGACCTTCGTAATCGACAGGCTGCCGTCAGAGCCGGAGCCGTAGGTCCTGATATCGACGGTCTCCTCATCCGTATCGGTCACGTCATCGCCATCCGGGTCCTTCCCGGACGCAGTTGCTGTGTTTGTAACGAAGCCCGTCTCAGAGTCTGACTCCGTGACTGTATAGGTCACTGTTTTTTCCACGGACGCTCCGGGCTCCAGCGTCCCAATCTCAAAGCTGTCTCCCGTCTTGTCGTCGGTCAGAACGATATCCGTAATCGGGACATTGCCCGTGTTTGTTACTTTCAGGCTATAGGTAACGGTCTCGCCAATCGCGTAGGTGCTCCCGTTTGCCGGAGTGCTCGTGACGGTCTTTTCCACCGTCAGCGACGGATTCCCCACCGGATCCTCAGACGAGGCGGTCTGCTCCGTCTCCGACCCGATCTGCACAGCCGCCGTGTTCGTGAGGGTCGGATTCGCCGTCCCATCTGTCAGCGCAGCCTCGGTCACCGTTACCGTCACAGTCACCGTTCCGCTGGTAAATGCAGGCACATCGGTAATCGTCCAGACCAGGGTCTGACCATTATTGGATATGGCCGGCGCTGCGTCCGCTCCATCGATCTGTGAGCTGACGTAGACCAGGCTGGTCGGCAGGGTATCCGTCACTGTCACCGTCTGCGCCATGTTCGCGTAGTTTCTGTACGTGATCGTATAAGTGAGCGTACTGCCAACCTCCACCATCGCCGTCTCCACACCATTCACGGTCACTGTCACAGTACCCTCCGTAATTGCCTTCGTCGGGTCCGTCGGTTCCTCATCCGGCGCGCGGTTGGTGAAATGATACACCGTATAGCCGCAGCTATCCTTCTCCGTAGTATAAGAGCTGGTGTACTTGGCATACGCGGTGCTGCAGGCATCGCTGTAGCTCTCTTCCACAAAATAGTTGTACGTATAACCAAGGCTGTCGTATTTATCCAGTCCGGTGATCGTATAGGCATCGTCCGCCCAGGTCACGGTGTACTCATCGGAGGAAACCAGGAGTTTTGCTGCGCCGGTGCCGGTGCTCTCACGATACACCAGCAGCGTCAGCTCTGCTGCGTTGTCGTGCGCCGTCTCTGTCGGCTCCACCCAGGTCTTATCACCAGTCAGCGTCACCTCTTCCTGCTCGATGGTATTGGTAATCGCCAGCAGGTCGTTATCATCGTAAGCGGTCGTATAGCCGCTCACCGCAGTCTCCTCCACCTTATACGTCATGGTCTCGCCCGATGCGGAATACTGCGGCAGATTCGCGATGGTCCATTTACTGGTATCCGCGGTGCCCCAGGACACCTCGTACTCCGTCTCCGTATATTCCGTCCAGGTACTGCCGCCGTCTGTCGAATCATACAGGGTCAGCTCCACCTCTTCAGCGTTGTCATGCTCCTTATTGCCGTCTACCCAGGTCTTCGTGCCGGAGATGCTGACCGTCCCGCGCTCGAAGCTGTTATAAATCACCACATCATTCACACCGTCTCCGTCCATATCCTCAGAGCCGGAAGTGGTGACGGTAAGCTTCAGCGTGCCGTCTTCATTGTCCTCTACTTTTACATAAATCAGTTTCCCGTAAGCTGCTGTATTATAGGTGACTCCGCCCAGCTCTCCAACGATTTCCACCACGCGGTAGGTATAGGTTTTTCCAATATCCGCCTGCGTATAAGTGGCATTACCGAAGCTGACCGAGCCATCCGCGGCGTTCGAAACCGCGACATACCGGGTGCCTTCGGCTTCGCCATAGGCGTCGTCTGCATCCGCTGTCATCTCGCCATCCGGCAAAGGCGCCCCATCACTCAGGGCTTCGAGCAGGAAGGTAAACTCACCCGCAGCGAGCTCCCGGCCGGTCATGCTCTTATACGCAGTCAGATCCGTCGACGCCGACGCCTCGTAGCTGTTCGTAAAGGACAGTGGTGTCGTACGATTTCCGCTGCTGTACGCGCTGAAATAATCCGACCAGTCCTCCGTCAGATCCGTCTTATAGCTGGCTCTTATACCCATCT
>JAJQFO010000124.1 GCA_021201095.1 Lachnospiraceae bacterium
TGGAAAATCTGGACGACGGCTGGTCGCGGATTACGTACATTGATTCCTCCGGCAGCACGATAGAAGGATATGTCATGACCCAGTATCTGACAGAATGATGTGCGCAGAGATTATGGCAGATGAGTCGCCGTTCCGTTTGTGAGGGCGATGGAGATGGCTGTGAGATTTGTTTACTAAGGGAAAGAAGAGAGCAATGGAGATTCCGTTGCTCTCTTGTCTTTGCTTTTGGGATGTGGTATAGTTAGCGGGGCTGGAAACAGGATTGCCGCCACATTTTTTTATGATCATACAGGAGACACATGCTGACACAGGAGAAAAAAACATTTACAGATGAGCCGGTACGGCTGAATAAATTTCTGAGTGACGCGGGATACTGTTCCAGGCGTGAGGCTGACCGGCTGATTGGCGCGGGAAGAGTCACGGTAGATGGGCAGACGGCTGCTGTGGGAGAGAAGATTTTCCCTTCACAGATTGTGTGTGTGGATGGCAGAGCTGTTGAGTGTGAAAGCGAAAGAGTACTGCTTTCCTTCCATAAGCCAAGGGGTGTGGTCTGTACGACGGACACCACCTGGGGAGATACGACAATCTATGATCTGATTGATTATCCGAAACGCGTCTTCTCCGCAGGCCGCCTGGACAAGGATTCCGAGGGACTTCTTTTAATGACCAACGATGGCGACCTTGTGAATAAAATTATGCGGGCTGCGAACTATCACGAGAAGGAATATCTGGTGAGCGTGGATCGCGAGATCCGCTCTGATTTTTTACAGAATCTCTCAGAAGGAGTATATCTGAAAGAACTGAATGTCAGGACGCGTCCCTGTTCCGTTTTTCCAGTAGACAAAAGACGATTCCGCATCATTCTGACACAGGGGCTGAACCGGCAGATTCGCCGCATGTGCGGCGTGTTTGGTTACCGGGTGACGAGGCTGATTCGTCTGCGTGTGATGAATGTGGAGCTGGGAGATTTGAAGCCGGGCGCATACCGGCCTCTGACAACTGAGGAAACAGCTGCTTTGCTGAAACAGGTTTCCAGATAGCTGGCAGCGAATGCCTGCTGAGTCAAAGACGGATGAACAATGACAGATAGAGACCGGCTCACGATGACGATCATCAATGATTGAAATAGAATAAGGATTCGGTGAAAAACATGGAACAGAAACTGGAGCGGATGAAGGAGCTCTCCGTAATATTAAAGGAAGCGTCCCGTGCTTATTATCAGAATGACGCTGAGATTATGAGCAATCTCGATTACGACCGCCTGTATGACGAGCTTCTGAGTCTGGAAAAGGAGACGGGGATTGTCATGGCGGACAGTCCGACGGTGACGGTCGGCTATGAGGCTCTGGATTCTCTGCCAAAGGAGCGGCACGAGTCGCCGATGCTTTCTCTGGATAAGACAAAATCTCCGGAGGACCTGACTGCATTCGCAGGGGATCATGAGATTTTGCTCTCCTGGAAGCTGGACGGACTGACGGTTGTGCTGACCTATCAGGACGGCAGTCTGGTGAAAGCGGTCACGCGCGGCAATGGGGAAATTGGTGAGGTGAT
The DNA here is from genome assembly GCA_021201095.1 of Lachnospiraceae bacterium. Taxonomy (GTDB): domain Bacteria; phylum Bacillota; class Clostridia; order Lachnospirales; family Lachnospiraceae; genus Choladousia. Next base: position 1,552 of record JAJQFO010000124.1, read on the forward strand.
CACCAACAACGCAAAGGTTTTCCAGAACATTCCGCTGCGGATTTCTTATCAGGGAGAGCTTATTCTGCGTGGGGAGGCAGTTATCACCTACCCGGATTTCGAGAAGATTAATGAGGAGATTACAGATGCTGACGCCCGCTATAAAAATCCGAGAAATCTTTGCAGCGGATCGGTCCGCCAGCTGAATAATGAGATTACGGCAAAAAGGAAGGTGCGCTTTTTCGCGTTTGCTCTGGTGAGGGCAGATGGCGTAGATTTTGAGAATTCCCGCAGCAGCCAGATGGAATGGCTGAAGTCTCAGGGCTTTGAGACGGTGGAATACAGGAAGGTGACCGCAGCCGGGGTGCCGGATGCGGTGGCATATTTTGCTGAAAAAATACAGCATTACGAGGTGCCTTCAGACGGACTGGTGGCGATTTATGACAATATTTCCTACGGTCAGTCTCTGGGGCGTACGGCAAAATTCCCGCGCGACTCGATTGCCTTCAAATGGAAGGATGAGACCAGAGAAACCATTCTGACGGGGATTGAGTGGAGTCCGTCCAGGACGGGCCTGATCAATCCGGTTGCTCTTTTTGAACCGGTTGAGCTGGAGGGCAGCACGGTCAGCCGGGCGAGTGTTCACAATCTGAGCATCGTGAAATCGATGCAGTTGGGCATTGGCGACCGCATTGTAGTGTATAAGGCAAACATGATTATCCCGCAGATCGCGGAAAACCTGACCAGAAGCAACAATCTGGAAATCCCGGCTGTTTGCCCGGCCTGCGGCGGACCGACGCAGATCCGGCGGATGGGGCAGCGTGACGCGAAGGGAGACGAAGGAGCTCCTTCTGCTCAGGGCGAGGCGGTGGAAACCCTTTATTGCGTAAATGAGGATTGCAGCGCGAAAAAAATCAAGCTTTATACGTTGTTTGTCAGCCGCGATGCGCTGAACATCGAGGGACTTTCTGAGGCGACGCTGGAGAAGCTGATCGGAAGAGGCTTTCTCCATACACTGACGGATATTTTTCACCTGTCTGATCACAGGGATGAGATTATTGAAATGGAAGGATTTGGTGAAAAATCCTGTGAAAACCTGACGCGGAACATTGAAAAAGCCCGCGCCACGACACTTCCAAGACTGCTGTACGGCCTTGGCATTCCGAATATCGGAGTGGCGAATGCGAAGCTGATCTGCCGGTTTTTTGATTATGATCTGGAACGGATACGCGCGGCATCTGTTGAAGAATTGTCTGAAATCGAAGGCCTGGGCAGCGTGATTGCTGCTTCTGTCGTAGACTATTTTGCAAACGGGCAAAACAGGCAGGCGCTGGACACCCTGCTTGGAGAGCTGCAGCTCGAAAAGCCGGCGTCAGAAGATACGGCAAAGAGCCTGGAGGGGAAAACATTTGTTGTCACAGGCAGTGTGGAGCATTTCGCAAACCGCGGGGAATTAAAGATGTTTATTGAAGAGCGCGGAGGCAAGGTGACCGGCTCTGTGACTGGGAAAACAGATTTTCTGATTAACAATGATACCATGTCCTCTTCTTCGAAAAACCGCAAGGCAAAGGAGCTGGGGGTTCCGATCCTTTCTGAGACGGATTTTCTGGCCATGTGCGGCTCTACGGAGGAAGCCGGGTAATTTTCGGATTTAATCTTCGAAATTTAATCTTCGAATGAAATCTGATGATGAAACCTGCAGATCAATCTGCAAGTGAAATTTGTAGATGAAGATATTTTGGGTGAAGGAGGAAGGCAGGCATGCCGATAAAAGTACAGAGTTCCCTTCCTGCGAAGGAAATACTGGAACGCGAAAACATTTTTGTGATGGATGAAAATCTGGCGGTTCATCAGAATATCCGTCCGATTCACATCGCGATTCTGAATCTGATGCCGCTGAAGGAGGAGACAGAGCTGCAGCTTCTGCGCTCGCTGTCCAATACGCCTCTTCAGGTAGAGGTGACCTTTGTGAAGGTCAGCTCTCATGAGGCCAAAAATACTTCTTTGAGCCATCTGAATCAGTTTTATGTCGAGTTTTCTGACATAAAAAACCAGCGCTTTGACGGGATGATTATCACAGGCGCACCGGTGGAGCTGATGGAGTTTGAGGAGGTGGATTACTGGCAGGAGCTGACGGAAATCATGGAGTGGACCAGCATGCATGTGACCTCCACGATTTACCTCTGCTGGGCCGCACAGGCAGGGCTTTACTATCATTACGGCCTGCCTAAACGGAAACTGGAGAAGAAAATGTTCGGCCTTTTCTGGCACCGTGTAAAAAATCGCAAGATCCCGCTGGTAAGAGGGTTTGACGATATGTTTCTGGCTCCGCATTCCCGCCACACGGAGGTGCCGATCGAGGAAATCCGCAAGGTGAAAGAAATCACGATTCTTGCGGAGTCCGATGAAGCCGGCCTTTTTCTGGCGATGGCGGACGGCGGCCGCAAAATATTTATCATGGGCCATCCCGAATACGACCGCGTGACTCTTGATGGCGAATATCACCGGGATCTCGACAAAAACTTGCCGATTGAGATACCGAAGAATTATTACAGGAACGATGATCCATCTGTCAAGCCCCTGCTGATGTGGCGCTCCCACGCCAATAATCTCTATACGAACTGGCTGAATTATTACGTTTACCAGGCGACTCCGTATGATCTGATGGGAACACCGGATTTTGATTACGTATACAGCCAGCTGAATCAGTGGAGTCCGCAGCAAAATATGCAGAATCTCCCGGATGATTATAATTTTGTTATATGATAATTCAATTGACAATCCGTTTAATAATCGGTAAGATGAACGAAAACGAGAAAGGAGTTAAATGGAATGGCAAAGGTTGGCATAGTAATGGGCAGTGATTCCGATATGCCCGTGATGAGCAAAGCGGCGGACATGCTGGAAAAATTTGGTATTGAGTATGAAATGACGATTATTTCGGCTCATCGTGAGCCGGATGTGTTTTTTGAATATGCGAAAAATGCGGAAACGAAGGGTTTCAAGGTGATTATTGCCGGGGCGGGCATGGCCGCTCATCTGCCGGGCATGTGCGCGGCGATCTTCCCGATGCCGGTGATCGGCATTCCCATGCATACGACATCCCTTGGAGGCAGAGACTCCCTGTACTCGATCGTTCAGATGCCTACGGGGATCCCGGTAGCGACTGTGGCCATCAACGGCGGAGCGAACGCGGCGATCCTTGCGGCAAAAATGCTTGCGATCTCAGACCCGGAGCTTCTACAGAGGGTAAAGGACTATGCCGGCGAGCTGAAGGAACAGGTTGAGGCGAAGGACGCGAGACTGCAGGAGGTTGGGTACCGGGCATATTGATTGTGCATGGCAGCTAAGCAGGTACGCAGCTGATGCTGGTAAGATTCAGGTAAGCAGGTAATCTGCGCAATGAAAGGCCAGTGCAAACAGGAGCATTTTCCGCGATGGCACGGCCCTGTACATGGAAACCTGTGACCGCGCACAGCTGTGTAGCGAAAGGAACTGATATACATTACGAGCGGAGGAAAGAGATGGATTACAAAAATGCAGGGGTAGATATTGAAGCCGGATACCGGTCTGTGGAGCTGATGAAAGAGCATATCCGGAAAACGATGCGTCCAGAGGTGCTGACTAATATCGGCGGTTTTTCCGGTGCGTTTTCGATGGAAAAGATCAAACAGATGGAAAAGCCGACGCTTGTCTCCGGCACGGACGGAGTAGGTACGAAGCTGAAGCTGGCTTTCCTTCTTGACAAGCATGATACCATCGGTATCGACTGTGTGGCAATGTGTGTCAATGACATTGCATGTGCGGGCGGAGAGCCGCTGTTTTTCCTGGATTATATTGCCTGCGGGAAAAACTATC
>JAJQFO010000251.1 GCA_021201095.1 Lachnospiraceae bacterium
TTTTTCCGGAGCAAGTGCCGCCGACAAGCTGAAAAACGACAGGCCGGGCATCTGCCGCCGCCAGCGGTGTCTGGCATTCCGGACAATATGCTTTTAATCGGGATCTTCCGTTTAAAAAGGTAGACGGAAGCTTTTCTCCGCATTCACACCGGTGGTTCCAGATTCCATAGGGACCGGGAATCAGTTTTTTATGGATTTTCTGGCATGCCGGATTGGGACATTCGAACCACGGCACCAGAAAACGCTCGTGACAGAGCGGACAGTCACTGAAAATTTTGTTTTTGGTCAGATAAGCCCGATCCATCAGCCAGACGATGGAGAAAACCACATAGGTGACTGCCATAACAAGCGTTGTCACCAGACCATGGAGCAGACCAAACAGAACACACAGCACGGTGCCGATGCCGAACAGGCTGATGTAGGCAAAAACCTGAAAGGCATATCCCACAACGATCCGGAAAAAATCAAGAGAGAGGACGGAAGCATAAACACCGCTTCCACGGATTTTTCCCGCAAAGCTGTTCAGCTTTCCAACAACCCTGATATTCAGCTGAAAGGATTCTTTGATGGTGCGCGCCAGCTGAACATAGCCCGGCCCGAAGAAGTAGCTGCGCCGCGCCGGTTCCTTCTCGACGCCATCCCAACCCTTCCAGTCCCAGTTTTTAAAATTGATGTTGTGTCCGATCGCAAGACAATAATTCTTAATCGCGTAGAAAGCGGCCATCGCTAATGCCGCAAAGGAAATCAAATAGATGCCGAGAAGACACAGCGCGACAAACAGGCATACGACGATAATAGCTACAATAATTTCTCCCATACCTCACATCCCCTTTTCTTAACATACACAGAGCCTGTATTTGTCAGGTAAATTTCAGAATGTTTAACGAATTTCCGCATCCTTCTCATTTCACATAATTTCTGTCAGATTATAGCACCGTTCCGCAATCACCCCACTGCGAGGGGCATTTTTTCCAAAACTCACATATTTTCGGCAGATAAAAACATGCGGGTCACGGCCGCCTTCAGCGCAGTGGCCGCAGGGGCGTGGCCCGCACAGATAATGAGCTCATGCGTCAATTGTACTACTGTGCACTGATCTCTTTCTCCACAGACTCAAAAATCTCGATGATCTCATTTTCCATCGCCTGATTATTCTTCAGAAGGAACTCCGAGAGCCTCTCGATGTAGGGCTTTCCTTCCATGATCAGCTTCTGCGTAGCCTCCATCTCCTGAGTCAGAATCTCCTCGACATTTTTCATCAGAGACGGTCCCATCGGGGAATTCAGCAGAGTCTTCGGATCCATGCTTGCAAAGAAGCCGCTTCCCATGCCATAGCGGCAGATCATGTTCATCGCATAATTCGTTGCATGCTGCAGGTCAGAGGAAACACCGGTATTGACCCCCTTTTCCTCCCCATAGAAGACAATCTCACTGGCACGCCCGGCCAGGCTGACGCGAATGCGCCAGAGCAGGTCCTTCTTCGTATAGTTTGGCGTCTTTTCGGAGTTGGCAGACTGCATATAGCCGCCAAAATCCCCTCTGGAAACAATGGTCACAAAGGAAGGCTTCGCCGGAACGCCAGCTGATATAGGCATGCCCGGATTCGTGTTTCGCGACCTCCTCATAATATTCCTTGTCCCACTCACGCTTCTCGCCGTACATATATTCCTCCAGGGCATTCAGCAATGTGTCTCCATCCAGCGGAATCTGTTTCTTCGAAGCGTTGCGGATAGCCAGACCCAGCACATTCTGCAGAATAGCCAGGCTTTCCCCCGTCGTGCGGGCAGCAATATTGGAAATGGCATCATCCGAAACCGTAGTGATTTTTTTCTTTTCCAGGCACAGGCGCAGATATTTTTTGCGTTCCTCCTCTTTCGGAAGATCGACCAGAATCCGGTTGTCAAAACGCCTCAGCAAGGCCGGATCCATGGCGGTCTGCTTGCCGGACTTCGTCCCATCGAGGTCATAGTTGGTAGCTGCCAGCACAAAGACCGGTTTTTTGACATTTGTCTCAAATCCGTCCATCTCCGTCAGCAGCGTGTTAAGCAGCCCCTCGGAATAGTGTGTGGATACACTGCCAACACGCTCCTTGCCGATCGCATCAATTTCATCGATAAAGATGATGGACGGCGCGTAGCGTTTTGCCATCGCAAACAGATCCCGGATCGCCTTTTCGCCTTCGCCCACCAGACTTCGCTGGAAACCGGAAGCGGTCGCCGGGAAAAATGATACATCGGATTCTCCGGCCATGGCGCGCGCCAGCATAGTTTTGCCCGTGCCGGGAGGGCCGTAAAGCAGGACTCCCTTGGGCGGCTTTTCTCCGTTCAGGGCATAGCTCTTCGGATCCTTCAGATAGCTGACAAAATGCATCAGCTCGTCCTTGGCATTTTCCGCCCCGATTACATCGGCAAATTTTTCTGTAGGACGCTCGTTTTCCGCGATCATCTTCCCCTGCTCGCCAGCCTTTACCGCAGTCCGGATCCGGAAATCGTAGAAAATGATCTCCGCACTTTTTCCATCCTCGGAGAGCGTCTGCGCCGTATTGTAGGAAAGCACCCTTCCGCGTGAGGACAACTCGTTTGCCCGCTGCTGCAGGTACAGGATATCACAGAGCCTCTTCAGTTCCTTGACAAACAGAAGCTTTTCTGCAGCAGGAATAAAGCCTCTCGCTCCTCTTTGCAGGAAGGTACTCTTATCCTCCGTATCAATCTTCTCTTTTTCAATCAGGTAAATCGGCGTCTGAGGAAGCTTATGCCGGATCTCCTCAAAGAAACGGATCCCTTCCGTGTCCCAGTCATCCATGCTCAGATAGCTACGGGTCAGATCTTCCCGGCCGCAGGCCGGATCTATTACAATAAAGTCGATTTCCTGACTCCGGATCGTTTCCATTGCCGAATCCGTGTCCGCCGCAAAATGCAGCTCATATTCTTTTTCCTTCGCAGAACCGTATGCCTCCGGCGCATCATCCGTCAGAATCAGGATATTCAGATGCGACTTATTGATCAGAAGATCTCGGACTTCCTGATTGTCTTCGGGAACCTTCACATTAAAGTGAATGCTTTCCAGCTGACGGAATACGCTATCGGAATTTTCTACATGACGTCCGAACTCATAGAGTTCATTTTTAATCATGATGACACTCTGGGAAGACGCCGTTCTTGCGTCCAGCTCGGAGCTCTGGTTGAAGATCAGCACCAGCGCCACCATCGGGTCAATCAGCAGCTGATAGCCGTACTCCTCCTTCAGCTGTTCGGCACACCAGCGGAAACGGTCATTGACGATGTCCACCAGGAAATGAACGCCAAGATGATTGAGCATTACGACATTTCCCGCTGAGAACCGGGAGCAGATTGCCGCCGGGAAACGCTCATGTCCATATTGATCCGTCTCGGTGCTGAGAGCATCCATGATTACCGACCTTGGCAATACGGAAAGGTTGGTGTCCCTGTCTGCTTCATAAAGCGCCTTGCCGACGTTGGTTGTAAAAATCAAAATCGTATCCTTAAAGGATACTGCTTTTTCCTCATAGCTGTCTGTCAGTGTACCGGCGTCAAGGATCTGCAGGAAAAGATAAATGACGCTGATATCCGCCTTCTCAATCTCATCGAAAAGGACCACACACTTCGGATGCTCCTTGACAAACGTCGTAACCTTGCCGGGCTTCGCACTCTTATAGTTGCGGTCGGATCCGGCAAAAATCTGCGTAGACGTCGGATCTGTGTATTCGCTCATGTCAAAACGCGCAAAAGGCAATCCCAGCAGGCTGGCGGCTGTCTCAGACAGATAGGTCTTGCCGACCCCCGGAGGGCCTGCAAAAAGGAAGGTCGCACTTGGCTTACCGGCATTCTTTTTGTCTTCTCTGAAGACCTCTGCCTGAAAATATCCTTCAACAAAAATACGGATGGCCTCATCCTGTCCCTTTACTTTACTGAGCAGGTCCGAATAGAGCTTTTTCGTGCGGGAAATCAGAATCTGGAAATTATCTCTGTTGTCTTCGGGTGACGTCTGCACAGCCTCAGCAGCTAATTCCTGTTCTGTCGTCTCCTGGGCCTGAGCAGGTGTCTCCGGCTCCCTGTGTGAAAAACCAGTCAGCGCCGACTGTATTACCGCGGCCACTTGATCCGGGGAAATCTGAGGTCCTCCCGGAGCTGGTGCCGATGCTTCTGACTGTGGCTGTTCCGGCTGCTCTGCTGCAGAAGATTGCTCCGGGGCTGCCTGCTCATCCGCATCGCCTGCCGATGGTTTACCGGACAGCGCCGCCATTACCTGCGAAAGCGGGTCAGAATCCCCTGCGGAGCCCTTACCTTCATCTGCAGAAGAGGCTTTAGCAGGCTCTTTTTCGGGAGTCCTGATTTCCGGCTTTGCAGCTGGTGCTGAATCACTTCCGGCTGGTGCTGAAGCAGGCGTTTTCTCTGCCCTGCTCTCCGGCTGGCGGGATCCCGGCGCAGAAGCCGGCTGCCTGCCGGTAAGCCTGTCCGCATACGCAATGATGTTCTCCAGCGTATGGTTTTTCTTCATCAAAGTCATCTCAGGAATTTCTTCACTGATAATGGCCTTCAATATTCCATACGCGTACTCCTGACCAGGAGCTTCCTCCTGCTTTCTGAGAAGCTGTTTCGCGTCTGCCTGTTCCTGTTCTGTAGCTGTGCGGCACAAAAGAAGGATCGGCATGCCGTCTTTCATCAATGTATAATCAATATCATTCGCTTCAAACAGCTCCAGAATCTTCTTCAATTCCTGCTGCTGTGCTTCATCAGAAAACATGGCATTGAGTGTATTCTGATCCATACACAGAAGCTTGGCACATCCATAGAGAATGTGATAGACTGTAAGTCCGTCATCCTTTTCCGTATATTCCTTCGCAAACTGCTCGATCATCTGGTAGATCATGTTTCCGTTCATCCTATTGTCCTCGCTTGACGGTTTACGCCCAATTTGCCTTCATCAGAATCGGATAGGCCTCATCCACAATGGAGCTCATGCGAAGCATCAGCTCGAAGCACTCTGCGCCGCAGGAATCCAGCTGAATCACCGCATCGTCCTCCGCAATGACCGTATTATCTGTTTCATTGATATAAAACTTTACCCAGCGGAATTTGCTGTTCAGCTCCGAGCAGACCTTGTACATAGCCGGTTTCTTCTCCTCGGAAACCTTACAGAATTCGCGTCCCATAATATGTACATTCGTCCCCTTCTCATTGAAAAACAGAACAATCTGCAGGGTATCTACATTTTTGCACCCAAAGTAAGCGATCAGTACGTCCTCGTTGTCTCCCGTTACCTTGACCTTCAGCCCTTTTGACTCAAAATACGCCATTGCCACCTTTGCTGCCATATTCATAACCGTATCC
>JAJQFO010000321.1 GCA_021201095.1 Lachnospiraceae bacterium
CTCCAGGTATAATATAAAGAAATATCAATCTTTAAAAGCCTCTCCCATGTGGTGTCGGCTCCGAATTTACGCTCGCCGTCCTTACGGATGGCTTTATTGATCAGACTGCCAAAATCAAAAGCCAGAACATCAGCACCTGTAGCCTCCCCACAGCCGGAGCAGTGCGCCTTGTAATATTCAATCTTCTGTACCGCCATTTTCTCTTCCCCTTTATGAAATGTCTGCACGAATTAAATTTTTCTTAAATTATAATCGTTTCGACACAATTTGTCCACTAGAATCGTCGTCAGTTTTTGCTTTTTTGGCATGAATCACCAGAAATTTCACGCACCGCATCTATCTGAATTATACGTTGATGTCTTTTCCTATTTGACAATATGTGACTATTGAGCAGGCATCTACAGAATTCACCCAAAACACATCCGTTACTCCAGCGCAAAATAAGCCGGTTCATAGCATGGAGTTTTGTCGAGAAGCCGGTATTCCTTTGTCCAGTCTATATTTTGCGAGACTGTCAGATACTCTGCGTCCAGACCTCCGATTTCAAATATCACACCGTCATACTCCTGAGGGTGGATCACGGTGATTATAATAGGGAACTTACCAGTATCTTCTATAGTCACCTGACAGTCATATTCTACGCCGTTTACACTTACAACAACCACCTCTGTATGCTGAATCCTCCCATCTGCAGAGCTATAGTCGCGGACAGGCCATTCCAGCGCCATTCCCGTGTATTTGTCATAAACAGAACTCCATGTCCATATTTTTCCTTCAAAGGAATCTATACAAGTAATAACCGCGACTGTCTGAACATAGCCGTCATCAAGATCTGCGGGTGCGCTCTGAGTGATTTCAATTGTATACGTGACATCTATGATCGTCCATTCATCAGAGGTTGTAGTAGAATAATGTGTAAATTCATTGTAAGCACCCCTCGTGATCTCAATCCCGTTCGCGGTGAAAAAATCTGTCGTTCCCTCAAACACATACCGGCTTGATTCACTTTCTGGAGAGTCCGACTCTTCCGTTTCCGTAGTATCAAAAACAGCCGAAGCTGTTTCAGTTGTCGTGCTTTTACTGTTCCCGCAGGCAGTAAGCAAAACAAAGAGTGTCAGCGCACTCAATCCTACAAATAATTTTCCAGTCATACTCTCTCCTCCAGTAAATTCAGTTCTATGAAATGAACACTCATCCGGATCAGCTTATAAAAACACCGACTCGCTTTCCATAGTTTTCAATCCTTCGAATTCTTCAGTAAAAATACAAAAAATGCGTTTTCGAGTCAGGCGCTTTGGAAGCTTTTCCAGCGTTTCTTTCGCCAGAGCGTTTCCCTGCGCGGCTGCTTTTTACAGCCATTCAACGCCTTCCTTTTCATCCTTCGTCACACCTCTTCCATTCAGATAACAGCAGCCCGGATTATGCTGAGCATCGGAATACCCTTGGTCAGCCTTCAGGTTTTATTATCTGATTTCAGAGAATTCAACGATCCCCCGCTGCAGCGGGAGCTTCCTCGATGTCCTTTATCTTCTTAAATGCCTGATAGTTTCCATTTGTGGGATTATTCGCAAACACTGCGAACTCTATTTCCTTTAAAGAAGTGCCATTAAAATCTGAAATGATATTATTAAATGCTCTCACAACAATCTCCGGCGGGTTGCAAAACGCGCCGCAGCCGAACGCGCCCAGGATCAGGATGTCCACCTGATTGTGAGCCGCCACAGAAAGGATTTTAGAGAATCTTTTTTCAAAAAGCTGCATAAGCTGTCCTGATTTTTGCTGCAGCGCGCCAAAACCGGCTCCGCGCTGATCCGGAGCTGCGCAGGTAATGACATCTACTGCATACCAGTCTTCCTCCGGCATAAGCGCGCAGTCAAATGTATCTTCGCGCATCACAATCACCCCCGGCGTGTAAATACAGTCGTCCCGGTTCTCTCTGCCCATTGTCCCGTCATGAATCATCTGCCAGTGTTTTTCATAGAATCGGCCGGCAGTAGCCTTGTCGCTGATAGCAGGGTAGAGCGTACTGATTCTGCACATGCTCTCCTCCTGCGCGGACGCACCTCTGGTGACTCCTCCGCCAGGTGTGACCGAAGAGGCAAAATTCAGTACACACACCTTTTTATTTTTCTGCATTGCATAGCTTCTGGCCGCTTCCAGCGTTCTTTTTCGTGAAAGGGTACATTTCGGAGATGAGTTTGATCCGTCTGAATCATAAAAAACCTCATCCTCCTGCCAGTAGATTTTCTGTTCCCGGATTGATTGCCGGACAGTCTCCGCCAGTTTCGGACTTTCCCGGCAGAGCCTCATCGTTTCGTTAAAAATAGCCACACGTTCATTTCTGTCTTTCATAGCTCTCCTCCCAAGGCTTTAATGGATGTGCTTTTTAGAATAAATCACTGGATTCTCCCTCTCGTCCACTCATATAAGGAAATCAAGAACAGCTTGATGAAGGATCCAACTCATCCTCATTAAAAGGCTTTTCCTCATTCTGCGGCGCACGATAAAGGTGCAGACCCACGCTTTTGTCCCGGATTTCCATATAGGCATTCTCATACATTTTTATGTTTTTCAAAGCTATAAGCGGAACAGCATCCTGAAAATGTACTGCCAGAATGTTATCAATGCTCTCACTGCCTTCCAGATAAATACCGACACCGTCTTTACCGATTGATTTCTCTCTGTTAATTGATGCGCACGCTTTCTCAAACATAGCTCTCCATCCAGCCGGGTTCATCGGAATCGTCAGGTACACAGATCCTGACAGAACCGACGCATCTGACGGAGCATCTGGATTCAGTGTGGCAAAAATCAAATTATCCTGTTTTCTGGTCTTTTCACATATTTCATTAACAATAGTTGAAAAATATTGCTCCATAGACATTTTCCGGAAACGAGAAAAAATTTCCAGAAAGAAATCCGCAGGAATATCCGGAAGCTTCTTCATCCCCAGAAACTGTTTGTCTATCAGTCTTCCGGCATTTGCGCAGAATATCAGAAGTTCTTCACAAACCCATACATCAAGCATTGCCCTGTAAAGCTGCTCTGCCAGATCCTTATAAGCCAGCATCCTGCGTTTCCGGAAAAAGAACCCTTTTTCCGCTTTATGCCGCGCTTCCGGCTCTTGTGCCTGAAGAGAATCAATCATTTTCGACTGATGTGACTTTATTTTATATAAATAATCCCTGTATTTTCCGAGCTCTTTTTGAAGAGCATATCCGTAATCCCGGTACTGCAGCTTATGTTCCTGATTATCAGGTATCTCAGCACAATCAGTCATTATATAGTCAATCAGAACTTCCTCTAATTTATCCAGATTCTTCTGACCCAAATAAATCTGTTCCAATAAAATGTTCTGATACAAAGTCATCAGATCATCCACAGACACCACATCTATCAGTTCGGAACAGTTTCCTTTGAAATAATCAAAATTATATTCACGCCCAACAATATTTCGAAAGCGTAACTTCGGAATATCTGCTTCTGCCTCAGCTTTCATCCTGTCCTCAACCAGATGCTCATATCCAAAACACGACAAATTTACCAGAGTATAGCCATAGCTTGCCGAATGTATTTCTTCCTTTTGCTTTTGCTGATATATTAGCTGCTTTTTACATTCATTAGCTGCCCATTGATGAATTCGGGCGAGGCCGCAAGCATCAGTACCCGTACTTTCATTCCCTGTTTCCGGATTTTCGTTATTCTTGCATTCAGTATCTTCGTGTCCCGTAATCAATGTCAATATAGTTCCTGCTACAGCAGATATTGCCAGATCATAAGAAGAGAATTCACTTTTGGAATCGTATGCCAGAAACGCAAATTCTTTTTCTGACTCTTTATTTTCTCCATCCATATCCCTGTTGGCGTATAACAGGCAAAAGTCAAAAGGTTTCCAGGTGCCTTCTACCTGCATATCGTCCCTCGGTAAGCCATAATCCTGTGCGTATACATCCCCTGCGTTCTCTGCGCTCATTAATTGATCCAGTTCCCTGAGAGAGGCATATCCATTTGCGGTAAGGCGCTGTTTCATATCCCATGGAATATCCGGAATGCTCGTGTTTACTTCAGGCAGAAAAAAATTCCCAACGATTCTGACTGACCGTGGATTTTGGGCAGAAGCCACAGCACGCACGAGATATGCAACATCCAGGAGCATTCCGCTTCCCGTCCCTCCGCAAAGACCGGTAATAAGAAACACCCAGAGTACTGTTTCTGGTGCAAATTCTTTTGTGACCCGATTTATTTTCTTCTCTAAAACAGCTGTCACTTTTTCTACATGCAGTATCAGTGTCAGCCGGCCCATCTGACGTATCGGTGCAGTCTGAGGCTGAGATTCTTCTTTATTCATATCAGCCAGAGCCGGATCCAGCCAGCTGGAAATATTCCCCGGCAGATTCTCAGAATGAGCAGCAACAGAAGACCAATCTGTATATGGGCAGATCAGGATCTCGTCATCCTCCTGATTCAAACCAATCCCCTGGCAGGATTTATTCAAAGAAGTCTCGTCCGTGTCGATCCCCAGATACTCAATGCTTCGCGGTCGATCTGCTATGAGACTCGGCAGCGGCTGTTTTCCTGAAATTTTTTCATAAACCAGTTTCTTCGTCGCCAGCATTGCATCAATTCCAGTGCCGCCAAGACCAATCACCAGCACAGGGTCACGGAACGCCACAATCTTATCAGCAAACGCGTGCAGCCGCTGAGCATTCTTCTCATTCAAAATGTTTTGAGACTCTTGAGTCTTTTTCTGTTGTTCCTCACTCACTCCCATAAATTTCTCCTCTCAGTCTTTTTTCATTGCTTAGGCCTGACAGGTTTCATCACGACTTCCCAATAATTTAGTCTGATTATAATCCCTTCCGGCAAAATTTGTCTACTCAAAAATGTTTAAGATACACGATCTTGTTTTCGCTGTTTTCATTATACAGCAATCTGAATTATCCCCCGAAAAGGGAGATATTGCAAATTGTCTTCTTAATCTCCGTTTATTCTGCTGCCTCCAGCTTTAAGTACATAACGTAAATACAGGTATCTTCGTCAACCCTGCAAAGCGTGATCACAGGCTCATAGCCCTCACTGCTGACCGTGACCTCATAAAAGCCATCTTCCACCTCGAAAAGATAAAATCCCGCACCAGTGTATGAGATGGCTTCCGTCCGCTCTCCCTCATCGGTGACGAAGTCAACTTTTACATCTGTCTCAGCTATGACCTCCGTCTCATTCAGGATATCTATCAGGAAATATCTGCCCTGATTCGGTTCCTCAATTATGTAGCCTGTCCCTGCTGTTTCTGTCCCTGCTGTTTCTGTCCCTGCTGTTTCAGATGCTTCAGACTCAGTTAGTAC
>JAJQFO010000053.1 GCA_021201095.1 Lachnospiraceae bacterium
TTATTTGAACCGGCCAGTTTTCGGGAGCTGCTGCATGATTCGGAAAAGGAAAGGTATCTGAAAAAATGCGGATATGTTACTGACAGTCTGGACGCTGTGCTTTCAAAGGTGGCAGACCGGTTTGGAAGCTATAAACGGGGAGACGAGGAGTTCCCACACGAAATAGGCGTGCTGCTGGGCTATCCGCTTGGCGATGTAAAGGGGTTTATTGAAAATGCAGGGCAGAATTTTAAAATGTCCGGATATTGGAAGGTATATGACGACGTAGCGTATGCCGGAAGAATTTTTGGTCTGTATGAACAGGTGAAAAAGACGGTTTTGGAGCTGTGTACCCAGGGAATGGGGATTCCGGATATCCGAAACTGGCTTTTGGAGGCGGGAATACCCGCAGCCACATAAGACGGAGAAGGGCGCAGCTGTTTGTGCCGGAAGCTCACGTCATAAAAATATTCAGGAGGAAAAAGAAAATGGCAGAGTTAAAGGTAGTATTCTGGAGCGGCTCAGGCAATACGGAGTCCATGGCGGACCTTGTAGTAAAGGGAGCCGGCGATGCGAAAGCAATCCCGATGGAGGACATCTCACCTGCTGACTTGGCGGAGGAGAAGGCGTTTGCGCTTGGATGCCCGGCAATGGGAGATGAGGAGCTGGAGGAAACGATTGTGGAGCCGTTTGTGGCAGAGCTGGAGAAAAACGTGGCCGGCAAAACAATTGGCCTGTTCGGATCCTACGGCTGGGGAGATGGAGAATGGATGCGCGCCTGGGTAGAGCGTATGCAGAATGCCGGCGCCGAAATCGTCGACGGCGAAGGCGTGATCTGCGCGGACGCACCGGATGATGAAGCGGAGCAGTCACTTGCCGCACTGGGAGAGAAGCTGGCTAAGGCGCTTGGCTGAGGGAAAAAAGAGACGCTGTCCTGCGACAACGTCTCTTTTTGTACGCAGAGCCGGAATCTGCGGATAATTTCCATTCCGGCCCGTGCGGCAGATGGCGGAGAAAACGCTCCCCATCCGGTTGGCAACCAATATTCTTAAAGCTTTACTACGTTAGCAGCCTGCATTCCGCGAGCGCCTTCTGTCAAATCATAAGAAACTGCCTGTCCTTCTTCGAGGGTCTTGAATCCTTCGCCCTGGATTGCAGAAAAATGTACGAATACATCGGATCCGTTCTCTCCTGTAATAAAGCCATAACCTTTTTCTGCGTTAAACCATTTTACTGTACCCTTATTCATTTTGGTACCTCCTAAAAATATTGCTGTGAACCGGAAAAAAATTTCACTAACCGTTATAGACTACAAGGGAAAATCATTTCATAATCTATAATAGTTAGTGAAATCTAATCCTGTCAATCCTTAAGCAAGGTTCATTATAGCACAATATGTAAAGGTGTCAAGAGAAATGCCGGAAAATATTTTTTACTCATCCAGATATTCTTCCTCTTCAACCAGATCTTCTTCAGCGTACTCTTCCTCGTCGTAGGCTTCCGTGGTGATGTCGGCTGCGTTGTACAGGATTTCACCGGCCTTGGCTTCGTACATGCTCCATACCAGGTAGGAACGCTCCATGTCTGCCTCAAAGTCCACTGCTGAGTCATAACCATAGTAGTCTGCGTATTCCTCCACGTAAGATACATAGTTGTCCTCGGTGATTTCGATGCTGTTGGTTTCGCAGATATAGCTGATCAGGAGCCGGCGCTGCGCGAGCTCCTGTACTTCGTTTTTCAGGTCTTCCTCTGTCAGATCAAACTCCTCGAGGATTACCTCCTCATCCGTTGTATCGAGAAAAACGGTATAGCCCGCGATGGTTTCTTCGTAGCACGAATCATACAGGTCGTCCGGGATTTCTGAAATGTCGCAGACCTCCAGTGCCGCGTCAAACAGAGTATCCAGTACATCAGAATAGCTGATTTCCTCGTATTCGGCTTCCAGAGCTTCTCTCAGGGCCTCCTCATATTCCTCCAGAGTGGAGTATTCTGTGTTTTCAGAGATATACTCATCCGTGTATTCCGGGTCAGCCACTTCGCAGACGGATTCAATCACTGCTTCGAAATGAACCGTCTGTCCGTTCCATTCCTCGTCAATGAAGGTGGTGTCGGAAGCGTCCTCTGCAAAGGTGATGTCAAATGCGAGCTCATCCTCCGCAGATGCGCCGATCAGTGCTTCATCAAAGTCCTCTCCGTATTCCGCGTCGCCCAGTGAAAAGAAGGTCTGCTCTTCGGAAGAATCGTCAGACCCGTCTATGGTGGCGGTCAGAACCAGATAAATGATATCGCCTGATTCAGCTGCCCGGTCTACTTCCGTCTCCTCGCGGTATAGATCCAGCTCTTCTTCGATCAGCTCCTGAACCATGTCATCCGTAATTGTATATGTATACTGGGTAGCTTCCAGACCTTCCAGGCTGTCGGCGGTGATGTAATCTTCAGCGTCTTCGACCAGGTAGTCGGAAGGAGTAATGGCCTCGAGTGCTTCTTCGGTCTCTTCCGCTTCGGTGGAAACGGTGGTCTCAGAGACGGTTGCTTCTGTCTCAGAAGTATTGCTGCCGCAGGCGGAGAGCGTCATGGCAGCGGCAGCTCCGGTTAATATAAGTACTATTTTTCGTTTCATGTAGAATCCCCCTTTATAATCATTTAAATACAGGCACACCGTAAAATGGAAGCAGCCTGACACTCAGGAAACTGCGTAAAAATGTTGCATGTCACACCTGCGCCCGCTCATCCTGCTGCGGAGAGCAAAGAAAACGGAGAGGACAGACCTGACATGAAAACCTGTCACAGACTGGCACATCAATAATCTGCACGTAAACCGGAAAATATAACATTGAAAACCGGCAAACTACGCAAACAAGTGTACTATAACATTGAAAACCCGCAAAGTAAACAGATTTTGCGGGACAGTCACAGTTTTTTCACTTTTTTTACTTTTGTCTTTTCAGAAAATCAGGTCTGTGGTATGATGATAGCTGAACGTCTGGATCGGGTTTGGAAGATTCAGAAGACTCCGGAATACTGGAGCGTAACTGGGAGGCTCTGGAAGGATCAGAAGACCATCACAGAAAGAGAGACAGTATGATATGGATTGAAATTCCGCCGAAAGCGGCGCGTATTCTGACGATTTTACAGGAGAATGGTTTTGAGGCCTATGTGGTCGGCGGCTGTGTAAGGGATTCTCTGCTGGGACGAAAGCCGCAGGATTGGGACATTACGACTTCCGCATCTCCGGAACAGGTGAAACAGTTATTCGGCCGTACCATTGATACCGGAATTCAGCATGGTACAGTTACGGTAATGGATGAGAAGGACGGATTTGAAGTGACGACCTACCGGGTGGACGGGGTTTATGAGGATGGGCGCCATCCGAAGCAGGTAACATTTACGGCCAGTCTGCGGGAGGATCTGATGCGCCGTGATTTTACGATCAACGCGATGGCGTATTCGCCTTCGGACGGACTGGTTGATCTTTTTAACGGAGTGGATGATCTGAGGACTGCTCAGATCCGGTGTGTGGGCGATCCGAAGGAGCGGTTTGGCGAGGACGCACTGCGGATGCTCCGCGCGGTGCGGTTCGCGGCGCAGCTGGGCTTTTCTGTTACAGAGGATGTGTTAGCTGCCATACGGGAGCTTTCCGGTACGCTGCGCAAGGTGAGCGCGGAACGCATCCAGGCTGAGCTGATCAAGCTGCTCGTATCGCCGAGGCCTGACTGGCTGCGGCTGGCTTATGAGTGCGGGATCACGTCTGTGGTGATGCCGGAGTTTGACCGCATTATGGAGCAGCGGCAGAACAATCCGCATCACGCGTATACGGCCGGGGAGCATACGCTGGTCGCGATGAAGAATATTCCTGCGGACCGGGTGCTGCGGCTGACGATGCTGTTTCACGATATGGGGAAGCCGCAGGTGTTTGAGACGGATGAAAAAGGGATCGACCATTTTCACGGGCACGCTGCATACAGCGAGGTGATTGCACGGCAGATTATGAGGCGTCTGAAGCTTGACAATGAGACGCTGCACGCAGTCTGCACTCTGGTCGGGAACCATTCCCGCTACCCAAAGCTGAACGCGTTTGATGTGAGAAAAACTGCGTATGAGCTTGGCGGGCCGGAGGTGTTTGAACGTTTTCTTCTGGTAAAGCGCGCGGATGTTCTTGCTCAGCATCCGGATGTGATTGCGCAGAAAATGGACTATTTAAAGGCGCTGGAGCATATCTGGCGGGATATAAAGCTGCACCAGGATCCTCTTTCTATGAAGGATCTGGCGTTATCGGGGGATGACCTGATTGCGGATGGCAGGAAGCCGGGTCCTGCGATGGGGGAGATTCTGCAGGCACTCTTTATGGAGGTGCTGGAATTCCCGGAACGGAATAAGAAGGAGTATCTGTTATCACGCAGCCGCGAGATGTAGATGGCGGCTCAAGCCATATTGCGATGCTGCGGACAATGGATGCGGCTCATGTCATATCGCGATGCTGCGGACAATGGATGCGGCTCATGTCATATCGCGATGCTGCGGACAATGGATGCGGTTCATGTCATATCGCGATGCTGCAGACGAGACCATTCGGGCGTCACACCTGCTGCATTGCTGCACGAGAGGAGAAGAATATGGAACATCAGCTGCCGCTTACGACACTGTGCTACATAGAAAAAGATGAAAAATATCTGATGCTGCACCGCGTCAGCAAGGATCAGGATGTCAACAAAGGCAAATGGATCGGGGTTGGAGGACATTTTGAGCCGGGAGAGAGCCCGGAGGAATGTCTGGTGCGCGAGGTGAGGGAAGAGACAGGTCTGACGGTTACTTCGTGGCGGTTCCGCGGTCTCCTCACATTTGCATCGGAAGGATGGCCGGATGAGTACATCTGCCTGTACACGGCGGATTATCCAGGTGAAGAGATGGATGTTTGCTGCGGGGATGCTGTTCGTGATGGGGCGACAGATGGCATGGATACCGTCCATGAAGGGGCGGAAGACAGCAGGGAGACTGTCGATGAAGGTTCGGAGGAGAGCAGGGCGGACACCTGGCAGCCAGCCGGAACTGACGAGGCACCGGAATCCCAAGAAGCAGTTTTGAAAAATTGTGATGAAGGAGTACTGTCCTGGGTGCCGAAGGAGGATTTGTTCTCCTTGAATTTATGGGAAGGCGACCGGATTTTTCTGAAGCTGCTGGTCGAGGATGCGCCGTTTTTTTCGCTGAAACTCAGTTACCACGGTGATGAGCTGATATATGCGGCTCTGGATGGGAGAGAGCTGGATCCGATAGCTGCCTGCGGCTCTGCTGTGGAGGCGATGGAACTTATCGGAACGCATGGATCTGCTGCTGAGGCGATGGAACTTA
>JAJQFO010000181.1 GCA_021201095.1 Lachnospiraceae bacterium
GGGGGTAGTATGCGCTTTTTTTGCTATCCGGTAGTTTATGTTTCACAGTAAATTGTAAACGTTATAGGCGAATCAGATTTCACTTTCACGTCCCCAAAAACGTAAAATTATACTTCTTCACCGCCCGCCAGGAAATGATAATTCCAACCGCCAGTATTCCTCCAAAGATCAGCAGAGACTGCGCGATGGACGGCAGGTTGTCATACCCGAAATCATGCATCCCATAGACCGCGTTATTCAGCGGACTGATCCAACCGACAATACTGCGGACACGATAGAGTTCCCAGGTCTCAAACCCCAGTATTTTCCCTAATACATCCGGATCGAGCAGAAATCCGTACAGGCTGTAGAGCAAGGCAAAAAACATCCCGGCCTTTTTCCCGAACAGCAGATTTCCCGGCAGAATCAGAAATCCAAGCGTCAGGCTGTAAGCAAACATCAGCAGAGCGACCTGTAGCATACAGCTGATCGGGGTAATGCTCTCCATTACCTTGACGGTAGATGGGACATTCAGCTGATCGCCTAAAGTGGAATAACCAAGAATGGCCGCTGTCTCACTCCACAGGTCTCCTGTGTAGGAATATTTCATGCAGAGCACGACTGTGACAATCAGAATAAAGAGAATGTACAACGCTGTGCAGAGCATGATATAGAGCAGCTGCGAAATCAGCCAGCGGCTTTTCGTCGTCCGCATCAGGTGAAACGGCGTAAATGGCGTCAGCTTCGGCAGATCAGAAAACAAAAAGGTCAGAAGCAGTGAAATCAGCAGAATTGCAGTAGAATCACCGAATGTCCAGATAAATGGCTCCGCTGCCTGCATGGTTGTCCCGTAATATTCAGCCACCTCCGTGACGCGGCTGCTCAGTAAAAAACAGAGCACTACGCCGAAAAGGAAGAGGATGATTGTCCTCGGGTTTCGGAAAAAGCCAAGGAAGCAGCAGCGTGTGGCAGAAAGTATCTGATGCGCCGTTTCTCTAAAGTTTAAACCCTTCCTCTCATTTTGTTTGAAAAACATTCCACTTCACCCCAATCCGGCTGCCTTCTCCCGGCGCGCTTTGCACTTCCATCCTGCCGCCATGCACTCTGGCAATCTGCGCACACAAAGCCAGTCCCAGTCCGGCACCGCCTTCCCGGCGTGTTCTGGCTTTATCCGCCATATAAAATGGTTCCAGAATCTTTTCCTGCTCCTCCGGTGCGATGCCGCAGCCCTCATCCTGAACAAACAACCCCTCCGTGGAAGCGATCAATGTAATGGTGCTGCCCTGCGGACTGGCTTTCATTGCATTGTCAATCAGATTGGTCAAGAAAGAGAGCAGCAAATCCTCATCTCCGGTGACTGTCAGGTCAGAATTCTTTTGCAGCGGCCGGCTTCCCGATTTATCCAACTGCTCCGCATCGTTTTGATTCGACTCGCCCTGAATCATAAATCGCAGCGAAATCTCTTTTTCCTCCAGTCGTTTCTGAACGATGTCTTTTGCTTTCGAGAAAAGCGTTTCAACGGAAATATCCTTCGATTCGATATCGGACTCATCCGACAGGTCAATCAATTGAAGCATTTTTACGGACAGGCGTGAAAGCCGCCGGCTTTCCTGCTCGATATAGTTCAGCGCAGACACCTGACGTTCCGGGGAAAGCGAAACGCGCTGCAACAGCTCCGCATATCCCTGAATGCTGGTCATCGGTGTCTTCAGTTCATGGGAAAGCGCGCCGAGCAGCATTCGCTGTTTCTCATTCATTTGGGCTAATGTCCGGATATGTTCGTCCACATTCTCTGCCATACGGTTGAAGGCCAGTGCGATTTCCGTGACTTCATCTTCCTTTTTTCCTGTATTCCTCTTCAAAGAAACACGTTCCTCATATTTCCCATCTGCAATGACATTTGCCGCGTCCTTCAGCTGATAAAGCGGCGCAAAAAGTCTGCGTATAATCAGAGTCAGTGCGCATCCCAAAATCACCGCAAGAACCAGCGAAACAAGGATTCCGCGCGCAAAAAGAAGCCTGCTTTCCCGAAAAATAGCTGTGACATCGCGATAATGCAAAAGGGCAAATCCGCTCTCTGAACGATACGAAGCTTCCTCTATGTAAGTAACCACAAAAATACTCCCGTTTACCCTGGCAAGATAGGCGGCAGTGTCATTGAAATGGTACGCACTGGAAAGCGCATATTTCTCGTACTTTTCATCAAGAGGCGTCCCCGCTTCCAGGTCAAACTCATAGGGTGTGCTGTTCACAAGTATCTCGCCATCATAATAAAGTACAGCATCCGTACTGTAGGAGCTCAGGAAAACAGACCGCGCCGCGGCCGGTATCCAGCGGTCATCCGTGATGCCAAGCTTTGAGAGCTGCTTCGAAAAAGTGCTCATATCAGAAGAAAGCGCCGTCTGCTCATCACCAAGTACGACACCGATCATCCGCATCTGCGTCTCATACAGATTCCAGATGGAAAAAATTTGTGATAAAACCAGAAGCAGCAGGGCTGACACCAAAGATATTTTTGTTCGTAAGAGCCACCCTGGGCGAACAGACCTGGGATGAACAGCATTTCCTGCCTCTGGATGAAGCGGATCTGTATTTTCGCGTCTCATGTATCAGCCTCCTCACTCATTGGGAATTTAGCCGGTAGCCGATGCGGGACACAGTCTGAATCACATCCTGGAAATCCAGTTTTTTCCGCAGTCTCGCAATGTGCACATCTATCGTGCGCGTCTCGCCGTCAAAATCCACACCCCACAGCGCATTGATCAGCTGTTCACGACTGAGAGCGATGTTTTTATATTTCACAAGCTGCAGCAGGCAGTCAAATTCCATCGGTTTCAGAGAAATCTCCCTTCCTGCCTTCGTTACCCGCCGCTCCTCCGGAAAGATCTCAACATCCCGCACCACGAAGACTTCCGCTTCCTTTCGGTACCGCGCCAGCACTTTTTCCACACGCACAAGCAGCTCCAGCATTTCAAACGGCTTAACGATATAGTCCTCTGCCCCGTCCTTTAAGCCATGAATCTTGCTGTTCAGGTCGCCCTTTGCCGTCAGAAAAATGACCGGGATTTCCAATGCTCGCAGCTGGGGTAACAGCGCGAAACCGTCTTTACCCGGAAGCATGACATCCAGAAGTGCCAGATCAGCGGGCGGGGTGACCGAACCAACGGGAGCATCCATATCGAGGAAGCTGTTTCCCCTGGCGATATTATTTTCACTTTGGTATGATATCCACTGACGTTTCTCATCATGCAGCCACGCACTAACAGCATCACCATCCCAGAATGGCATCGGCTCATACCCCGCCGTCTCCAGGTTGATACAAATCAGTTCATTGATCGCCGCAGAGTCCTCAATGACCAATATTCTTTCTTTCATATTCACACAACACACTTCCTCTGATGATCAGATATTAAAATAGTTTTCCTATATATTAATATGTACAAGCCTGTTTTTCAATGGATGCGATGTAACCAAATTGTAAACGTTTTTCTTATAAGTACAATTGTGAAGCTGATAGCACAGCACAGAAATGACCGTCTCAAACCGTGATGAATGAGTTTGAGACGGTCATTTCCAGTTTTTCACATATGTTACTTATTCTAATTCCTTTTGAAGTGCAGTGTTGTAATTTCGGAACCTTCGCCGTATGCTCACGCATTAGGTGCGGGCAGTGCCACCTGCTTTCCATAGCACTGCCCAAACGCGAAGCGCTTTTTCAAGGCGGCGCGGCCTGCCCTCACCGGATTATGCCCCCAATCTTTGATTGTGGGGCATGGGCATCCCGCACTTCGTACGGGCTATACAATCACGCAGCGATTTTATATTGCGCGGCTTTTTTCATTTCATCGTCACAGTCGGAAACAGCCCCGCATCCGTATGCGGCAAAAAGCAGCTTGCCACAAATTCGTCCATATACGTCGGCTCATTGCTGAGCTCAAGGTAGGTCATATTATGCGCCACCTCAGACACCTTCGCCTCGGCCTCGTTTGAGAGCAGAATTGCATAAGCTCCGGATAAGGAAGAATTGCCGATATAAGTGAATTTCTCCATATCAATATCCGGGAACATGCCGATGGAAACGGCGTTGCGCATATTGATGCCGCTGCCAATGCCGCCCGCCACATAGACGCGGTCAATCATGGACACATCAAAATCCAGAGACTGCAGCATCACGCGAATGGCTGAGAAAATGGCTCCCTTTGCACGAATAAAGCTATCGATATCAACCTCCGTAATCTCAATGTCCTTGACAGAAGCAGCGTTTTCTTTGTACTCCAGCACATAGCTTCCCATGCCGTACTGGTCGTGACGAATGCGCGAACCTTCGCGGATGAACTTCCCCTTTGGACTGATGATACCGCAGCGGAACAGCTCGCTGATCACATCAATGATACCGGATCCGCACAGACCAACCGGCTTCTGCCCCTCCTCTCCGACAATAGTAAAGGTCGGCTCCATGGTGTCCTTATCGATCACACACGCCTCAATCGCGCCGTCCGTCGCACGCATACCGCAGCTGATATCGCCGCCCTCGAAAGCAGGACCCGCGGAGCAGGCACAGCTCATCATGAAATCCGAGTTGCCAAAGACCAGCTCCCCATTCGTGCCAAGATCAATAAAGAGGGACATCTCCTCCCGGTTCCAGATGGTGCTGGAAAGCGTACCGGCTGTGATGTCGCCGCCCACGTAGCTGCCGATATTCGGTGCAAGGATCACCCGGGCGTGCTCATACAGATCCAGCCCCAGATCACGCGCAAAGACCGAATTTGTCTCAAAAAAGGTTGGTATAAACGGTTCCATTCGCACCGGGTCCGCATCCACGCCGAGCAGCAGGTGATTCATCGTCGTATTGCCGGCAATGCATGTGCGGTAGATCTGCTGCGGCGAAATGCCGATCGACCCGCACATCTGACGGATCATCGGGTTCAGCGTCTCTTTGATGATGGCATCTTGCAGCTTTTTGCGGCCGCCGTCCTTCTGCTGCTCAATAATACGATTAATAACATCCGCACCATAGCGGATCTGCCCATTTCCGGAAGATCCCTTCGCAAGAATTTCTCCGGTCAGCATATCAACGATCAGCGCGGATACGGTCGTTGTACCGATATCCACCGCAAGGCCGCAGACCTTTCCGTCTTCAGAATCCGGATAAAGATCCAGAACCTCGACCTTGTCTGCATTTGCCCTGCGGACAACACAATTTACCGAAAACCCACTCTTTCTCAGAGTCTCCGCGAGCTTTTGTAACACGGCAAAGGTCAGCCGAACCTTAGAAACTCCGCAGGCAGACCCGACCGCCCAGATCAGCCGCTCGTTATCCGGCATGGTATCATCGAGTGACGGCTCGTCCATCGATACGGTGACAACCTCCAGATCATTATGAAAGGCAATTCCAGCCGCAGCCATATCGGCTCTGGCCTTTTCAAAGATCTGTATTTCCTCCGGCGAGCTTAAGTCCGCTACCTTCATCCGGCTGCGGTACGCAGAAGCGATATCCGGTATCAAGATCTCTGCGTCTGCAACGACCTTGCTCACGCAGGCCAGCCTCCACCCCAAAGCAAACTCCTCATCGGAAATATGGCTGGTCTTTTTGGTGTCCAGCTCCCCTTTGATGAGCTTTACCCTGCATTTTCCGCAGGCCGCATTTCCATTACACGGCGCATCAATCGCAACATTCGTCTTTTTCGCCACATCCAGAAGGCTTTCTCCTTCCACCGCGTAGCCGATTGTCTTGCTGCCGTTTTCAAACTGAAAAGTCACCTGAAACATCGTACCATTACACCTCCGCGCGTTTTTGTCTGAGTTCACACAGAAAAATTGTTACATTCACAGGTCGCACCATAACCAACTTACGTTATCTTAGCCGCATCAGATGTTACCTGTAACAGCATCCAGCCCATTAATTTGCTGCGCGATGGAGCCGGATGCCTCTTTTTCATCACTATAACCCCAAATATCAGTTTCATAAATCAGAAATCTTTTGTTGATCAGCAACCGTTGGTTGTGGTATCGAATTCCATCAATACTCTTCTGAGTAAAGCGAATGCCAGAATGAATGTAAAAGCATCAGCAATAACTTATTATTGTTTAATGCTGATTTGCCTTTCTATATTGGAGCGCAGATATGTTTTCCGCGCCTTTAAATATTTTGCAGAAGTATCCCTCATCCTCATAGCCTACCAAATGGGCGATTTCGGATACCGACATATTACTGTTGCGCAAATAACTTTTTGCATGCTCCAGCCGTAAAGATTTTGTGTATGCGCCAATTGAAATGCCATAGCTCTGTTTGAATTGTTTGGAAATATACTGAGGACTTTGCCCAAACAAATTGGATAAATCGGCCATTCCGAAATTATCCGAAAAATGATTTTGTATATAGGAATGAATCCCTTTAATGTTTAATACAATGGAATCATCATTGGTGCAGATATTGTGCAGGATAATCTTCGCGTCTCTGGTCCAGCTTTCCAATGAAAAGGCCCAGGCGGATAGCTCCATATCGGAGTTCTCATCATCACCATATATATTGCGAATTCGTTTTATAATCAAATTCATCTCCGCAGTATATATTTGAAAAGCTTCCAGTGTTAAATGCTTTTTTGCGGAGATCCCTGCTGCAATTTCGTTTATAATACTGTCAATTGTATGATCATCCCTCTCCGCGATTGCTTTTTCCAACAGATATTGCGCTCCCTGCATGGAGATGGTTTCTCTTTCTGTTATACTTCTTCTGCCGTCACTTTTAGCGCGAGTTTCCCTTTGTTTTAAGCCGTCACCAGGCAAATTTACAATCTCACATTTCAGCAGATTTCGTTTTAAATTCATGTAGGAATCAGGTATTTCCTCGCAGCTTCTTATTTGCTCCTCTGTTACCGACAGAATCGCGCAGTCAAATTCCTTTTGCATTCTATTCGTACACATGCGTATAAGAGATTGTTTATTTCTTCCTTCCAGATAACAGGTAATCAACAAAAGCTGCCGATCATCCAATATTGTTGTATACAAAACCTGCTTTCCACAGATTTCGGCTGCTATCTGGTGAAAAACAGACTCAAAGTCATCGAAAGCCAAATGATCTCTTCCGCATAGAAAGTGCACAGAATCACAGAGTAAAAACAGAGAAATGTTCACTTTCTTGCCAAACATTCCTAATACTTTTAAAATTTCCGGAATTTCACGTTCGTTGGTTTGACCTTCCAAAATCCACCTTCTAAATTTTAAAGCCGCTGCATTCCTGCTATGAATAAGCATTTCGCGTTCGATATCCTCATGCTTTTTTTCTTCTTCAATCTGAAGGAAGGCTTTTTTCACCGCTTTTTGTAATTCATCGCGGCTGATCGGCTTTAGAACATAATCAATCCCATTTGTCTGAATTAAAGCCTTTACATATTTAAAGTCACTATAGCCGCTGACTGCAATTATTTTTGCTCTGCATCCCGCTTCACGAAGTTTTTGCAGATACTCGATTCCGTTCATGGCTGGCATTTGCATATCGCTGAAGATGACAACCGGCTGTTCGGACATTGCAATTCTTAACCCCTCCTTCCCGTCAGCAGCATACAGCAGCTCCTCCACACCATAAGATTTCCAGTCTATGAGCATTTGAATTGCTTTGTAAGCATGAATTTCATCATCAACGATCAGTACTTTCATTTTTATTTTGTCCCTTAAACTTTGATTCGGAGCTTCAGCTTTGCAAATACGTTTTCTTTACTCGTAATCTCCCATTCAAACTCATTTTCCCGATAGATGGATAAACGCCAGAGAACATTTAATAATCCAATTCCATGTCCTTCTTCATCCGTTTGCGTCTGCTCTGTAAAAAGAGTTCTGATATGGATGATTTGATCCTCAGTAAAGCCTTTTCCGTCATCCAGGATCATGATCTCCAGAATTCCATCAATTACATTCGCAGAAAAAAGGATATTCGTTTTTCCACCTTCCGATATCTTCCCATATTTTATACTGTTCTCTATCAATGGCTGTAAAATCATTTTTGGAACAATCACCTTAGTGGACTCGTCACTGTACTCTGCCTGATAAAAGAGCCTGTTTTCATATCTTCCGGATTGTAGTTTCATATAATTTTCAATATAGTTAATTTCATCCATTAATTCAACAAGATCCGCGGATAAATCCATATTATATTGAAGCATTCTTGCCAGTTGTGAAATCGATTCATTGGCGTCGTATGCGCCCTGATAAAGTGCCTGCGTTCCAATGTACTGTAATATATTGTTCAGAAAATGAGGATTAATCTGTGCCTGCAGCATTTTCAGCCTTGCTCTTGACAATTCTATTTCATTTTTCATATCTTTGTTGATTAAAGTATTAATGCTTTCGACCATTTCTTCGTATTTATGATCCAGATAGGAAATCTCATCATCGCCAACCGATACCGTCTCATATTCGTAGACGCCTTCCTTCACCTTCTCCATATTAGCCGCAATTTTCTGAATTGGCGAGAAGAATCTATGATACATATTTATGATGTAAAACAGAATCAGCAACAGCAATACAAGATTGATCACAAAAACAAGCTTTATTGCGTTTATGGTTGGATGAATGATACTTTCCCGGTCGATAAACCTCACCAGCGTATATGCTTTGTCCTGAACCTTAAATTGTGCAGCAAAAAAATATCCCTTGTCATTTCCAACTGTACCGGAGACCATTTCTAAATCATCTTCTGGCAGCAGGGACGTTTCTATACCATTTTGAGTCTGTGAAGAATATAGTCTGGTTCCTTCCTCAGAAAACAGTGCCAGCAGATTTATATTAACATTATCGGCCGCAACGCTTGAGGCAATTTCATCGAACTTACTGATATCAAAGTATATTACTACCTCCGCAAGTAGACTGTCCTGCGGATAATCGATTAATAGTTTCCTGTAGCAGCCCACCTGAAAGGTTTCTTCCTGATAAAAGGAAAATCCTTCCGGAATATCATAATCTGATGTTCCTGTCCGCCAGCGGTTTTTACTGATGAACTCCTCACATTGTATAGTTTCCCGGTTGTTTCCGGTGATGTCAACACCCCATATAAAATCATAGGATGCCATCAGGTTTGAGGCCAGCTCGCTAACCAAATATTCACTCGTATAGGTATATGCTTCTGTTGACCGCAGGCAGTTTTGTAAATCCACGCTTTCATAATAGATTTGCAGCGGAATATCAGCTATATTGTCCATAAGTTCCTGACTTTTCTCCTGGGCAATAGTAGTCAGCTGATTGTTCAATACACTGATCTGCCGCGTCAGCGTACTGTAATTAATCCAAATCATTAATACGCTTCCGCAAATAAAAGGAATAATAACGGAGATCAAACTTATTTTAATCAGTTTAGATAAAATTCCTCTTTTCATTCTGCATCATTTCCCTGATCCGAATTCCGATTTTACCATGGGTTACCTGTATTCCGCACCCGACTGCTGACTGGTTATAAGTTCCCGTAAACGATCCGTTTAAAACATCATCTACGCATTCCAGATATTGTTCCACTATTGTAATGTCCAATGGAATTTTATGGTGCGCACTGTATATTTTTTCAATTTCCTCTTTACGATGATACAGTTTCATCAGACTTTTACGATATGTAGTCAAATCTGCTGATTCTTCAAAACACAGCAAAACGGATTGATCGCATATGGTATCTCCGGTAAAGAGACTTCTTGAAGCTGAATCATAAAAGCACAGACTTCCCTGTGTATGTCCGGGTGTTGCGATTATTTCCACATTTCTTTGCCCCAATGACAGGATTTGTTTGTCATTTAAATAAGATATATCCACGGTCTCGTCCTTTTGAATCATATGCTCCATCAGATCTTCCGGGAAATCGGCGTCCACCTCTTTTATAAAAGGTGGCAGACTCTTTCTTTTAAAGCTTTCTGATGCGCATGCATCATACAGGGCTTTGTCTTCCTGAGAAATCATAACGGACGGAAACAGGCTGTTATTTCCAATATGATCCGGATGCGTATGTGTATTGACAAGCAGCACCTCTTTTTCAGTAATCTGTTTCACCGTGTCAGCCAGATTCCCCACGCCCACGCCAGTATCAATCAGCAGGGCTTTTTCTTTCCCTATGATCAGATAGCAATGAACATGAAAAAAATCATCCAAAAGATATATATCATCATGCAAAGGAATCACTTGATAGTCATATTGTGCAGCTTTCATCTGTTTTAATCTCCTCCTCATATTTATTTCCCGGGTACAAAGCAAGCATAACTCAAGTTGTCAGAAAAACCGGGAAACGCTTCTGATATTTTAAAGCGAAAAGCTTGCCGATTGTTATTATTATATCCAAGAGTCCTTAATCTTTAAATCAAAAATTGTTTGTCAGGCAACAACCACAGGTTGCAATATAATTGGATCATATCTGGCGCATTACATTTTTTTGCTTTCGTATATCTTTCTTTTGATATTCATAGGACCTTCCTTTACAGGAAGGCCCTATGATTGTTGTGTTCAATCTAAACGAGTATGGAACATTTCCGTTAATGTATCGTTAGTTGCTTCTGCATCTGCCTGTCCAGCACAATAAGCTTGAATTGGCGCCAAAAGATCTTCAGAAAAGCCAGACGGCCAATCCTCCCATCCGAATCCATCAAAAGCCATATTATCAGAAATATACCTGTTCATATCCTGATGCAGAGCGGATAAAGAAGAAGTATCAACACCTTCATACGGCGGCGCACTGTTTCCTAATTCCACAAGATATGTTTGAGCATTTTCGACAAACCACTGCACAAAATATAATGCTGCATCCAGGTTCTCAGAATTTTTATTTACACACATTAAATTTGTTGAAGAAGATACCATCAATTTTGTTTCTTCCGCATTGTTTGTCAGTGGAATTGCCATAAGACCAAAATTAATATCCGGGTTGGTACTCAGGAAAGTATCTGCCAGCCATGTTCCCTGCTTGATCATCGCTATTTTTCCAGACGCGAAATCAGCAATTTGATCATCAACGCTATAAGTAATGGAGTTTTTTCCACATCCGTAATTTAATGTTAAATCTATATATTTGAACCAGTTTTCTGTCATGGTAAAATCATTCAGTGAATTTTCCTTAGTGTAGAATCCCTCCACTACATCAGGATTCAATTCCAATTCATAGGCAAACTCTGCAGACAAAGCGTGTGCTGCGAAACCATAATCCATATATGTTTCTCCAAATGCCTGAATTCCCGCCTCCTGCAGTTTTTTACATACTTCTTCCAATTCTGTTAAGGTATCCGGAATTTCAGTAATTCCCGCCTGTTCGAACAAATCCTTGTTATAAATGATACCGCAGGCTTCAGAAGAAATCGGTAGCCCAAGAAATTGATTGTCAACCATTCCTGCTTCCTTCGCAGAATCGTATACTAAGTCAACCCATAATTCATCAGATAAATCATAAAGGTGGTCTTCCCATTCTTCCAGTGCATCCGTACTTTCCAGCGCAAAAACATCCGGTGCTTCTCCCGCGGCAAATCTCGATTTTAAGACAGCGGCTCCTTCTCCCGCACTTTCCCATTCAATAGTAGCTCCTGTTTCTTCTTTGAAATCAATAATAATCTGATCGACCATTGTTTCGTTAATAGCTGTTCCAAAGTACCATTTTAAAGTGATACCTGAAAAATCTATTTCTTTCTCGTTATCAATCGAACTTTCCGCCGCTTCCGCCGCAATTTCCGTACCCACATTTCCGTATACGGTCATCATACAGATTGTTGTAGCAGTCAGCATAAGTGAAATCATTTTTCTTTTCATTTCCTGTGTCCTCCTGACTTTTTTAGTGTCTACATAAAAAAAGTATTTTCAGTTACTTAATGGGATTTCTTTGCCAGATCATGATGCCGCCTTTACCGACGGTATTTTTGTCACCCCTGTTATCTACTTCAATCCCAGGCTGAGCCTCCCTTCCAGACAGTATTTTTCTCCATATACATGCAGCTCCACAGGACTTCCGCTTTCCAATGTAAATTCTGTACCCTCTGCAGATACTCTTACCTGAATATGACTGCCTCGATAGTTCAGCATGAAATTGTATGCTTTCCACTTTTCCGGCAAAACAGGAGCGAACCAGATACCACTTTCCTTTAAACGAAATCCTCCAAAACCATAGACAATCGCCATATAGGTTCCGCCCATATTGGCCGTATGAATCCCGTCCTTTGTATTTTTGTGAGTATTAAACAGATCCAGCATCGCGGAATTTCCAAAATATTCATACGCCTTATCAACCTGTCCGAGTTTTGATGCCACAATACTGAAAATACAGGTAGATAAAGAGGAATCATGTGTCGTCACCTGCTCATAATAAGCAAAGGAACGGCGTATAGTTTCCACATCCTGCGCATCCTCAAAAATAAAATGCGCCAGCACCGTATCCGCCTGCTTGCAGACCTGATAGCGATAAATATACATTGGATGATAATGCATCAGAAGCGGATAATTCTCTTTTGGCGTGCCTGCAAAATCCCATACCTCCTTCCGAAGGAAGGAATCATCCTGCGGATTAATCCCCAGTTCTTCATCATAGGGCAGATACATTGCCTTTTCCGCTTTTTCAAATTCCTCAATTTCTTTCTCACGGAGTCGGATTTTCTTTTTTACAGGCGCAAGCAGATCCTTTTCCTCCAAAAGCCGATACAGCCTTACCGCCCAATGCAGATTATACTGCGCACTTAAATTCGTATAATAATTATTACTTACCAGGCAGGTATATTCATCCGGGCCGGTGACTTCATGGATCTGAAAGGTTCCATGGTAATAATTGCCGAGATCCATCCACAGGCGCGCAGTCTCAAATACGATTTCCGCGCCTTTTTCTGCCATAAACTCCAGATCCCCGGTCATTAAATAGTATGCGACCGTCGAATATGCAATATCTCCGCTGATATGGTACTGTGCGGAGCCGGCCGGAAAAAAGCCGGAGCACTCCGTCCCGTGGATCGTACGCCAGGGATAAGCCGCCCCCTGTTTGTGCCCCAGAATTTTCGCGTTTTCCCTTGCTTTATCCAGAATAGAATAGCGATATTCAATCAGATTGCGGGAAATCTGCGGATTCGTCAAAGTAAAAAAAGGCTGTATGTACATTTCGGTATCCCAGAAATAATGTCCCTCATATCCCTCGCCGCTCAATCCTTTTGCAGCAATATTACTGTGCGGATCCTTTCCCACCGACTGAATCAGCTGATACTGGTTATAACGTACAGACGCGCACAGGTGATCGTCTCCTTCAATTTCCAGGGCAGAAGACGCCCAGAACCGATCCAGATATTCCCTTTGTTCCCGATAGATTTGTTCCAGAGGAACGGCCAGGGCCATTGTCATTTCATCTGCAGTCTGTTTCTTCAAATCCGGACATCGAAGAGAATCTGCAAAAATCATATATTTAATCAGCCGAACTTCTTCTCCCTGACCAGCATCTGCGGTAAGCTTTTGTACGGAGCGGTGTCCTTTCAAAACCGGGACTGCTGTTGTAACAGTTCTCTCTGCTCCCTTCAGCACGTTCTTCACAGCTGTACATACCTGAAGCCCGGAAGCTGCTGTGTTTGTATACAGATAAGAGACTCCATCGCAGATTTCTGCGTAATCCGGAATTAAATGCTGAAAGCTTTCTCCTGCCACCCGCGGGTCATTGGGATTACAGTAATTCTGCACATTTCCCTCATGCTCCGACATAAAGCAAATTCTGCCGGAGAAATTCAGCGGCGTTACCTGATAGTCAATTGTAAACAGATGCAGATGAGAAAAAGAAGCCATTCGCCTGATGACAATTTCCGCTTCTCTGCCCTCCGGAGATCTCCAGAGCACCTTCCTTGCGGTAATTCCACTCTCCATGTCCAGCCAGCGCTCCGATGAGAGTACAGTCCCTGAAAACATTGAAAACTCTTCCTCTTCCAGATACAGCCGAATCGTCTGGCCATCCGCCACATTCAGCATAGTTTCCTTTTTTTCTGCCATTCCATACAGTTTTTCCGCCTGTTTCATTTCGGAAATATCATAAAATCCATTGATGTAGGAGCCCCGAATGGTATCATATCCCTTCGGATAGCCCTCCTCAAAATTTGAACGCACCCCAAGATATCCGTTTGCATTATGAAAAATTGTCTCATTCAGTAACAGATCCTCGTTATCCAGCTTAAGATTGTCAATTTTGTAAATCCATTTTTCATTCATGCCTCTTTCCTTCCCACTTTCTTCTTTTTATGTTCTAAATGAAGGCATAAAACTTATTTACTATCACTCTATATCCATCGCCGCATGATACCCCCAGTACACCGCATTTGTGATGGTGGATACCCGCGCTGCGTCTCCGATGACCCGCACAAACGGTGCTGCGTCCCGAAGCTCTTCTACCACATCGGTGCGGGAACGCTGTCCAAGCGCGCAGATGACGCTATGGCCGGGGACAAGCACCTGATTTCCGTCCTTGTCCTCACAGAGGATGCCGTCTTCCTTTACCTCCAGCCCCTTATAGCCGGTATGGACGGTCACGTATTTCTCGATTTCATTCAGCAAAAGCGGACGGTGGCGCACATTGGCGTCCGGCGCGCGCTCGTCCCGCATCTCAACCAGATGCACGGTTTTCCCGAGCTGACCTAAGTGAATCGCGCATTCGCATCCGGCAAGGCCGCCGCCGAAGACGACCACATCGTCGCCTACCTTTTCTTCTTCCTTATAATAATTGTTCACGACGACGACGTTTTCACCTTTAAGCCCCGGAATCGGCGGGACAAGAGGCGTCGAGCCAGCTGCAATAATCAGCGCATCCGGTGCGAACGCATACACGTATGCACGGTCGACCGGCGTGTTCAGCCGGATCTCCGCTCCTGCCTTTTCTGCCAGCAGTGCATAAGTCCCTGCCAGCTGATACATTTCAGATTTAAAGGGCAGCGCCCGCTCACTTTTTAGAATGCCGCCGAGTTCCGTTTCCTTTTCACAGAGGACAACCTCATGTCCCCGGCGCGCCGCCGTATAGGCCGCATAAAGCCCGCCAGGGCCTCCTCCAACAACCAGAACCCGCTTTTTCTCCGGTGCCGGATAAATGACATCTCCCTCGTCCTCCCGCCCGATCAGCGGATTGACCGTGCAGCGGCGGGTCGCGGTCGCCGCCCGCTCTGCCATACAGGTGAAACAGCGGAGGCAGCGTACAATTTCCTCATCCCGGTTGGACATAACCTTCTGCGGCAGGAACGGGTCGGCCAGAAGCGCCCGCGCCATCTCAACGACATCCGCCTGCCCGGAGGCGATGATTTCCTCCATCTGCGCCGGGTCGTTCAGACCTCCGAGCGTCGCCACCGGCACCTTTACATGCTTTTTAATCTCCGCAGCGAGATACACATTACAGCCATGCGGCTTGAACATGGACGGATGGGTATCGCCAAATCCGCGCTGATAGGTACCCGCCGAGACATGAAGCAGATCCACCCGGCTCTCCAGCTGTTTCGCGATCTCAATGCCATCCTCCAGCGTATAGCCGCCCTCAAACAGCTCCGACCCGCTCATGCGGAATTCAATCGGGAAGAACGGTCCGACCGCCGCGCGCACTGCGTCCAGCACTTCCTTCGCAAACCGGCAGCGGTTTTCCAGCGAACCGCCGTAGCAGTCGGTCCGTTTGTTAAACCACGGACTTAAGAATTGGTTGATCAGCCAACCATGTCCGCCGTGGATCATCACCATCTCAAACCCGGCCCGCTTTGCCAGGCCAGCCGTCCTTCCGTACGCAGCGACAATCTCATCAATCAGCTCCTGCGTCAGTTCGTATACCTCGACCCCGTCCGGGCGAACACAGGCCGACGGTCCCCACTGGAACATTTCATGCTGGCGGGTCTTATCAGTCATATAAGTCCCCGCATACATCCCGGAGTGCGACAGCTCCACGCTCGGGATGGCCCCGTGTCTGCGAATCGCATCCGCGGTATAGGTAAACGAAGCAAGCGAATTCAAAACGCTCGTGTCCAGATGGTACGCATGGCTGCCGTCCGTCTGCGGATGCACCATGCATTCCGATACGGTGACGGCGCCCGCACCGCCCTTTGCCCGCAGCTCATAAAACGATTTCGATTTCGGCCCGATACAGCCGTCATTTGTGATATCCGTGCCGCCCATCGGAGCTGAAAACATCCGGTTCCGAAAGGTCGTCCTCCCTAAAGTAATCGGTTTGCAAAGATTAGGATATTTCTGACTCATTCGTAATCTCCCCCTGATTAAACGATAGCGCTTCTTCCATGGCTAAAGATTTGGTAAAATAAAACTGTTTCCTGTTCATTTCCCTTCCACGAAAATCAGCTGTGCGAATTCCTGAATACATTCTCTCCAGACCTTCCATTCATGTCTGCCCTTGTAGATTCTTCTTTCATTTGATATGCCTGATTCTTCCAGGATTCTGTCATCTTCTTCAAACTCGGCAAAAAATTCGTCCTCGTTTCCCATTGCCCGGAATAATAATTTCATATTTGATGAAAATGTATCAGCATAGCAATGTTCCAGGTGGGAACGAGAAGCATCTTCATTCATAATGTCCCGCAGAAAGCCGCTGAAGAGCCCAGCCCACGCAAAGAGATCCTGATGTTTAAAAGTAATCACCGAAGTCTGCATGCTGCCCATGGATAATCCAGCCATAGCTCTGGCTTCCCTGTTATCAATCGTGCGATAATTTTTATCAACAAACGGAATAATATCTTCCAGCAGCACATTTTCAAAAAGCCGGGAATCAATCCTTCTGCCTTCTGTTTCCCTTTTCTGTACCATTCCATTGGCCATGACCAGAATCATTGGAACAGCTTTTTTTTGCGCAATCAGATTATCCATTATAAAATTAACTTTTCCCTGATTGACCCAGCAATTTTCATTCTCCCCGTGTCCATGCTGCAAATATAATACCGGATATCTTTTTTCACTCGCGACATGATATTCCGCCGGCAGGTAGACCAAAAGCCGTTCCGCCATTCCCGTCACACTGGAATGGAAGTATTCTGTGACCACTGCCCCGTGCGGCACGTTTTCAATCCTTTTCCATGGATCCTCCGGATCCGGTACGTCAACATAATTCACCGGCCTGGAAAAGCCGAAGCCAATCGGAATAAAAGGATACAGGACTTCATTCCCGTCAATCAGAATATTTAAATTGTGATACCCATACCCCAAATGACATGTTCCGCTCCACATACCACGAGAATTCTTTTTCAATTTAAAATTATCCATGCGGCGTGCGATGATTACCTCATCTGCTTTGGGCGCATATATTTCAAATCTGACATTTCCATCATCCATCACTTCAGCGCCGTAAGGAATTCTCTCCGTATGCTCGATCCGATCGCCAAACTCTCTGAAAAAATTTCCCGGCATGATTTTATTATGGGCTAACCCCTGTGCATAATATAATTGATTTACCATTGCTTTTCCCTTTCAACCTTTCACTGCTCCGGTCACCATACTGTCCATAAGATTTCTCTGCATAATCAGGAAGAAAATCAGCATTGGAAGCATGGTAAGTGTTAACCCAGCCATAACCCCGCTCCAGTCCGTCTGGTAAGAATCATAGAACTTCTGCATGGCAACCTGAATTGTAACCACATGGTCTCGTGTCAAAATCAGTCTCGGAATCATGAAATCATTAAACACGCTCATCGTACTCATGATTGCGATCGTTGAGGTGATGGGTTTGAGCAGCGGAAGGACAATAGAAAAGAAGGTTTTAAAAGGCCCGGCTCCGTCAATAATTGCGGCTTCCTCCAGCTCAATCGGAACTGTTTTTACGAAACCCGAGTAAAGGAATATGGACATCGCCATATTGCCGCCCCAATAAATAAACACCATTCCCCAAAGATTATTGATCAACCCAAATTGCCTTGCCACCTGAACCAGCGGTATCATCAGTACCTGGGAAGGGATAACCATTGAAAATACCAGCAAGCCGGAAAAGCATTTACTCACGATATTATTGTTTCTTTCCATCTTGTATGCTGCCGCCGAGCTAAGGACGATAATACCCGCTACGGAAGCAACTGTGATAAACAGAGTATTCAAAAATGCTCGTCCAAAATTCATTTTTTCCCAGGCAGCAGCAAAATTTTCAAAATGCAGCTTTGTCGGCAACGCTGTCATATTCATCACGATTTCGTTTCCGCTCTTAAAAGCGTTAATAAAGACCAGAAAAATCGGATACAGGAACACAAGTGCTAACAGGATGACAAAAACTTCAATAATCGCCGTTTTATACGTATATTTCTTCACTTTAGTCTTCCTCCCCATTCATCACTTTTGTCTGGATCAATGCAACAATTCCCACTATAATACAAAAAACAAAGGATTCTGCCGTTGCCAGCGAATAGTTGCCTCTTGAGAAGGCTTCCATGTAAATATTATAGGCAATGGACTGCGTAGAGCCGTAAGGTCCGCCCGACGTTAATGAATACGGCAGATCAAACACTTTCAGGCCATTTACCAAAGTCAAAAACATACAGATCGTGCAGGATGAACGGATCAGCGGTAATGTTATGTGTCTGAACCTCTGCCACGAATTTGTTCCGTCAATAGCCGCTGATTCCAGTACATCCGCCGGAACACTCTGTAATCCTGCCAGATAGATCAGCATCATATAACCAACCCCATGCCATACCTCAATAAAACAAATGCCCCAGAAAGTCGAAGTCGCATTCGTTAATATATTATTTTTCAGCATCTCTATTCCAAACAGGTCCCCCAGGTACGGGAAAAAATTCGTAAAAATAAATCTCCACAAAAAGCCGACGGTAACTGCACCGATCATCATCGGGGTAAAAAATGCTCCCCTTAGTATTGACTGCGTTTTTAATTTCATATTGAGTGCCAACGCCAGTGCAAGACCTATCACATTGCTTAAAATGATTGTCACAATCGTATATCTGACCGTAAACGAAATGGAACTTAAAAAATCCTTATTTTGAAATACAGCTATGTAATTTTTTAATCCTACCCAATTAACATTCAGACTGATGCCATCATAATCTGTAAAGGAATTTCTCAACCCGATCAGCATTGGATAGATTACAAAGCAAAGAAAGACCGCCATTGCTCCGCCTGTAAAAATAAAATAAATAATATTGTCCTTTACTTTTTTATTCTTCACAATTCAACCCTCTTCCATCCTAAGGCCCGCTTTTACAGGAAGGCCCTGTTTTTTTGTTTGCGCCTGGGTGCATAAAAATAAATTATGTGAACTATGCCTCGGCACCCCAAATGGGTGAGCAGGAGCCGACAGACCGCCTCCTGCTCAATCACGGATTATGCTTAATCTAACCGAGTATAGAATTTTTCCGTTAACGCCTCATTTGTAGCCTCAGCGTCTGCCTGCCCGGCGCAGTACGCCTGAATTGGAGCCAGTAAATCTTCCGTAAATCCGGTTGGCCAATCCTCCATCCCAAATCCATCAAATTCCTTATTATCAGAAATATACTGATTCATATCCTGGTTTAAAGCAGACAAGGAGGACGTATCCACGCCTTCAAACGGAGGTGCAATATCTCCTAATTCCACAAGATACGTTTCTGCATTTTCAACAAACCATTGGATAAAGTACAATGCTGCATCCAGATTTTCGGAATCTTTATAAACACACAATACATTTGTTGCCGAGGATACCATCAATTTCGTTTCTTCCTCATTGTCTGTCAGCGGGATTGCCATAAGGCCAAAATTGATGTCCGGATTGGTTTTCAAAATAGTATCTGCCAGCCATGTTCCCTGTTTGATCATCGCTATTTTCCCGGCAGCGAAATCGGCAATTTGATCATCAGCGCTATAGGTAATAGAGTTTTTACCAAGTCCGTAATCTAACGTTAAGTCTATATATTTGTACCAGTTTTCTGTTATAGAAAAATCATTCAGCGAATTTTCTTTATTATAGAGCCCCTCTACCACATCGGGATTCAGTTCCAGTTCATAGGCAAATTCCGCTGACAGGGCATGCATGGCAAAACCATATACCATATATGTTTCTCCAAATGCCTGAATTCCCGCATCCTCTAACTTTTTGCATGCCTCTTCCAATTCTGTTAAAGTATCCGGAATTTCAGTAATTCCCGCCTGTTCAAACAAATCCTTATTATAAATAATACCACAGGCTTCAGAAGAATACGGCAGCGCAAGGAGTTGACCATCCAGCGTTCCTGCTGTTTTTGCCGAATCGTATACTACATCAACCCAGGATTCATCTGATAAATCATAAAGATAGTCTTTCCATTCGCTCAGGGTATCCAACGAGCCCTCCAGAGCAAATACATCCGGTGCTTCCCCCGCGGCAAATCTCGATTTTAAAACTGAGGTGCCTTCTCCTGCGCTTTCCCATTCAATGGTAGCGCCTGTTTCTTCTTTAAAATCTACAATAATCTGATTAACCATATCTTCGCTGATACCTGTTCCAAAGTACCATTTCAAGGTAACGCCGGAGAAATCCACCCCTTCCCCATCAGTGGCTGAACCTTCTGCCGCTTCCGCCACAATTTCTGTCCCCACATTTCCGCATACGGTCAACATACAGATTGTCGCGGCAGCCAGCATAACTGAAACCATTTTTCTTTTCATTTCCTGTGTCCTCCTGACTTTTTTGATAGCTACATAATAACAGGCAATTATCCGTTATTGAATGGAATTTCCTCGCTGAAAATTGGAATTTCAGAAAACAAAAATGCCGCCTTTTACCGACGACATTTTCTTCTGAGCTGTCAATTCTTTAAATTATAGTAAACGGCGTAAGTCGTTTTACTCTCATTCATATCACTTTTCCCAAATCAAAATATAGCTTAATGCTGGATCTGTCCATCACCTTGAGTGGCAGCGGATAAGAGCTGTTTTTCCAGAGGAAGCAATGCCTGGATAAGCGCATGATCATGATTCTGTACCACATGACAGTCCGGGCCAAAAAGCATCGTGTTCTCAATCGTATCGGTGCTTTCCTGCCATCCCGGATTGCCTGTACGCGCAAAGTCCATTACTGCGTGAAAAATCCTCTCCTCCAGTTCTGATGCACCATGGAACGCACAGACGGGAACGAGCTCCGTATTATGGAATACAAATGGAATATCCGAGCAATGCCATGCACTGCGGCCATCTTCAATCGGAAAATCCTGTTCAAAAAGATAGCTGAACACGGGACCGCCGGATGCGGCCCGCGCCTGAATATACTGAATGGTCGGACTGCGGAACATCGTGTCCACAAGAGCTATCTGCGAAGCGTCCCGGCAGGGATACGCTGCCTGATACAAAGTGCGAAGCTGCACTGCAGTCTCTTCGCCAAAAAGCGTTTCCAGCGGCACAGATAAATCCGGTTTAAAAAATCCGAGGAACTCGGAAAACACAGTGCCGACCAGCAGAGGAACCGCTGCCGTCTCTTTCCGAAAGCCCCTGCCATTTGTAAGAGGATCTCCCAGATAAAAAGCGTTTGGATGCGGAGCCATGCCGACATTTTTTCCCTCTCTTCTCAGAGCAGGGCTCACCTGGTTATAAGCCGCCGCCAGCTGCGCGTAAGGAACCTTTTCCAGCTCCGCCGCGGAGGAAATTCCCAGCGCATCCATAACTGCCAGCGCACAATCCCGCCCGCTTCCAGTGCTGTCCGCCATCGCGCCGCCGATAACACCGCTCATATTAAAGCAGCGATGATACAAGCCGTCCGCCGCCGGTGTCTGAAGCAGCGTAGTCACCTTTGCTCCGCCTCCGGACTGACCAAAAACGGTTACGCAGGCTGGATCGCCGCCGAAAACCGCTATATTATCCCGAACCCATTTCAGAGCCAGCACAATATCGTCTCCGCCTGCATTCCCGGAATTAACATATTCCTCTCCAAAATCAGACAAATCAAAGTATCCAAGAATGTTCAGCCTGTGATTGACAGAAACAACGACACAGTTACCCAACCTTGCCATGTTCTCCCCTTCATAGGCGACCTGTTCAATGGCCGAACCGTCTGAATATCCGCCTCCATGCAGCCAGACGAGAACCGGACGTTTGCCGCAGTCACACGCAGGTGTCCAGATATTCAGATTCAGGCAATCCTCATTCTGCACCCAGTATCGGTGAGGAACAAGCATCTCTCCTCCTGGTTT
Organism: Lachnospiraceae bacterium; assembly: GCA_021201095.1. GTDB lineage: Bacteria > Bacillota > Clostridia > Lachnospirales > Lachnospiraceae > Choladousia. The sequence goes on from JAJQFO010000181.1 coordinate 22,062, forward strand.
TTCCATCCGCAATACGGGGCACACATATCCATAATTTGTAGCCTCCAGCGGTTCCTTCCAGCCGGTGACGGGCTCCGGAGCGTGAAATCTGCGAGCTTTTCCATATGGAATCCCTTTAAATATATCCAGGCCATCGTAATGATATCCGCGCACCGGTCCATATGAGGTCTGTGCCATCGGAACGGTAGAAGTATAGTAGAAGTGATGCTTCATAGCCGGTACGTCCGCCGCATTCAGAGGACTTTCTCCTTCCATCGCGCAGCCTGCCAACCGGCTGCCATTCTCGTCCTGAAAACTCATCTGAAACATATTACAAGTTACCTCCTCATAGTTTGTCTTCCTATATAGAACATCATCAGACGCATGTCCTGCAGCTCTGAATGATTTTCTTTTTCATCACTATAGCCCCCTAATCACAGTTTCATAAATCAGAAATCATTTGTCAATCAGCAACCGTTGGTTGTGTTATCGAATTCCCTCAATACTCTTCTGGTCAGTGCGAATGCCAGAATAAACGCGAAAACATCAGCGACGGGCTGTGAGAGCTGCAGTCCGCGTAATCCGAACATACCAGAAAGAATAGCCAACGCAGGAATCAGAAACAGCCCCTGCCGCGCACAGGATATTATAGAGGCACGCAAGCCATACCCGATGGACTGGGTGAACATATTGCTCATAATATAGTAACCCCAGAGAGGCATTGTAACAAGCTGCGCACGCAGCGCGAAGGTTCCGATTGCGATAACCTCCGCATCGTCCTTTCGGAATAATTCGATAATATGTCCGGAGAGTAGCATGGAAATCACACAAAGGATGAGCAGCATGACCGTCGCGACTTTCACGCAGAACCAGAACGATCGTCTGACGCGATCATATTTTCCGGCACCAAAATTGAACGCGCAGACTGGCTGAAAGCCCTGCCCAAAACCAATGATGACAGAATTGATAAACATTGTGAAGCGTGAGACTATCGTCATCGCCGCGACAGCTGCATCACCATAATTTCCCGCAATCGAATTTAACATCACGGAAGAGATGCTCGCAATGCCCTGCCGTGCAAGAGCTGGTGCTCCCGTAGAAAAGATGCTCCCATATATCTGCTTCGTCGGGCGGTAATTGCGCGGTGTGATCCGAATGGTATCCCTATGCATATTACACATAAACAGAAGAATACAAAAACTGACAAACTGGGAAAATCCAGTTGCAACGCCTGCACCCATCGTACCCATTCCGGCGCCAAAAATAAGGATCGGATCAAGGATAATATTCAAAATACCGCCAGTCGTAATTCCGACCATGGAATAGACAGCCAGTCCCTGAAAACGGAGAAGATTGTTCATAATCAGCGAACAGATCATAAAAGGCGCTGCCAGAAAAATATAGCGGGCATAATCTGCCGCATAGGGAGCGATGGTCTCCGTAGAACCAAGCAGCAGCACGATCGATTCCATCTGTGTCATGCCGAGTACTGCAATCACGAGGCCCAGCCCAAAGCCGGTAAACCAGGCAACCGATGCATACTTTTTTGCTTCTTCCTTCTGGCCTTTTCCAAGCAATTGGGAAATCTGGTTTCCTGCACCCTGTCCGAGCATAAATGCAAATGCCTGGATCAGTGCCATCGCTGAATAAATGATACCTACGGCCCCGGATGCGGACGTACCGATCTGACTTACAAAAAACGTATCCGCCATATTATAAACAGACGTAATCAGCATCGAGAGGATCGTCGGTCCCGCAAGTCTTGGTATCACCTGTTCGACCGGATCATTCAGTATTTGTTCGTTTCGTGAATGTGTTTCCATCGCTTTCATAGTATGACTGCATACCTCCTCGACGGTCTATTGTACCTGTTGCAGCCGTCATTTGAAAGAAGCATGTTTTTGTGATATTGCAACCAAATCCCCATGCCCCGCCTTGCGCGGCACCAACATGAATGAAACAAGTGCG
>JAJQFO010000191.1 GCA_021201095.1 Lachnospiraceae bacterium
CATCAGGTCATACTGACCGGTAGCATCCTCCACCAGCTCCTCTTTTTTATCAATTACTGTGACGTCATTTTCCTCGTCACACAACTCTGCGGCAAGAGCCATTCCTACCTTGCCCAGACCTATGATAATGATCTTCATCCGATTTATCTCCCGTTACAGTCATACAGAAAGTCCATAATCCGCGGCAAGCTTCCGGAATTCCGGCAGTGCATTCACGATCGTCTCATAAGAAACGCAATATGCCAGGCGCACATAACCAGGGCATGCAAACGAGCTGCCCGGCACGGCCAGAATGTGATATCGTTTGGCTGCCTGTACAAATTCTGCTTCTGCTGCCAGAAGCTCCTTTCGATCTGCGGCCTCTGTCATTCCAGCTGCTGCCGCAGTTTCTCTGCTGCAGCCATCAGAGGAAGCTTTGTCCTTCGCCTGCTTTCCCGCCGGCACCTTCATCCACAGATAAAACGCGCCCTGCGGGCGGACACAGTCAAAGCCCATGCTGGTCAGTCCTTCGTAGAGGGTCTTGCGGTTTCGGTCGTAAAAATCCAGATCCGCCTGGCAGTCCACACAGCGTCCTACCGCCAGCTGAATCAAAGACGGCGCGTTTACACACCCGCTGATACGGTTCGCAATCGTCGCGGCATCAATCGTCGCGGCACTCTCGCTTACCTCATCCGGAATCAGCAGATAGCCGATGCGCTCGCCCGGCAAAGACAGGGATTTACTATAGGAATAAACCACCATCGTATTGTCATAATACTTTGTCACAAACGGAACCGCCGCCCCGTCAAATACCAGCTCGCGGTACGGCTCATCCGAAATCAGATAGATTTCATGGCCATAGGCCGCCTGCTTCTCATTTAAAACCGCCGCCAGGGCGCAGATCGTCTCCTCAGAATACACCACACCGGTCGGGTTGTTCGGGTTGTTGATAATCACGGCCTTTGTCTTCTCATTGATCTTAGCGCGGAACGCCTCCAGATTGACCTGAAAGGTCTCTGTATCCGGCTCTACTGTCACCAGCACGCCGTCGTAATTCGTCACATAGGCACGGTATTCCAGAAAATAAGGCGCAAAGGTGAGCACCTCATCGCCCGGATCCAGCACAGTTTTGAGTGCGACATTCAGTCCGCTGCCGGCGCCGACCGTCATGATCAGGTTCCGCCCGGCAAAGCTGGTACCGAACCTCTGGTTCAGATTCTCCGCAATCGCCTCGCGCACCTGCGGATAGCCCGCGTTGCTCATATATCCATGTACAAAAAGAGGATCCTCTTCATCGAGAATCTCCTTAATCGCCTCTCCTACCTTCTGCGGTGCCGGCACATTCGGATTGCCAAGGCTGAAATCATACACCTTATCTGCACCATAAAGCTCCGCCATCTTTTTTCCTTCTTCAAACATCATCCGGATCGCGGAATTGTTCTCCAGAAACGGACGCATCTTTTTTGAAATCACTTTCGTATCCCCCTGTATCTTCTCTTTTCGTCTCTGTTCTGATACCTTCCCGGTATCATTTATCCCAGGTCTGCGGCTTTGAATGAGCTGTGCTGTATGAAAGCTCTGCAGCCTGCGGCTTTCGATGAGCCGTACCGTGTGAAAACTTCGCCACTACTTTACTACAACCATACCGTCTTTTCAAGACTGTTTTTCAAACTGTTTTTGTAAATTATTCCACAAGAAGCGCCTGATCATTTATATGTATCCTTCATTGTCTTTAAGAGTTATTATCATATCGGCTTTTAAAAGATACAGAAAATCCAGGGGGGATATCCGCAGGGGAAACTGCTGATGCTTTAAAACAGACCGTTTCACCCCAATCCCCGAAAAAAGTACAAAAGACTTCCCGCTGTTTTCCCGACCGCAAGCGCAGCCACGATCCATCGTGCGCCGTGCCTGATTCCCAGACGTCTGGAGTAGACAGGAAAAATGTCAAGCACTTCGGCGAGCGCCATCACCCATCCGCCGACGAAAATTCCAATAAAGGCGCCGGTGACTGCCAGGAACCATGCTCCAATCACCAGGCGAAAATCAAACACGGTCGCCACATTTCCCGCTACCGCGCCCAGAAAAATCGCATCCTCATACCACAAAATCTGCCGTGCCGTATGAGAAAGGCCGATGAACCTTGTAATAATCCCCAGTCCCACCATCACAGATACCACTCCGCCCGCTACGAGAAAACCTCCGGAAAAGCCAATTACTGTCACAAACACCTGTCCCATCTGTTCTTTTTCTCCTTCCCGATTCGGATTGTACCATTTCCGCCTTCTGGGTTTTTTTAGCATCCGCTTCCCGGACTGCCGCATCCTGGCTTTCCTTCATCCGCCCTTCTGGTTGCTTTCTCGTGGCTTTTCGGCATTCGCCCCTCAGGTTGCTTCCTCGTGGCTTTTCGACATCCGCCCCTCGCTCTCGATCAGAGTCTTGTCCACATCTTCCTCGTAAACCCGCATCTGCACCTGCAGCGGAGTCGGGTCTGCATGGCTCTTTTTCCGTGCGAAATGATGGAAAAATATCAGGATGCCCAGTCCCACTCCTATAGAATAAGAAATTTCAAGAAGTGTAAATCCATTGGAAGGCTTTCCGGTAAACATCTCGTACAGTTTTCCAAACAGATCTGTCAGACCCACATCCGTATTGAATGCCATAATCGAGATGGCAGCTCCGAAAAAGGACAAAAAGCACAGCAAAACCGTTTTTACCCGACTCCACATGCCAGATCCGGAAGGTGTTTTCTCCAGAGTCAGAATAAAATCCGTCTCGCCCAGATTGCAGATCTCCAGTTTTGGATATTCCTGCAGAATCACCGGAAAAACGTCCAGAACCGAATACACGCAGCGCCCCGGCCCATGCAGCCGTTCTGTCGGCAGCCGCAGGGTCTTTACCTTACTCTCGACCGGTTTATCTTCGCAGAAAATCTGCGCTATGTCGCCCAGCGAAACCTTTTTATCGGTGACGCGCACATTTTTATCAATTTTCAGGTACAAAGTATCTGTCGCTGCCATGATTCCATTTTCCCTTCTATACATTCCATTCTGATAAGGTGCAATCGTTTCATCAAAATCACATCACCAGGCCAGTCATGTGCGGGTGCATTTACACATTCACGTATTTCTGTATTTACGTATTTCTATATTTACGCATTTCTGTATTTACACATTTCTGCATTTATCACAGCCTTCCAGCATCAAGAACACGCCAGACCAGCTGCGAATTATGCGGCTGGCTCGTCCTCGTCTTAGCAGAAGTAAAATACCACACACAAAGAATACTGATCAGCACAATCAGCAGAAACACGGCCAGAGTACACATTATGCTGCGGCCGACAGCTCTGCCTTTCCCATTTCTTCGTGTCTTGTTGCAAATATCTTTCATAGTCATAATCAAGAATTCCTTTTCATTTCCTTCTGATTCTATTGCTATCATGCCCAATCCTGCCGGATTTCATACCTGATTTTTTACTCACATAACGCTCTCGTGAGCCGACGGCAATCGGACAGTGGAGTATCCCTCTCTCCTGTCCGCCGTGCCTCCGGCATGCCAGTGACATGCGGTTTACAACGGGCGGTATGCCATAAGAGCACTAAGTGCCAATGGCACTTGTATTATGTCCCGATTTTCGCAGTAAATCGAGGACACAGGTGCGGAGAGCGAACCGCTTAGCTGCTAAAATTCCTTACGCACCCCTGCGCATCAAAAAAAAGAAAAGCACAGCAGCTGCTGGCTCTTCTTTCTCTCTTTTTTCATATTTTTTATCAGCATCCCCCGCTTTAAGCCTTATAACTCCCCAGGCAGCAATGCAGAACATGTCATTTGTGATTAATGATTCACACATACTTTCTGAACTGAATATTTCTGAACTGAATATTTCTGGACTGAATATTCCTGAATTGAATATTCACAATTCTCTTTCGCATAATTCAAGCGCAGAAGCTATGACTGCGTCCATGTCGTAATACCTGTATTCTCCAAGGCGGCCGCCAAAGAGGACCTTCTCCTCCTTTTCGGCGAGTGCGCGGTACTGTTCATAAAGTGTGGTATTTTTCGCGTCATTAACCGGATAATAGGGTTCGTCGCCGGGCTTCCATTCGGAGCTGTACTCGCGGCTGATTACGGTCTTCGGCAGATCGTTGCCGTTCTCATCCTTGCCAAATTCAAACCATTTGTGCTCGATGATACGGGTCCACGGTGTTTCCCGGTCCGTATAGTTGACTGCCGCGTTGCCCTGGAAATTCGGCTGATCCAGAAGCTCCGTCTCAAAGCGAACAGACCGGTATTCGAGCGTCCCCAGACTGTAGGCAAAGTACTCATCAATCGGGCCGGTATACACGACCTTGTCCGCGAGCGGGCGAAGCTCGTCTTTGCATTTCAGATAGTCTGTATTCAGCCGCACCTCAATGCCGGAGAGCAGATTCGCTACCAGCTTCGTGTAGCCGCCGATGGGAATGCCCTGGTAAAGTGCGTTGAAATAATTGTTGTCAAAGGTGTAGCGCACCGGCAGGCGCCGGATGATGAACGCGGGAAGCTCCTTGCAGTCGCGCCCCCACTGCTTCTCCGTGTAGCCCTTCACCAGCTTTTCGAAAATGTCCCGGCCAACCAGCGAAATCGCCTGCTCTTCCAGATTCTGAGGCGTACCGGTGACTTCTTTTTTCTGCTCTTCGATAATCGCGGCGGCCTCCGCCGGCGTCACCACGCCCCACATTTTATTAAAGGTATACATGTTGAACGGCATGGAATACAGCTCGCCCTTGTAATTCGCAACCGGCGAATTCGTAAACCGGTTGAACTCGGCAAATTTCGTAATGTAGTTCCAGACCTTTTTATTATTTGTGTGGAAAATATGCGCGCCGTATTTGTGTACATGGATGCCTTCCACATCCTCCGTATAAACATTTCCGGCAATGTTGCCCCGCCGGTCCACCACCAGGACACGCTTTCCCTTTGCGGCAGCCTCATGCGCAAATACCGCTCCGTACAGGCCGGAGCCAACTATCAGGTAATCATATTTCATCGTCTATCTTTCCTCTTTTTCTGTTTTAACTTTTTTGTTTTTCTCTGCCATTATCCGGCTGTACCATCCTGCACCCTGCAGGTCTTTCTGCGGAGACTCCAGCCATCTTTTTCTCACCATGTCCCCTGATCAAACCACCATGCTATCCTGCTTCTCATCATGCTACTCTGATCAGACTGCACCATCCTGCTTCTCACAGATCTTCCTGGCAACATAAACGCCGCTCGCGGACGCATGTGACAGAGAATGTGTCACACCGCTTCCATCCCCGATGACGTACAGCCCTTTGTTTTTCGTCTCCAGGTTTTCGTCGATGTCCACTTCCATATTATAAAACTTGACTTCCACACCGTACAGCAGCGTGTCATCGTTAGCCGTGCCGGGCGCGATCTTATCCAGAGCGTAGATCATCTCAATAATCCCGTCCAGGATCCGCTTCGGCAGCACCAGACTTAAGTCTCCGGGCGTCGCCTTCAGGGTCGGCTGCACCAGCCCCTCCTCGATGCGCGCTACCGTACTGCGCCGCCCGCGGACCAGATCGCCAAAGCGCTGGACAATCACGCCGCCTCCGAGCATGTTGGAAAGACGCGCAATGCTCTCGCCGTATCCATTGCTGTCTTTAAATGGCTCGGAAAAATGCTTTGCCACCAGAAGCGCAAAATTCGTATTCTCCGTCTGCATTTCTTCTGACTCATAACTGTGTCCGTTGACCGTGATGATGCCGTTTGTATTCTCATTCACGACAATTCCATTCGGATTCATACAGAAGGTGCGCACCCGGTCTTCAAATTTCTCCGTGCGGTAAACGATTTTGCTCTCATACAGCTCATCCGTCAGATGGGAAAAGATAACCGCCGGAAGCTCCACGCGCACACCGATGTCCACCCGGTTGGATTTTGTCGGAATCCCCAGCTCGCCGCAGATCTTCTCCATCCACTTGCTGCCGCTTCTGCCAACGGAAATGATGCATTCACTGCAGAAAAACGCGCACGAGTCCTCCTGAAATTGCGCAGATATGCTTCCGTTATATGCAGTATCAGAGCATTCTAACGTGCTTCCATCACATGAAATATCGGAATTTTCCGATACGTTTTCACTATGTAAAGCATCAGACTTTTCCGCTGCCCGTACAGCCCTTCCGGTCGTATGCTCTGTATGAACCAAATAGCCTCCCTCTGTCTTCTCTACACTTTCTACCGGCGTGTCAAAGAAAAAGGTAACTTTGTCCTTCAGATAATCGTAAAGATTCTCCAGAACCCGGTAATTAATATCCGTCCCAAGGTGGCGCACAGAAGCATCCAGAAGGCTCAGCTTATTCTGCATGCAGAGCTTTTTGAACTTTGTCCCGGCTGTCGAGTACATTTTCGTCCCCTCGCCGCCGTACTTCATGTTAATATCATCCACATAATACATCAGCTCCAGCGCCTTCTGCTTGCCTATGTATTCGTGCAGGGTACCGCCAAAATCATTCGTCACATTATATTTTCCGTCGGAAAAGGCGCCCGCGCCGCCGAATCCGCTCATGATCGAGCAGGTCTTACAGCCAATGCAGGTCTTTACCTTTTCCCCGTCAATCGGGCATTTCCTCTTTTCCAGAGAATGTCCCTTTTCAAAAACTGCCACGCGCAGATCCGGCCTGCGTCCGGCCAGCTCGTAAGCTGCAAAAATGCCGCCCGGACCGGCTCCTATAATAATCACATCATATGTCCATACACGCGAAGCGGGTATGGATGCAGGCTGCGCCAATCGCGAAGCGATTTTTTCATGCGCGGCTGTCCTTGTATCATAATCAACCCTCATACTTGCCTCCAGTATTAACCGTGTCAAATATCATTATCTGTCATATGTATTTATAAAAAAACCTTCTTGTAAAAGCCAAAGTTATACTAACACGCTGCCGAAGGTTTGTAAAGGCGAAAACAGTGAAAGAAGACAGCAGACAAAGGGCCGAAACCCGATATAAACCGGTATTTCGGCCCTCTTGCTTCATTGCTTGTATAAATAGTTTACTCTCCCGTCCGCGCCAGCTTTTCTTCCTGCTCCTTCTGAATCTCCGGGAAAGCGGAAAGCATCGGCTTTTCTTTCTTTCCCTTCAGCACGCGGCTCACATAGTTCTGTGTAATCGCGTACACCTGCGGGGAAAGCACCAGCACGCCGATCAGGTTCGGGATCATCATCAGACCGTTAAAGGTGTCCGCCAGATCCCAGGCGAGGTTGTCGCTCATCACGGCTCCGCCGAAGATTGCAACTACGAACACTACGCGGTAAATAATCGTGTATTTCTCTCCAAAGAGGAATTCACACGCCTTTGAGCCGTAATGGCTCCAACCAAGGACGGTTGAAAACGCGAACAGCATGATCGCGACTGCCACAAACGCAGCGCCAATCTGGCCGAAATGCATGGAAAATACCTGAGCGACGATGTTTGCCTTTGTCAGCGTCACACCCGCGTACTCCGCCACGGTCTCGCCGGTCTCCAGATCCACCAGGCCGGAGGAAAGAACCGCGAACGCCGTCAGCGTACAGACAATGATCGTATCCGCAAACACCTCAAAAATGCCCCACATACCCTGGCGAACCGGCTCGCTCACGTTCGAATTGGAGTGTACCATAACAGAAGAGCCGAGACCTGCCTCATTCGAGAACACGCCGCGCTTCATACCCTGCTCGATCGCCAGCTTGATTCCGTATCCAACCACGCCGCCGCCGGCTGCCTTCAGGGCAAACGCGCCGTTGAAAATCGCGCCAAAGACTGCGCCGACCTGGGAAATGTTTGTAATCAGGATAACCACTGTGCCGAGTATGTAAAGCACCACCATGAACGGTACGATCTTCTCCGTCACGGAGGCAATTCTCTTCAGTCCGCCGACAATCACAAGCCCGGCAAGCACCACCACCACGATGCCCGTCAGCCAGGTCGGCACGCCGAACACGCTCTCCATATTTCCGGAAATGGAGTTTACCTGCGTCATATTACCGATTCCGAAGGAAGCAAGAAAACAGAAAATCGAAAACAGTACCGCCAGCACCGCACCAACGCCCTTGCAGCCAGGCTTTGCACCGAGGCCGTCGCGCAGATAATACATCGCGCCTCCGGACCACTCGCCCGAGCTGTTTTTCCTGCGGTAATAGATACCGAGCACATTTTCCGAGTAGTTGGTCATCATGCCGAAAAAGGCAATCAGCCACATCCAGAACACTGCTCCGGGTCCGCCGACCATGATCGCGCCCGCCACGCCGACAATATTGCCGGTACCGACCGTCGCCGCCAGCGCCGTACACAGCGACTGGAACTGGGAAATCGACTTATCCTGCGTATGACCGACCACCTGTTTGTCCTTGAAAATCGCGCCGATCGTCTGTTTCATCCAGTGCCCGATATGACTGATCTGGAAAAATTTCGTCAGACAAGTCATCAGCACACCGACGAATGCCAGAAGGATCAGCGCGGGCCAGCCCCAGACAATCCCATTTACGACATCATTTACACTTTTCACCACTTGCAGCATCTTTTCTTCCTCCCTGGGTAGTATTGGGTCAGCTTTTTATGCACATGATCAAAAAAGCAGTTCTTTTCTCAATCATATACGTAAAACAGCCTTTTCCACGCAAAATGAATAAAATATGATCAGAGCAAAGCGTAGATCCTTATTGCGCGGGCTTTAACCACATGGATTCTTTGCCTGACTCTGTGCATAAAAAACGCAGGCAAAAACCGAACAATCAGTCTTCACCTGCGAAGCTATCATCCTTTGTCATTTTACGTCTGTAGATTTAAAATATACTAACACATCCTCTGACATTTGTAAAGAGCCTGAAAAATTTCGGTTTCTGGCTCTTCAGCCAAATTCTTTCCGAATTGTCCATAAAAGAAGCAACATAACTGCAAATATACTGAACAATTACAAAGCCGTCACAGGCTGCATCTTTTTCATTCATAAAACATTTCTTAGGAAAGAATAGCCGTATCAAACGGCGCCAGTGTCACGGTACGAGTTCCTTCCTCCGTCGGAATGGATGTCGTCTGCTCCGCATCGCTGTTATTGATAACCACCAACGTACCGCTTGCCGGATAAAAAGCGCATTCGGTATAAAGGTTATCCGTCATGTAAAGCCCGGAAAGTCCTTCGCCGCCCGCATAGCGGATGAGCTGGTAAAGCATCCTCGTATTCGCCGGATTCACCTGGAAGGATGCCAGGTAGATGCCCTTTCCTTTTCCGAAATCACGGATCGTCGCCAGCGGCTTTTCGCCGTCCGCCAGAAGCACGTGTGCCGTACCGTCCGTCAGATAACGATTTTCCTTTGCACAGATGCTCGCTCCCTCAGGGATGAGATGTACGACCTGCGCCTGCTCATCCTTTTGCGCATCACATCTTTCACTGGCAGACATTTCATTATCGTATATTTTACCGTTGCATGCTTCATCCCCGCATATTTCACTGGTGAACCTCCCATCACCACATACTGCGTCACACACTTCAAAACTCCACTTCCCATGGCAGACCTTTGCACCGGTATCCTCATCGACCCCAAGCACATGCGCCATGCGGAAGTATGTATCATAACCAGATACCGCGGATGGCTCATTTACCCCAAGGAAAGTGCCTCCCTCGTAGACCCATTTTGTGAGAATCGTCACCAGCTCGTCGTCCTTCCATGCGTCGCCGCCGCTCCAGGCGCTGCCGGCATAGCCCGCGTTAATCACGACATCCACATCGTCAAGCGCCCCGTTTTTCACATCTTCAAAGGAGAAGAAGCGCACATCGACCGGCAGTCCGGAGAGAGCCTCGTTGATATGGATCAGGTCGTGCATGTAGGTCTCGTGAAAATGACCGGACAGGGTCCAGGAGCGCAGCGCACCCCAGGCGTGCAGCACAGCCACCTTCGTTTTGATCGTATAAGGCGCTCCTGCGTCGTGGAAGGAGCGGATCAGGCGGAATTCATCGGCCACCTTTTCGATGTAATCGCAGAAATCCGGGAACTGCTCCGTCAGATGCAGATAGCCGCCCAGACCAATCCGGTCAATTTTCGCGCGAAGCAGGGCGCGGCGCACATTGATCCAATATTTCTTCGCATCCAGTGTCGGATTGCCGCCCTCAGCAAAGGTCGGCGCGCCGCCCAGGCCTACCGGGAACAGATACGGATGCAGCCGCAGCTCGTGGCTCGGCACATCCACCCCGGCGCAAAGCCTCGCCTCGTAGCCGGAGAACACACACTTAATCAGGCCGTCAAAGCCAAACTCCTGAAACCTGCCGTTGTAAGGCTCCACACCCACCCAGCTGTCATCATAGAAAACATAAGCCTTCTTGCCATAGGAATGTACCATGTCAATCAGCTGCTTTCCAAAGGAAATCACGAAATCATTGATAAACTCCATCCAGTCTTTTTTCCGCGCATTGCCCGGCATATGAGTCACATGGAGGTCACCCTTGTTGATAAAATCCTCCGCCGTCATAGCGTACCCATATTTCTTTTCAAATTCATCCAGGGCCAGATCGCTGACGGTAAAATCATAAGAGCCCCAGTCTGAAAACAGGCTCTGGTTCCGCTCGCTGCTGCCCCAGATCCAGACAAAGTTATAAAACATGGAGGTAAAACGCACCACCGTCGTATCCGGATGGGATTCACACCAGTCCTTCAGCCAGCCAAGCAGATACTCCCTCGTCTCGGGATAGCGGGGATCCACCGGCATCAGATGCTCCTTGTCCCAGTGATTGGTCGTGTGGTTGTACATGGAAATCTCTTCCCAGATCCGGTAAGCCAGAAAGCTGACCGTATATTTATGGAAAGGAGTCACACCGCAAAGCGTCACACTGCCGTCCTCACTGTCATAAGTCCACCTGTCACGGTCGAGCTTCTGATTGGAAGTGCGGTCATAGACCTCCCAGTATTTCATGGCAGAGACACTATCATTGATCCGGAACTGCTCAGCGAAAAAGCTGTCCAGCAGGCGGATGGTAAGGTTACACCCTGCTGCAGCCGCGGTTTCATGGGAAAAATCCGCCCCGCAAATCCCAGCACCAGATCCCGTGGGCTCATCATCCTGCGGAACAGCCACCGCCGGCGGCGTGCAGAGAAATGTCTGCTGCAGCTTATCCTGATTCTCCTTCGCCCATTCATTATGGTCGCGAATGATGCAGATTGTCGAATAAATCCCATAGCCTGCATGGACGATCTCATCGGAAAGAACCGTCCCGTCACTGTCGCGGATCACATCCGCGCCCCATTTTTCCGCCATTTTAAGGGTCAGCTGCTCATAGCCGGATTCACCCGGCAGGGTAAAGCCGCCTTTTTTTATTTCTGTCATAAAGTCCTCCTTGAATTTATGCATTTAAATTTTTCTTTTCCATTGTCTCTATCCCAGTAATCGTATGAATGTCCTCAAATTGCCAGTCCGCACATTCATCATAATAATATTCTTCTTTTCGCTTTTTGAAAATCCGAAAGGGCTTCGCTCCCGAATTATCATAAACGTGGCATATGTCACATATTTCAATAAGCTCACTTAGCAGTGCCAAAGCGCGATCATATCTCGCTACAATTTTATCTTCCGGAACATCGTGTCCCCCTGACTCAACCCTTGATTTCACACGAAATATATTTATCATCGGATCTGATGTCAGGATACAATGAAAGCCGCGCATTTGAAAATCGCTGCGCGATTGGCGCGGCCTACGTCCATACTCGCTTTGCGAGTACGGACATATGATATAATAACAGCGTATAAAAAGCCCGCCTCTTTTGCCCTTTTCAGTAAATTCAGGTTTCGGTCCGTTGACATGACCGTTTCAAAACAAAATTCTTCTTTCTTTTCTACATGCTCCTCTCGTTGCTTTTCCGCAAGCTGAGCAGCCTCCAAATCCGAACACTTCAAATTCTTTTTAATTTCATCCGCATTTATATAATCCACCGGCGGCTTCAGAAGTTCAGTAAAAGTGCTCTTGCCTGATCCGTTTGGTCCGGCAAAAACAATAATTTCAGGTTTTTTTATTGACGCGCTCACTGTAACGACCTTCTCTCATCCTTTTTCCGACAGCAACTTTTTTCCGTCACTATAGACATGATAAATTAGCTTTGTATCAGGGTCATAAACCACTGCCGGTATATCCAAAGCCTTTTCTTTTCTAATTCGATTGCCACTGCTGCTTTTGCTCTTTTCACAACTAACTCATCAGTAATATAATCTTCCCGCTTCATCAGCATCCCTCCTTCCATATCGTGTATTCTAATCGGATAGTGGAAATTTATCGTCCCCCTGTCCGATTAGAAATATATATCTCTCAAAGACAGTTGTATTTTACTATCTTGCCTGCACAATGATGCATTCGTTCAACATATAAGAGAAATTCAATCTCGTTTACAGTGCCCCATCCTTCGCAATATCATCCGACACCAGCAGCGTAGCAAAGAATGAAAGAGCAAGCCCCTGCCCCCAGCCCTGGATCCAGGCCTTCGGAATCCCGCGGTAGCCTTCCCTGTCCTTCATGACAGCTGTACCGCCGGAAACATTCATCACCTTGCCGTCCTCACTGACATTCGCCAGGAGTCCCTTGATGGATTTGTTGATATATTTAGAGTGAAGCGGATTGCCCCGGTTGAGCATCGCCGCGGCGATACCAGCAGATGCAGAAACCTCCTCGTAGGATTCCGGATCATCCAGCACTGTCCTCCAGAGACCGTTCTCCGTCTGCACGGTCTTAAGGGCAGCCAGCTGCTCATTTAAGGAGCCTACGATATCTATGTATTTCGGATAAAGATAGCACTCCGGAAGGATGTCGCCCACCTTTGACATGGTAAACGCAGCCCAGGCGTTTGCCCGCCCCCAGTAAATCCCGGACATGTGGTCGCCGGTAATGTTGTTGTATCCATGATAATAAAGACCACTGCTCGGATTCTGCAGATAGCGGATGTGCCAGTAGTACTGGTTCAGCGCGTCGTCGATCATCGCCTGATCCTTATTCATGACCCCCACGCGCAGCAGCAGAAAGGCCGCCATAAACAGCGTGTCCGCCCAGGCCTGCTCCGGGAAATCGTTGTTGGCTGATACCGTGTGCTGCAGCACATGGTCGCCGAAGCGAAGCGCATCTTTAGAAATGTATTCCACCTTACTCATAAGAATGTCGTAATACTGTTTCTCTCCGGTCGCCTGATACAGTGTGATCAGGCAGTGCCCCATCGCGCAGGCGTTGACTGTCCACACTTTGGGCAGCCCCAGATCAATCAGCTCGTCTACCCGTTCCTTTAAAAGATCCAGATACTCCTGCTTTCCAGTCTTTTCATAGGCGTCGCTGATCCCATAGTACGCCACGCCGCAGGGCCAGTCCCAGGTCAGATCCATGTTCATCGTCTTTTTCACGATTTTGTCAATAACCTGCTCGATTTCTTTCTTATTATACTCTAATTTCAGCATCGTCTGCATCCTCCCACTATTTTTCACTAAAACTGCAAATGGCCGCCATAGAGCAACCGCAAATCTATTTTTCATCATAGCTGAATGCCGCAGCCTTTGTCAAGCCACCAGGATAAGTAAATTACATTTTCACTTCAGCTTTTCTTCTGAGAATAAAGTGAGTAGCATAAAGCTCTTTGCACGGATGTCCGCCTATATCAGGTCGTTTCTATATATTTATGTATACCAGAACCGGGCAGGTGGATCACTCCCCTGCCCGGTGAGAAGGCTCATATCACAAATCTCCCTTTCAGAAACATTGCCTGTTCGGGCAGCAATCTGTTATCATACAGCCTTTCTTTTTTGATTATTGAAGCTCCGATTACTCAACCGTAGTCGCTACTGCGTCGTCATAGGTCGGAAGCTTGGTGGTCAGGCCCTCATTGTAGAGCTCAAGGCGCTCGTCAATAACATCCTGATATCCGGCATCCAGATACTGCTGTGCATACTCTTCATACAGAGAATCAAATTCATCCTCAGAAGCTACGACCAGTTTGTCGCGAAGCTCGATGTACAGGTTGATCAGGGTCTCCTGATACTCGGTCACGGACTCAAGCGCGTCGCCGAACATACAGTCGGTCACGGCCCATCCATAAGAAGCTACTTCTACCTGATTGTAGTAGTTCTCGATGACTGCGTCGTTGAAGTTCTGCGGCAGATTCTGCGGCAGAGAAGCAGTGATGGTCT
This sequence comes from Lachnospiraceae bacterium, assembly GCA_021201095.1. Lineage (GTDB taxonomy): Bacteria > Bacillota > Clostridia > Lachnospirales > Lachnospiraceae > Choladousia. The sequence goes on from JAJQFO010000191.1 coordinate 14,142, forward strand.
CCTCGATCGTGCCTGTGCTTCTGGATGCGGTCACGATGCACCAGTAGTCGATGCTGTTGTTATAGCCCTGCTTATAATCAGAGGACTGCTCACTGTAGTCGATAGATACTTTATTGCCATCCTCATCATAAGTGAAGTTCTCGCCCTCAATGCCCCACTGGAAGGTTTCAAGGACGTCGTCCTGGCACATCCACTCCATGTACATCATGGCAGCGGTGATCTCATCCTCTGTAGCCAGAGAAGAGAATCCGATCATCATACCGAACGGGTTGTTCGCACGGTAAGCAGGTGCATAGCCTTCTTCATTCAGCTCGGTAGACTGAACCAGTACTGCCAGCTCCGCATCCGGGTTCTGCTCATAGAAGGACTCCAGCCAATCCATGGAAGCGGAGATATATCCCGCATAGGAGAAGGTCTGTCCATTGATGAAGTTCGACTTCTGGGTCTCCGTATCAATCGTGTAATACTCCGGATCCAGGATGCCTGCGTTATACTTCTGGTTAATGAAGGAAAGCAGAGCATAATTCTCATCACTGCTCAGAGACGGGATCTGATAATCGCCGTACATTACCCAGTTTTCTTCATCCTGCGGGAAGGTACGGAACGCATAGGTCTGATCAGAGCCAACGCCGGTCAGCATCACATTGTTCACACCGTCCGGATACTCAGCGATTCCTGCTTCCTTGATCGCCAGCATCGCGTCGATGTAATCCTGCGAATTCATATCCGGGATGTAGTCATAGCCTACTTCCTCCAGCCAGTCCATACGGACAAAGGTAACATAGGTGTAGTTGGTCTCGTAGTACGGTCTTTCGCTCAGTACCAGATAGTCGCCGCCAGCCAGCTCTACGTACTGCAGCTGGTCTCTGTCTACCATGCCCTGATAATAGGTCGGTGCGATCTCAGCAAAGTAGTCAATGTCATACTCCGTCAGATACCCTTCAGTCGCCCAGGTAGCGAGCTTGTCATAGTCGTACTCCATCAGGATCGTCGGAAGCTCTCCGGAAGCTCCAAGCAGAGCATAGTCCGTCATAACGTCAGAACGGGTAATCCCTACATACTCTACGTTGATGTTGTACTTGTCGCCAAACTCAGACTGTACCCACTGGGTCCAATAGTTATCGGTAACATCCGGAACGCCCTCAGCACCTCTGTCGTAAACCGGGATCTTGATCGTCACGGTCTCGTCAAATGCTTCCCACGCATCCATGCCTGTCGCTTCCTCAGCGCCGGCGATCGTCGGAACGCTTCCAAATACCATTGTGCCGACAAGTGCAGCAGCGAGCGCTCTTTTGATAACCTTCTTGTTCATGCAATAAATCCTCCTTTTAATATAATATATAGTTTATTTATACCCGGACGATATGAAAGTATCCCCTCACTTCTGTCTCCGCTTCCGTTCCGGCCGATGCCCGTGTCCGCGGTTTTCTGGAAACCGTGACATGAAACACATGCAACTGTCGGCACACACCGACGGCAAAACGGTTATTCCATGCGAGTCCGCTACGCAAACCTCCGGGAAAACTATCGATTCAGCCCTTCACTGCGCCAAGCATCGTGCCCGACACGAAATACTTCTGCAGGAACGGGTAAATGCAGATGATCGGGATCGTGACGAACATGATCGCCGCCGCCTGCAGCACCTCCGGAGTGCTTGTCACGGCAGCTCCTTCGGAAAGTGTCGTCGTCTGTGCCTCACTAGCAGAAGCCACCATCTGATAAAGCTTGTACTGTACCATCTTCAGGCTGTCCGTGCGGATATAGTACATGTTATCCGCGTAGGAATTCCAGCGGCCTACCGCGTAGAACAACGACAAGGTCGCAAGGATCGGCTTTGAAAGCGGAAGCACGATCTTCGTCAGTACCTGGACATTTGTCGCACCATCGATGAACGCAGACTCTTCCAGGCTCTCCGGAATATTGGACGTGAAATAGTTTTTCATAATCAGCATGTTATACGGCGAATAAATCAAAGGCCAGATCAGCACCCACACCGTATCCAGCAGTCCCAGATCATGCATCAGCAGATAGGTCGGAATAATACCGGCAGTGAAGTACATCGGGACCATCAGGACAAACGTAATCCAGGAATGTCCTTTCAGCCTCTTCTTGGAAAGCGGATAGGCTGCGCAGGTACAGGCCACCATACCAAGCGCCGTAAAGACCAGCGTCACGCCCAGACTGTAGACGAACGAATAAACCAGGCTGCCGTCTTTAAAAATCGAGACATAAGCGTCAAAATTGACTCCCTTCGGCCAGAAGGTCACCTGCTTTGCAAGCACCGCGCTGTTGCTGGAAATGGATTTTGCCAGCAGATGGATAAACGGAAGCACACAGGTCGCGCAGAGCAGCACCAGGATGATCATCATGACCGCGTCGCTGACCTTAAATTTCGATATTGCGTGGCTGCCGCCGGTACTGAAATCGCCCTCACCGGACGCTTTTTTCTTATCTTTCGCCATATGTACGCACCCCCTTACAGTAAGCCGTCTTCGCCAAGCTGTTTGGCGACGCGGTCAGCCAGCAGTACCAGAACCACACCCACAAGCGACTGGAAAAGATTCACCGCCGTCGCCATGCTGTACTTGCTCGCAGAAAGTCCTTTTTCATAGATATATACCGCAAACTGATACGAGAAATCGCGCACCATGGAGTTTTCAAACGCAGTCAGCCGTTCCAGATTGCTGCCCATCACACGGCCAAGGTTCATAATCAGCAGAGTCACGATCGTCGGCCTGATCCCTGGAAGGGTGATGTGCAGCATCCTCTTCCAGCGTCCGGCTCCATCGATCATGGCCGCCTCATAGAGATCGCCGCTGATACCGGTGATGGCTGCCAGGTACATGATCGTGCCCCAGCCCATCGTCTGCCATACGCCGAGCAGCAGGTAGGTCACCGCCCAGTGCCATTTCTCCGTCAGGAACGGGATACCGCTGTCAATAATCCCCGCATTCATGAGAATGATATTCACAAGACCGGTCGACGGGCGGAACATGGTATAGGCCACGCTGCCGATGATCGCCCAGGAAAGAAAATGCGGCAGATAGAGGATCGTCTGCGTCACCTTTTTAAACTTCGGATACCGCAGCTCATTCAAAATCAGCGCCAGGATAATCGGAAGCGGGAAACCAACCGCCAGATCCAGCAGATTGAATACGATCGAGTTGCGCAGCGCACGGATAAAATCCTTATCATTGAAAATCTTTTTGAAGGTCTCAAGGCCGACCCATTCGCTGCCCGCGTATCCTTTCATCGGCTTGTAGTCCATGAATACCATCCGCAGACCCGGATAAGCCGCATAGCTGAATACGATGACCAGAATGATCGGAAACGCCAGCATCACATAGAGCTGCCAGTCCCGCTTCATTGCTTTTCCCAATGGAACATCGTTTTTAGGAACCGCAGGTTTCTTCGTCTTTGCCATTTCATTGCCTCCCTTTTCATTTTGTATAGCTGTAAACTTTTTTTAGTATAAACCATTCAGGTTTCATTTTCAACAATTATTTGCATTATTTTTACAGTTTTTAAGCAATATTCCTATTTGCGTCACATTTTCTTCACATTCTCCTGTGAAATATTTACAGCCAGGTAACTATTGTAACAGTTTGGCCGAGTTTGTACGATACCCTATTTTCTGATTGTATCCCCGGGAAATCTATGCTAGAATCAGGGCGAATGAATTTTGCAAGGAAAATCTATGACGTAAGGGAGAAAAAGAAATGATTTTTTCAAATGACCATGGAGCACTCGTCGCGCGGCGGCAGGGCGAAACGCTCCGGATCGAGGCCTGGGGAAAGGATTCCCTGCGTGTGCGCGCGGCGATGAACTCCGGGCTCAACAGCAACGACTGGGCGCTGACTGAAGTACCCGCGCAGGCAGAAGCACAGATTGCGATATTTGCCCCAGGCGAATGGGCCAGGAAAGCTCCCGCATGGACGGGCGCCGATCCGAATCTTGGCGCGGAAGGCTGCGCCATGATCACAAACGGACGCATCTGCGCACTTGTCAACCGGGCAGGGATTATTTCCTATTATAAATGGACGCCTTCGAAAGAGTTTCCAGATGCGCAGTCGGCTGATACATCTTCGGCAGATTCCGGCAATAACGGTGCAGCTTCCGGCACAGAGGGAAACGGCTCCTGGACACTTATCCTGCGCGAATACGGCCGAAATTACGGCGGCACGATTTCCCGGGAAAGCCGCTGCCTGAAAATCGACGGCCGCGAGTGGAAGGGCATCCAGGGCGGGGACACCTACCGACTGAACGTAAAATTTGAGAGCAATGACGGAGAGAAGCTGTTCGGCATGGGACAGTATCAGCAGCCCTGGCTGGACCACAAGGGCAGTGTGCTGGAGTTGGAGCAGCGGAACTCGCAGATCACCGTTCCATTTGCAGTGTCCTCCCTTGGATATGGCTTTTTGTGGAACAACCCTGCAGTCGGGCGCGTTACCTTCGGCAAAAATTATACCGAATGGATCGCCCGCGCGACGAAGCAGATGGATTACTGGATCACGGCAGCGGATACGCCGAAGGAAATCCTGGCCTCCTACACCTCGGTGACCGGACACGCGCCGATGTTCCCGGAGGACCGCATGGGACTGTGGCAGTGCAAGCTGCGCTACCGCACGCAGGCGGAGGTGCTGGAGATCGCGCACCGGTATCAGGAGGAAGGCATCCATATCGACCAGATCGTGATTGATTTCTTCCACTGGACCGTGCAGGGCGACTGGAAATTTGACAAGACCTATTGGCCGGATCCGAAAGCCATGGTGGACGAGCTGCACTCCATGGGTATTAAAGTCATCGTCTCCGTCTGGCCGTCCGTAGACCGCAGAAGTGAAAATTTTGAGCCGATGTACGAGCGCGGGCTTCTGATGAAGACCGACCGCGGCGAGCCGCAGACCTACGATTACCAGGGCGACTGCGTAGAAATTGACCCGTTCAATCCCGAGACCCGCGAGTATGTCTGGGAGGTCTGCAAGAAAAACTACTACGATCTTGGCATTGACGCGTTCTGGCTGGACAATTCCGAGCCGGATCTGGGCGTCTATGATTTTGACAACTACCGCTACCAGGCGGGCGCCGCACTCACCTGCAGCAACCTGTATCCGCAGATGTACAGCCGCATTTTTTACGACAAAATGAGCCAGCTGCGCGACGGCACAGTGGTGAACCTGCTCCGCTGCGGCTGGGCCGGCAGCCAGAAATACGGCAATGTCATCTGGTCCGGCGATGTGCCGAGCACCTTCGAAGCCTTCCGCGACCAGCTGCAGGCCGGCCTGAACATGGGTCTTGCGGGCATTCCGTGGTGGACCACCGACATCGGCGGCTTCATGACTGACGATGTCAACGACCCGGATTTCCGCCAGCTGCTGATCCGCTGGTACCAGTTCGCCGTCTATTCGGCGGTGCTGCGCATGCACGGCGACCGCGGTCCCTACGACATCCCGCCGCTGGATGAGCGCGACTGGGGCGGCGGCTATCTGCACACTGGCCAGCCAAACGAGCTGTGGAGCTACGGCGAGGACAACTACCGGATCATGCGCGACTACTACGAGCTTCGTATTTCCATGCACGATTACATCCGCGATCTGTATCAGGAAGCCCATGAAAATGGTTCCCCGCTGATCCGCACCATGTTCTACGAGTTCCCCGAAGACGCGAAATGCTGGGAGCTCTCCGACCAGTATATGTTCGGCAGCAAATACCTCGTGGCGCCGATCCTGCACCTGAACGAATTCCGGCGCAATGTCTACCTGCCGGAAGGGGAATGGAAGCTGACCAGCACCGGGGAAATCTACGCGGGCGGCCAGACAGTGACCGTAGACGCGCCGATCGAATATATGCCGGTGTTCGAGAAGAAATAAGCTTTTATGTTTTTTATCTGTTAATTACAGATCAAAATTGCCAAATTAAAGCTTTCTACATTTGCAATTGATTTATCTGAAATTGAAGCCATGTTTTAATCTTATGAACAGGCGCCCCGGAATCCCGGGGCGCTTACTTTTATGTGCAAAATCAATTCAATTCGCCATTATAACAGCATTCAGGTAAAACGGCACCGCATCATCTGCATGGGTTTCAATCAGCCGCACCTCGACCCGATGAATGCCCCTCGGCATATGCTCCGTCACTGTCAGCAGTTCCAGCTTGTCTCCCCAGGTCTCATCAAAATTCGCGTCCAGGATTTTCCTGGTCGCCGGATCCTGATCCACCACGATCTCCGCGATGGGAGCCGGCTGATTTACGGAACGTCGGAACTGTACCGATACGCCGGTTCCTTCCAGTTCAAACACCATATGCGCGCCCGCAGCGGAAGCCGTCCAGCCGTTTTTAAAGTTGTCTGTGACTCCCTGCTTTGGCCGCAGATCCGGTGCAAACCCTTCTGCTTCTATCAGAGCCGGGAAATCTTCCCTCAGTTCAGGAATGCTGCAGCAGTCAATCCGCACACTCCGCTCATAGCTATTTAAGGTGAAAGGAGCAGGCATTTCCCTTTCTGCCGCTTCTTTTTCTCTCTTATCCGCGTTCCCGGCCAGCACCCGGTCACGAACCTTTTCCAGATAGCAGGTTATCACCGACGCCACCAGCTCATGCCCGGCGTCGTTCGGATGCAGATCGTCAGGCGTGATCTCGCGGTTTGGAATCCTCCCGGAGAGCAGCTCCGGATAGATCGTGTTCTGCATGCTGACGCAGGGAAGGCCGTAATGGCGTCCGACTCTTTGATGAATCAGCTGCGCGCTCGCGCCATTGTTGTAGCAGACATTATGGATGAGAACCACGGCTGGCGCGTTTTCGGCTGCAAGAATCTGTCTCACCAGTCCTTCGTAAGTCTCCAGAAAATGTTCATTGCTCTCATCGTTGACGGAAAACTCTACAAACACTACATCCGGATGATGGATAAGCAAATCCGTCCGGACTCTGGCTGCCCCAAACTGCGAGGTAGTCGCCCCGATCCCCGCATTCAAATAGGTAACATCTGCCTTTGCAAACGTGTCCCGCCACCAGCTATATACCCTGTACGCGTAGCAATTTTCCGGAACGCTCGCCAAAGATCCCTGCGTAATCGATCCGCCGATAAATCCGACCGTCAGTCTCTCCCCTGCCGCCGCGCGCCTCATCACATTCTGCAGACGCGTATCATCTCCCTCATTTACCAATCCCGCTGCTCTGTCAATCTCAAACATCCCAATTCTCTCCACTTCATTCAAACTTTCCCAGCCAATACCAGCCATTCGGTATCTGGCATCTGTTTTCTGTTTCAGCCGCTCACAGCAATCCGCTGATCATCGCCCATCTGCCTCAGACATTTGACCATCAATCATTGCTCAATGAGTATTTACGCAGTCTCCTGCTTACCACACACGAACCACCGACTCCAGAAATGCCGCCAGCTCCTCTGCCATCCGTTCCGCTTCCGGAATCCGGATGTGTCCCGGCGTCCCGGCGCCATTTTTTTCATACAGAAAATGATGCACCTGCAGATCGTCAAGCGTTTGGCATACCTCCTCAATCGCACGGTCCCATCCCGGATCGTGCTGCAAAATCGTCGTCGCCAGCACAATTTCCGCCTCCGGATAAATGCTCCGCAGCTTCTGTATAAACGCGCCGTAGCGTTCCCGCCAGTTGACTGCCTGCGCGCCCTCGTAGTCTTCACGCATAAAGTCATAGGGATTGCTGTCGTTCTGTCCGACCGCAATCACCACGGCCTGCGGGCAGTAGCGGGAGAAATCCCAGTTTTTTACAACGCCCAGCGCCGGATTGTACTGAATCTTATCATATACACTCTCCATGCCGACATATTCCGGTACCCCGAACCAGCCGATTCCGTCCAGCAGAGAAATCCCGCCCTGCGCAATGTCGTGAATCTCGGCATGCAGCTTCCGCGCCGTCAGCCACGCGTAAGAATACCAGCTGTTGGAAAGCTCCCCCTTGTGCCACTCGGGGTCTGGCTTTCCCATGTAATCAACCGCCTCCGACACCTCTCCCGCAGAAACACTGTCTCCATAAAACTCTATCCGGCGTTCACTCTTTGGCGGACATGGCAGAATCTGTACATCCGCAGACTGCACGCCCTCATCTTTTTCGTCAGGAAAGTTCCCCTGACCCGGATTGATTTCACCGCCCTGTTTGCTGCTCCCGGGGCATCCGCTCAGGCACTCACTGTCGGGAACGCTCCTCTGCCCCGAACCGATTTCAAACCCATGAAGGGTAAAGGTATGGCAGGAATCCTGCCGTTTAAACAGCAGCAGCTGGTGCTCCCCCGGCTGCAGCTCCTCACAGATCGTATAGGTCTGCGGAACCGGCTCATCTTGAAGGCGTATTTTTCCCTGCTCCTGATCCAGAATGTAGCCCAGATAATTGTCCCAGTAATCCCTTTTATTGGTCACCCTCACCCGCAGCGGCCCGCCATTTGCAAAAAAATGCAGGTGGACACTGCTGCACGGGAAGACAAATTCCGGATTTTTCGGATCCTCAAAATCAATCCTGCCGCTGTACTGCAGAAATTCTTCATCCGGTGCCAGTATCATTTTTTCAATCCTCCCACTCTCTCAAATCATTCGTTAATGCAGCGCAGACACAGCTTCCTTCACCCATGCCGTCAAACGCCGACAAAAATCTCTCAGTTTTCTCCAACACCCGTTCCGTCAAACGCCGGAATAAAGCTCTCTGAGGCAGTATCTCCTTCCTGATAGAACCCCTGCTCCACTCCAAGCTCTGCCGCGTGGGCAAGCAGCCGTTCATACTCCCGCTTCGTAACCTTACGCATAAGAAGATGATCCTCCTTTTGCGCGGAGGAATGTAAAAGGAGGCTTTCCGGCGGTGTATACTGATTCATCAGGCTCATATAAATCTGCTTTCCATAAGTTTCATATAAATAGGAAACAATCCGTTTCGCCTCGCGCACATGCCCGGGCAAAAGCAAATGCCGCACAATCACGCCGGAGGTCATCATCCCCTCTTCATCAAAAACCGGTGAAGGCTGCTGACGCACCATTTCCGCAATGGCCTGCCTGGCGACCAGTGGATAATCCCGTGCCCCCGAATAACGCCCGGCCAGATCCGGGTCCAGATATTTCAAATCCGGCAGATAGACATCCACAAAGCCCTCCAGCATTTGCAGGGTCGATACCGTCTCATACCCGCTGCTGTTCCAGACCACCGGTAAAGAAAGGCCTTCCCTTTTTGCCAGGCGCAGTGCCTCCAGGACCTGCGGTGCATAATGTCCCGCCGTCACCAGGTTGAGATTATGCGCTCCCTGCGCCTGCAGATTCAGATAAATCCCGGCGAGCCGTTCAATGCCTACCTCCGAGCCGGCTCTGCCGCGCGAGATCGCCTGATTCTGGCAATACAGGCAGCCCAGAGGACAGCCGGAGAAAAACACCGCCCCCGAGCCGTTTTTGCCCGAAATGCAGGGTTCCTCCCAGAAATGAAGTGCCGCCCGCGCCACAAACACCCGCGCATCCTCATGACAGCGGCCCTTTTGCCCGTCCTCCCGGTTCGCCCCGCAGCCGCGCGGGCAGAGCATACAACCGGCCAATTACTCTGCACCTCCTGCGCTGTCATGAATTATTTCCGAATTTAAATGCATCTGTACGTTGGATTCCATCTTCTGCGAAGTCTCCCTGATCTTCTGCATTTTGGCAACTCTCATAGTCTCAGCGGCGGATTTATGCGCTCCGATAAGTTCCATCGCCTCAGCAGCAGATCCATGTGCTCCAGAAAGTTCCATCGCCTCAGCAGCAGCGCCACTCGATCCGATAAGAACAGTCTCCTACACAGAAGACCCGCAAGCAGA
>JAJQFO010000083.1 GCA_021201095.1 Lachnospiraceae bacterium
TGTATATTCTGGATGATATTCTTGCTTATGAGGTAGATCAGATCCTGGTGGTGGAGCCTGAGGAGACAGAGTCTCTGGTGCAGACGCCGGGCGAAGATTATGTGACGCTTGTGACCTGTACCCCATATGGAGTGAATACGCAGCGCCTTCTGGTGCGCGGGCACCGGGTCGAGTATACGGCAGAGGCGTATGAGGAGGAGACGGGCAAAAGCACATCCTCCCTTAAGACGAATTATGTGCTGGTTGCGCTTCTGGGGTTTCTTACTGTGGCGGTGGCGGCTGTGCTGATCCGGCTGTATTATCGCAGGAAGGCGATGGCTGATTCCGTGGGAGACAGCGATGAAAAAAATGATCAGAGCAGTTGATACGAATGACAGAACGGAAGGAGCCGGATGATGCGCTCGGGGGAAAAGCAGGACAAGCACCAGGATAAACATCGGAAACAAAACCGGGAAGAGGAGCGCACAGGGAAAATAAACCTGCGCATGCTGCTGGGGATTCTGGTTTTTGTGTTTGGCTTTGGCGTGGTACTCTATCCGGCGGTGAGCAATCTCTGGAATCAGTATCGGCAGTCGAGACTCACGCAGAGCTATGACCAGGCGGTCGAGGAGGCCGAGGCGGAGGATTTGTCCGCGATGTGGGAGGCAGCCTGGAATTATAACGCGAACCTGACGGGCAACCTGCTCGGTGACGCGTTTGAGGGCGCACTGGAGGTTGCGGAGACGGAAGCGTCTTCTGAAAATAATGGAGAGACGGAATCACTCTCTGCATCGGAAAGAGACTCCCTTTATCAGTCTCTTCTGAATCTTTCCGGCGACGGCATTATGGGCTACCTTTCTATTCCGAAGATTGATGTGTATCTGCCGATCTACCATGGTACAGGGACGGAGGAGTTGCAGAAGGGCATCGGGCATCTCTACGGGACGTCGCTTCCGGTCGGCGGCGAGGGTTCGCATACCGTGCTGGCCGGACACAGAGGACTGCCGTCCGCGGCGCTTCTGACTGACCTGGATTTGCTGGAAGAGGGAGATTACTTCTATTTTTATATATTGGATGATGTTCTTGCCTATCAGGTGACGAGTATTGAGGTGGTGGAGCCGGACGAGACGGACTCTCTCGCGACTCAGGCAGGCGAAGATCTTGCCACGATCGTGACGTGCACACCGTACGGGATCAACACGCATCGGCTGCTGGTGCATGGGACGCGAGTGGAATACGTCGCGGATATGGAGCAGGAGCAGCAGGCACGGACGCAGACCGGACAGATTTTGAGGTTCCATGGGTATGCCTGGATGGCGTATGGGCTTCCGGCAATCGGAATTGCTTTTGTGCTGCTGCTGGCGCTGCTGATGCGGGCAGTGCGGAAACGGCGTGAGCGGAAGAGGCGCGAGTGAGGACGCTGTGACTGCTATGGATGCAATAGAGCAACGATACATTGCGTTTGCAACACACAAAATGAGTTTTGAGAGAATTCGGCCATGAATGATCGCTGAATAATGGCGGCTGTGTTATTGAAAGAGACTTGTGTTGGAACCATGGGAGGAGGATTCAAATGAGTAAGCTTAAACGTCGGGGGAGATGGCTGGTCTGTCTGCTGTTGTGCGGTCTGTTTTGTGCGCGTGCTGCGGCGGTGGAGGAAGCAATTGATACGGAGGCTCTGGGGTCTTTGACAGTCAGCTATGCTTATGGGACGGATGCAGATGCCCAGAAGAATCTCGCTCTTTCCGGCGTTTTGTTCCGACTGTATCGTGTCGCGGAGGTCAGTGCGGATGGAGTTTATACGCTTACCCCGGAATTTGAGAACAGCGGTGTGACGGACAGTCAGCTGAATGGTATGAATCATGCACGGAGTGTGACGGAGGTGCAGGAGCTGCTGGTATCCTGGATGGGGGAAAATGCCTCCGGCTCAGCAGCTGCGTCTGCCACAGAGACCGCGGCGAATGCTTTATTAGATGGAGAGAGTCCGCAGATCCGCGTCAGCGCATACCAGGAAGCCATGACAGATGAGAATGGTACGGCCGTTTTTGAAAATCTGCAGACTGGTCTGTATCTTCTGACAGCGGAAGATCTGACGGATGGAGAGGTCCTTTACAGCAGCAGTCCGTCACTGGTAAGCATCCCGAGCGTGAATTCCGAGGGAACAGGATGGGAGTATACCGTATCAGTCAATGCGAAGGCGGAGGCGACCGTGACTTCATTAGAACCGGAATCTGATACGGAGCCTTTGACGGAGAACTCGACCGAGGCCGATACGGAGCCTTTGACGGAGAGCTCGACCGAGGCCGATACGGAGCCTTTGACGGAGAGTTCAACGGAAACCGAGACGGAGCCGCCGACCGAGAGTTCCACAGAGGGCGAAACGGAGCCGCCCACCGAGACTTCAACCGAAGCAATGAGTGAAGCAACAACGGAGAATTTGACAGAGGCGGGAACGGAGCCACTGACGGAGAACTTGACTGAGGCCGAAACGGAGCCGCCGACAGAAAGCTTAACAGAGGCCGGAACGGAACTACCGACAGAAATTTCAACAGAGGCAGAAACGGAGCCTCCAACAGAGAAATTAACAGAGGCTGGAACGGAACTGCCGACAGAGACAGCGACGGAATCAACAACCGAGGCACAGACGGCGCGCCAAACAGAAGCTGCGACGGAGCCACCAACGAACGCAGCGACAGATGCGCAGACAGATACTGCATCAGAATCATCCTCTGAGTCGGCGCCTACGGATGCGGTGCAGACTGGCGATACGACGCCGCTTGCACTATGGCTGCTGATGATGCTGGGTGCAAGTGGAGCATTTGCAGGCTGCCTGTTGCACAGAAGAAATAAGCAGATGCGATAAAGAGACAGTTATGCTTTTCTTTGTCATTGACAGAGAGCAGGGTATGAAATGTTTTGTGGGTCGGAAAAAACAGGAAAGCATAATAAAAGCGGGAGAGTCGGATGTTTCGACATTCCCGCTTTTTTCTCACGTTGCAGCTATTTCGGCTTTTTTCATGCTGCGGCTATTCCCGCTTTTCTCAAATTGCAACTGTTCTTGCTGCGAATCTACTCTATGGTAAGCACCTGCGTTTTTGCGAAGCTGTCATTCATATCAAAACTGATGACGAACGTGCTTCCGGCCAGATAGAGTGTGTCGCTGATGTAGAGTCCGCGCATACTGTCGCTGTCCGCTTCGCCGGAGAGCTGATCGGCATAAAAGTCGTAGATCATCTCCTGTACAAAGCCTTCTTCCTCATCGTAGGAGAAAAGGAAGTAGCGGTCCTCGCAGTAGAATCCAATGAGATTTTCCCCGGAGTCTGCCAGGATGGATTTGTAGTTATTTAAGGATGAACACCAGGTGACGCCGTCGATGACGTATTTTGCAACCTCGGTCACGTTGGATGGGTCGGAGATGTCAAACATGGACAGCTTCAGACCTGTGGCGGAGCCGGTGTCCTCGTCTGCCTCGTAGCCGAGTCCGAGCAGCAGACCGTCGCCGTAAAAATGCAGATAGGAGGAGAAACCGCTGATTTTCAGCTCTCCGAGGATCTGCGGATTTTCCGGGTCGGAAAGATCGACAGAGAAGAGCGGATCGGTCTGGCGGAAGGTGACGAAGTAGCCGGTGTCGCCCAGAAATCGGGCGGAGCGGACGGTCTCCCCTGCTGCCAGGTCCGAGAGGACGCTCAGCTGTGTCATGGATTCGCTCAGGATATAGAGCGCGTTGTGCTCGGTCCAGTCTGTCACCACGGCTGTGGGCGAGAGATCGTCGCCGTAGTAGGTCGTCACCACCCGGAGATTGCCTCCGTATTCATTCAGCGAGAAGGAATCATTCAGATAGCCGGTCACAGAGCCTGCCGCGACGCCAGTGATTTTCCCATCCTCGTAGTGAAATTTTGTGATCTCGGTGACCGTGTTGGAATGCTCGTAGTTTTCGTTTAGGATATAGATGTTTTCCTGGCTCACATAGAAATCATCTCCGCCCGAGACAAGGATTTTATGATCCGTGAAGGAGGACGGTGAGGCGACATCCACGGAACTGATGATCAGGCATTCCGTGCTTGTCAGCGTCTCCGGCAGATAATAACTGCCGGCGTCCGCCTCTTTCCCATTCAGAAGGGGTGAAACCGTGCTGTCGTCAAGCGTGTCCCCCACAGAAGGATACCAGGTGGAAAACAGGTAAATGTAGTTGCCGGCCTTGCGGGAATCGCTGTAATAGCCGCTCTGCGAAACTGTGCCGGAAAGCACCGGCTCTTCACGGTCGCTGATGTCGTAGGTGTAGAGCACGGTCAGGTTCGCGGAGAAGGTATAGTAGGTGCCGTCCTCATTTTCCACCAGAGAGGTGACGTATTCTCTGGTAATGATGTTTAGAATATCGCCGTCTACATACATTTCTTTCGCCGTCAGCTCGTTGCCGCTTTCCAGAGAGGTGCGGCTTACGAGGGCGGTTTCTCCGCTTTTTCCATTGGCGTTATTTACGCTGACAATCAGAAATTCTCCGCCCGAACGCAGAATGTAAATGTACGAACCGTCCGTTTTCACCACATCGCCCTCGTCCACACCGTATTCCTGAACGTTTGTGGCGGAATAATCTGCGTCATCGCCAGATGCTGTATCATCTGCGTCAGCGCCCTCCGCTGCATAATCGATTTCGGCTTCTTCCACTATGTCTTCGCCGGAGGCGGAGTCTGCACTGTCTGTTGCGGCCGCGCTGGCATCCAGGGAAAAATACGCCTCAGAAGAAGCACTGGCAGAGATGGAAGAGGAGTTCCCCGATACGGCGCCAGTGTCATAATCGCTGGCTGTGCCGTCAGAAACCTCAGCATCCTCGATCTCCATTTCGCCGTCAATCATCATGATGCCGCCCAGAGCCCGCGCCATGCTGTTTTGAGAGGAGATTTCATAGAGCGCGTCGTAGATTTCCTCATAGCTGGAGGCGTAGGTGAAGGCATCCGCTGCTGTGAGCTCCGATTCGTCGGTTGCGGCATCTTCATCTAAAAGCACTGTGACAATCCCGTCTGTCTCCGTCTGGGCGGCGTCCCCGCTTTGCGAGGAGCTGTTTCTGGAGATGCGTCCGGCCAGTCCGATTACGGCAAATGCCAGGACAAAGACAGCAGCCAGGCTTCCCAGACGCAGGGCGAGGCGCGGGATTCTGCTGCGGCCTGCTCCATGCGGAGCGTGTACCTGGTCTGCCTCTGCTTCTGCCTTCGCGTTTGTCCCGATGCTGATTTCCTCGTCTGATTTAGCATCGATTTCCGCAGAGCCTTTTGGGATTTTTCTTTCTTCACGCAGCTGTGTTC
>JAJQFO010000276.1:0-1848 GCA_021201095.1 Lachnospiraceae bacterium
TTTTCCATCATCTGTCCCAAATCAGGGACATCTGACCGCTCGATGAAAAAAACTGCCATTTTCCCTCTTGACGAACATATGTTCTGTTTGTATAATACACTTGCCTGGGACATTTATCCCGGCGCGATGAAAGGAGAATCGCGATGCACACAAAAAAAGCGGAGTACTTCAAGCTGATTGAAGACTTCATCAATGACTATCAGGAATCGAACGGAATCACACCCACAATCCGCGAGATCGAATCGGGTCTCGGCATTCCCAAAACCACGGTGGGACGCTACCTCGCTTATATGCGTGAACAGGGTATGCTCGATTATGCGGGTCATCGAAACATCATCACGAAGGAAGCCAGCAAGACGCAGAGAGAAACTGTCAAAGTTCCCCTGCTCGGATCTGTTTCCTGCGGTATTCCCAAGTTCGCGGAGGAAAATATCGAGGAGTATGTACGTCTCCCCGTAGCGCTCTTCGGACGGGGTCCCTTCTTTCTTCTCCGCGCAAATGGCGACTCTATGATTGACGCTGATATCAGTCACGGTGACCTTGTACTTATCCGCCAGCAGGATTCTGCTGATGAAGGCCAGATCGTGGTGGCTCTCATGGAGAATGAAGCTACACTGAAACGGTATTACCCGGAGCCGGATAAACATCGGGTCCGGTTGCATCCTGAAAATACGAGGATGCAGGACATTGTTGTTGAAAACTGCATCATTCAGGGAGTTGCGGTCAAAGTAATAAAGGATTTGATGTAACTTCGCTCGTAAAGGGGGCTTCTTTTTTGAAAACATATGATATCTGCTGCCCGATCTGCAGCACAATCAACAGACACCTCTATTTGGAAGAAACTGACGGTTGGATGGAATGTGAATCCTGCCACCAGGTTGTCAAAATCCTTGACGTACCTGAGAAAGAAAAGGTTCTCATCCCGGTATATACTCCCCATCAGCTCGCGCAGCGTTTTCGCGCCGCCAACTAAATGGACGGTGATTATAGATGGAGGAGATACTGGGGTTATGGATGAGAGAGACGACTGGTCTTCGTTTTCGTGGTACTGCCCGAATTGCGGAGGTCTCGTAACAGGGTACAAAAACAGGGAAGGTTTTATCAAGGTTGAATGTGGAACCTGCCATTCGATAATGGTACGGCGCTTAAAAAACCACAGACATAATAATATTGATATCTTCACGCCGATAGGCATCGTGGAGATGATGTAAATTTATCCGGCCGGGCAGATTTAAGCCCATCTGATGAGCGAAGCTCCCGGCCTTTTGTAAAAATGAATACGGCCGATATAACGACGGGCAGCGTGGCATTGTGCGTAATTCCTGTTCCAGGTCACATATCGGTATGTCTTGCAAAAGCTGTACGACGGGCAGGCGGCGGGGATGAAAATCCGGCGACTTAAGACCTGTTCCAGGTCAGCAGCAGCGATGAGCAAAAAAAGCCATCGACAGGACAGTCTTTATCTTGAATTAACGAGATAAAGCTGTTTTTGTCGATGGCTTTTTTATTTTCGCAAAGCAGTCAGCCTATGGCGGCTGCCGCGAACTCTGGCTTTTTCGTACATCCGTCGGCCACGGATGATCCAGTGCGGATGAGCCGGATCAACTGAATATTATCAGCTGCCTACTGGATAAGGGAGCTGCAATCCCGGAATGGAGAAATCCATCGGGGCTGCGGTCTTATTTGCTATGCCCTTTTGCAGCTGCCTGTGAGTGTTCCTCCATTCCAAGAAAAACGAATGGAGGAATTTTTTATGAAACTCAAGTATGAATCTGTCACTGGTTATGTCGAGGAAGTCGAGATTTCTGCTGAAATCGGTGCCTATATTACAGCCGACCGCCGCGAAGA
>JAJQFO010000276.1:1948-5265 GCA_021201095.1 Lachnospiraceae bacterium
AAGTCGAGATTTCTGCTGAAATCGGTGCCTATATTACAGCCGACCGCCGCGAAGAAGAAAACGCAAACCGCCGCCACCGCTACCATGCAGCTTACTCGCTGGACGGCGCACTTTATGAAGGGGACGACTTTGCCACTGACGATACACCTGAATCCGCTTGTATCCGTGACTACGAAAGCGAGCAGCTCTATGCGGCTCTGGATACTCTGACGGACACACAGCGCCGCCGTCTGGAGATGTTTGCAGATGGACTGACATTCCGGGAGATTGCCAGGCGGGAAGGTGTCAGCCACAAGCAGGTTTCCAAGTCCATTGAGCAGGCACGGACAAAAATCAGAAAAATTTATGAAAAAAACTGATGAGGATGGGGTTCCAAAACGGAGCCCCTTTCTCCGTATTACGGAAGGGGAACCTACACTGCTCCTTCCGGATTGGAGGAAAGTAAATGAGACACAATCTTTCTATTTCCGTCTCAAAGCAGCCGAAAGACGGCATCGTTTCCTGCCGGACTGTCAGAATCAGGGAACGCCTGCTCCGCAGACTTCTCGGGCTTCCACGGACAGTGATGATTCTGGTGCCGGGGGATTCCGTAGAAACGGTATCTATCACTGAGATTTCAGAAAGAGGTGGCGCACGTGAAGTTGTATGAAGTCAATCAGACCATTAAAGCGCTCGTTGAGCAGATGGTCGACATCGAAACCGGAGAAATCCTTCCGGTGTCGGATGAGCTCATGGCACAGCTTGAGTCTTTGGAGATGGAGCGTGAACGCATACTCGGATACCTGGCGAAGCTGGTTTTGAACACCAGGGCCGAAGCCGCCGCTTTGAAAGAGGAAGAAACACGGCTGAAAAACCGCAGGGACAGGCTGGAAAAGAAGGAAGACCGGCTGATGGAAATTCTCGACCGCGAGTGCGGCGGAGAAAAGACAAACCTCGGTGTCGCGACCTTCAGCTACCGCAAGACTTCCCGCCTGGAGGTATCCGATGCAGCGAAGGCAATCCGCTGGCTGAAGCGCAATAAGCATCACGACTGCTACCGGGTGAAGGAGCCGGAAGTCGCAAAGACCGAGGTAAAGAAACTGATTAACGCAGGAATCAAAGTACCCGGCTGTGCCGTGGTCGAGGATAAGTCCTGCTCGCTGAAGTAAAGGAGGCTTTTATGCTGAACATTCGAAACGGAAAAATCCCCAGACCGCAGCGCGTGGTCATCTACGGTCCGGAGGGTGTTGGGAAGACCACGCTGGCGGCACAGTTCCCGGAACCGCTGTTCATTGATACGGAAGGCGGCACCGCACACATGGATGTGCGCCGCATCGACCGACCGGCGACCTGGGACGAACTCATCGCCATTATCAATGAAGTTGCGGCGACGAGCGGTATCTGCAAAACGCTTGTGATTGACACGGCAGACTGGGCGGAGCAGCTCGCCACCACTTATATCTGTGGCAAATACAAGAAAAACGGTATCGAGGAATTCGGGTACTCGAAAGGATATGTGTATCTGGCAGAGGAATTTGGGCGCTTCCTGATTGCTTTGGATAAGGTCATTGCTTCCGGTGTCCATGTGGTGGTGACTGCCCACGCGAAGATGCGCAAGTTCGAGCAGCCAGATGAGATGGGCGCGTATGACCGCTGGGAAACCAAGCTCACGAAGCAGGTAGCTCCGCTTCTGAAGGAATGGTGCGACATGCTGCTGTTCTGTAATTACCGCACGTTCGTAGTCCAGAGTGACAACGCGATGGAAAAGGCGAAAGCGACTGGTGGAAAGCGCGTGATTTACACTTCCCACCATCCCTGCTGGGACGCAAAAAACCGCCACGGTCTCCCGGAGATGCTGGATCTGGATTACAAGAACCTCTCACATCTCTTTGCGGATACTGCTACTGCGAAAAAGACGGAACCAGCTTCATCTGGTGCTCCGGCACCGACAAAGTCTGAAGCTCCGGCGCAAGCAAAGCCCATTGAAGTGCTCCGCCAGATGATGACGGAGGCAAATGTCACCGATGCAGAAATCCAGAAGGTGGTCGCTTCGAAAGGTCACTACGCTGCGGATGTTCCTATCAGTGATTACACTGAAAAATTCCTGAATGGCTGGCTCATCAAATACTGGCCACAGGTTTTGAAACTCATTGAAGCAGACCGTGCAGGTCTTAACTAACACGAGGAGGTTACTTATGTCAGACAATTACAAAAACAATCAGGATATGTGCATGGATTGGGATGACGCCATCGAAAACGATGGGCAGGAGTTTGTCATCCTGCCGGAAGGCGATTACAACTTCACGGTCACGGATTTCGAGCGTGGACGCTTTCCCGGAGGGCCGAAGATCCCGGCCTGCAATAAGGCGGCACTGACGCTTCAGGTAAAGACAAATGATGGGATTGCAATCATCCGTACCGACCTGCTTCTGTACCGCTCACTGGAATGGCGCATCTCCGCGTTCTTCCGCTGCATCGGCCAGAAAAAGCATGGCGAGCGCCTCGTCATGGACTGGAACAAGGTAGTCGGCTCCAAAGGCCGGGCGCACTTCAAACCGCGCACCTACCAGGACAAAGATGGCAATGACAAACAGGCAAACGATGTGGGCCGCTTCTACGATTATGACGAGAAGAACTTTCCTGCTGAAGACGAATGGATGGAGCTTCCGGATGATGCCGAAGAGCTGCCGTTTGAGTAAGGAGGTGCCAGATGTTTCAGCTGAGACCTTACCAGATTGAGGCGAAACAGGCGGTCATATCCGAGTGGGAACAGGGGCACCAGAAAACACTTCTGGTGCTGCCCACCGGGTGCGGCAAGACCGTGGTGTTCGCGTCAGTCACAGAAAATCAGGTAGCCAAAGGCCACCGTGTGCTGATTATGGCGCACCGTGGTGAGCTGCTCACACAGGCGGCAGATAAATTGAAAACAGCTTCCGGTCTGGATTACGTGTTGGAAAAAGCAGAATCCTCCAGCCTCGGCAGCTTCATCCCGGTGACGGTCGGCTCGGTGCAGTCGCTTGCACAGGAAAAGAGACTCGCCCGCTTTCCGCAGGATTATTTTCAGGACATCATCGTGGACGAGGCGCATCACTGTCTCTCGGACAGCTACAAGCGTGTGCTTGAACACTTCCCCGATGCGAATGTCCTCGGCGTTACCGCGACGCCTGACCGTGGCGATATGAAGAACCTTGGAGAATATTTCGATTCCAAAGCTTACGAGTACAGCATGACCGACGCCATCCGTGATGGATTTCTGGTTCCCATTAAGGCACAGATGATCCCACTTGAACTGGATATACACGGAGTCGGGATCTCCAGCGGCGATTTCAGCGCCGGGG
>JAJQFO010000261.1 GCA_021201095.1 Lachnospiraceae bacterium
ACTGGTTTCTCCGCCTTCATTTGTGCTAATAAATGGGGGCGGGAACTAAAGATAATGGATGATTCACGGACTGACATCTGTTATTCACTCTGCAAAAAAGAGGAAAGAAGAGGAAATCCTATGAAAGAACAATTATACACCATCCCGCTCAATGACGCGGTCAATGAAAATGATGAATGTCCGTTCTGCTTTATCGAGCGCAAGCTGGAAAGGGACGCGATCGACTTTACCATCGGCAGCAGCTCCTCCTATATGGAGAGCGATATCCGCGAGCAGACCGACAAAACCGGCTTCTGCCGCGAACATCTGAAAAAAATGTACGACTACGGCAACACTTTGGGAAACTCCCTGATTATGAAAACCCATTATCAGAAAATCATGAAGGAAATGCACCAGCAGTTTGAATCCTTTAATCCTGGAAAATCCCAGAAATTCAGCCTGATCCGCCGTTCAAACACAGGCAGCGAAAAAAATGCGATCCAAGCCTGGACTGAATCCAAAGACTGCAGCTGCTACATCTGCCAGATGATCCAGCCGACCTTCGACCGCTATATCGAGACTTTTTTCTACCTGTATAAGCAGGATAAATCCTTCAAGGAAAAAATCCTGCACGGCAAGGGATTCTGCCTGCATCATTTTGGCATCCTCTGCGGAAATGCAGACCATTATCTGAACGACCGGGAGCGGGAGGAATTCTATCCCGCGATATTCGACGTAATGGAAAAGAATTTTGCGCGCGTAGAGGAAGATATCTCGTGGCTGGTAGACAAATTTGATTATCGCAACCGCGACGCAGACTGGAAAAATTCCCGTGACGCCCTGACACGCGGCATGCAGAAGCTGCGCGGAGGTTATCCGATTGATCCCCCGCATAAGGCAAAATAGATGCTTTATAACTATTCTATTACAACGATCTCTTCTGCGGCGGAGCCAGAATCCATGGTTCCGCCGTCAGTTGTCCCATCATTTACCGCTTCACCGTCTGCCATCCCACTATCCGCCGTTTCACTGTCAGAGGAGCCGGCATCGGATGCTACTCTTTCTGCAGCTTCGTTATCATCCTCCTGACTGTTTAAAACAAATGACCACTCACAGATAAAGTTTTTCTGATCGCTGACCGTTCCCCTGGTGTAACTGCCGTCATTCCAGGTGCCGTCCGTATATTTCCAGTAAAACTCTGCATAATCCTCCTTACCGCTTTCTGAATTCGGTTCTCCCGAGGCCCAGTTCGTGTAGTTTGAATCCTCATTGGAAACCCACAGCCAAAATCCTTCTTCTTCACTATCCGAATATCCAAAATAAGCAGTGCTCAATCCGCATGCCGTCAGATAAGCATACAACACTTCATTTTCTTCCTCACTGGAAATAACCGCCAGATAGCCGTCCAGAGCTTCACAATAAGCCTTCGCGCTCTCCCAGGAATCGCATACATTTGAAAAAATATAATAGCTGTGCCCATTCCATTCATACAAATCATCTGGCATGGAGATTTCTGAATCATCATAGCTTATTTCCGAAGAATTATCATTTGTAAGGTAATACTTGATAGCGCCAAAAAGAACTATAAAGAAGAAGAATATAAAAATCACTGCCAGCCCCTGTTCGTTATTCTGTCTGCGTCGCGAATATCTCATAAGCTTTCTCCCTCGTATTTCCATTGTCTGCCGATCGGCAGCATTATTCTTTCTTCTCCTGTGCGAATGAGCAGCGGTTTTACACTCCCTTATGGGATGCGGCTTTATCAGCAAAACACCTTGCCCAGCTCTGAGCATAAAAAAATCACCTGCAACTCTGCAGGTGACGCGTGCGGAAGATGGGACTTGAACCCACACGTTCGCAATGAACACAAGATCCTTAGTCTTGCTCGTCTGCCAGTTCCGACACTTCCGCGAACAAAAGCATTATATCAGACCACCGCAAAGAAGTCAAGACATTTTTTTAAATATCAAAAATTTTTGTTACGCACATTTTTCTCCTGACTTTTCCCGAATGGGTATGAAAATTCTTTATCCTTATTCTAATCATAATGCCGATCCCATTCACAGGCAACATCTCAACCGTTTTCTAAAAACCGGACAGGGGAAACCCCTGCCCAGCCATTATTATCTCTGATCATTCATGATACTCAGACATCATCAATACTCCGGCTCGATCAGGCCGTATGTGCCGCCCTTCCTTTTGTATACCACATTCACTTCCTCAGTCTGAGCATTACGGAACACGAAAAAGCTGTGTCCGAGAAGCTCCATCTGTACGCAGGCGTCCTCCGGATACATAGGTTTCATGCCAAAATGCTTGGTGCGGATGATCTGCACCTCCTCAAGCGGCTCTGATTCCTTTTCGATAAACTCCTGGCGGAAATTGCTGCCTTCCTGCTGACGGTCAATAATTTTCTCTTTATACTTACGAAGCTGCCGCTCTATCACCTCTTCTACCAGGTCGATCGACACGTACATATCATTGCTTACCTGCTCAGAGCGGATAATGTTGCCGCGCATCGGAATGGTAACCTCTATTTTCTGTCTTTCTTTTTCTACGCTTAATGTAACGATGATTTCTGTATCGGAAGTAAAATAGCGCTCCAGCTTGCCAAGCTTATCCTGGATGGCCATCCTCAGTCCATCGGATACATCGATGTTTTTTCCACTTATTCTAAATTTCATACAGCCCATCTCCTTTACCTGATATTTTGTTTCCTGTTTGCAGCAGGAAACTTTGTGCGGCAAATGCCAGACCTTCGGTCCGTCACTCCAAAATCTGTCGATTCTGTCGCTGACTTGTGAAGTTCGCTCTCGCCAGCGAGGTGAACTTCATACAAGTCACATTATAACACACTGTCTGTTTTTTTCAACAAAAACTTGAAAAATTTCCAAATTTTTGAAAATTTTCAAATTCTTTTTCGCCATTTTTCACAAATATCGGATATTCGTTGCGCGTTGATTTTTCGTTTTCATCCCGGAATATATGCGCAAGATGTCCTTTCGTTCTCATTCAGGAGCATACCCGCAAGATATCTGTTCATTCCAATTTATTCAGGAGCATACCCGCAGAACATCCTGGTAGCGCAGAGCTCCGCCAAACAGGTCGAGTGCGCTGCCGACGGTCACATCTACTTCGTCCTACCCTTATCTTTTTAATGTCAGCAGATCCTCTATAGAACCTACGCCTCCGGCATACGTCACGGGAATCTTCCCCCAGCTGCCGAGCAGCCTCACGACTTCCAGCTCGATTCCGGAGGCCTTTCCCTCCACATCCGCCGCGTGAATCAGGAATTCATCACAGTATGAGGACAATTCATTCAGTATCTGCTCTGTCAGGCGTACCTGCGTAAACCCCTGCCAGCGGTCTGTCACGATGTAATAATCCCCGTCTTTTTTCCGGCAGCTGAGATCCAGGACAAGATGCTCTTTCCCGATTTTCCCGACCAGTGATTCCAGATGATCGTATCGAATCGTTCCGCCCTGGAACACAAAGGAGGTCACAATCACGTGGGAAGCTCCAGCATCCAGGAAAAAAGCGGCGTTTTGCACCGTGATTCCTCCGCCGATCTGCAGCCCCCTCGGATATGCCGAAAGAGCCATCAGAGCTTGTCTGCGGGTTTCTTCGTAGTAAGGAGAGGATGCCGGATTCAGCATGATCACATGCCCGCCGTCAAGACCATCTTGCCGATATTTTTCCGCATAGTAATCCGCATTCCGCGCAGACACAAAGTTTTCGCGTGCATAGTCCTGCTCGTCTCTGAGGCTGCCTCCGATGATTTGTTTTACTTTTCCATTATGTATATCAATACATGGCCTGAATCGCATATTTCCATATCCTCCTGATTATCACAGACTGCAAGTCAAAGCCGAGCGCATGCATTTTAGCATTTTTACCCGGAATCCCATCATCGATTTTTGCCATAAACAGCTGCCGAATAGCTGATATCAAATGAGTTATCAAAAACTATCATAGCCTGCTTTTTGCAACATTAAACAATAAGCTACAGATCCGCTGCGAATAGTCAGTCCCATAAAGGACTGACCATCCGGCAACAATTGTCTAATTGCCCGTTTCATTTCCGGTGAGATCATCTGCGGCGCCTTCTACGCCGTCAATCACATCCTTGCCAGCGTCTCCGACTCCATCTACAATCTCATCGCCTGCGTCTCCGATATCATCCGCAAGGTTATCACCGGTATTTCCGCCGTTTCCCGTGAGATTATCGCCCGTATCCTGACCGTTTTCTGCAGAGCGGTTACCCGTATCGCCTGTAAGGTTATCCTCCGTATCTCCCGAGCCATCTGTGAGGCCATCGCCCGCGTCATCCGACAGGCCGTCGTCTGTATTTCCGGCATCATCTGTGCCGGAATTTTCATCAGTGTCATCCGTTCCCCTATCCGTCGCATTATTGACAAGGCTGTCATTTTCTGAATCATCCGTCGTGTCCGGATCCTCATCCGCGTCATTCTCGTTGAGATCTGTGGTCTCCTGGTTCGTATCATTGGCAGAATCATCCGCATCCCTGCCGCATCCGGCCAGCCAGACGACACAGCATGCGCAGGCGATACAAAGTACGTATTTTCTCCAGTGTTTCATGTTCGTATTCCCCTTTCATACATAATACCTGCAGGTCTCCGGCTCTAAATGCAAATGTAAGCATTCCACTCAGAACCGATTGTCCCTTGTAGCATAGCATGCACATCTGGAGAATTTTTATTCAAAAATCACCGCAAACATTTTTTCTTCTCATAATCAGGAACATTTCTGGAATATACTTAAGCAAACACGCTTTACGGAGGATTCCCATGAGCTCGAATCCTAAGATTATGATAATACGATTTCGTGAAATCGTCTACACACTGATTCTGATTTTTCTTGTCTTTTTTCTGCTTTTCTGTCTGGTACTGATGTTTCGCCAGAATTCAGCGGATGACACTCGTACAGGCAGTCAGGCAAGCATGGATGCAGACATCGAAGACATAGAAAATACAGAAAACATAGAAAGCATAAAAGGCACAGAAGTCTCTGATGAAGAGTCTCAGACAGACTCTGCCGAAAAGCAGAAGCTCTCTTCCGCTGGAACCTCCTACACAGCCGGCGTCTATGCTTCCTCTTTTTCGATCGGAGATTCATTCGCAGAAGTACAGGTCACAGTAAGCAGCAACAGCATCCAGTCCATTGAGCTTGTGAACTTAAGTGAAGAAACAGCAGCCTCCTACCCTCTTTTGTCTTCCTCTCTGGAAGGCCTGGCATCGCAGATTCTTGAAAAACAAAAGCTGGAAGGCATTACCTGCTCGGCAACAAACCGGTATACCTCTCAGCTTTTGTATCATGCAATATCCGCTGCGCTCTCTAAAGCGTCGGAAACAAATGAATAATTATGCTTCTTTCGTCTTGCCAAAGCATTCAAACACTGGAATCAGAAGGAAAGCAACAATGCCGCAGGTGAAGCCACCGTTATACAGGCAGAAGCCGCCGTGCAGCAGCGGGACGCTCATGACCAGCGTCGCGTGCAGTGCACCGGCAATGACGCCGCCCCAGAAACCGTATTTTCCAGAAACAGGCGCGAGTCCGCTTGCGAAGCACATCCCCACCAGAATCGCCTGTGTGGTAAGCGTCCAGTTCTGTGCGTCTGTCACGCCGCCCACATACATAAAAAATGGCAGCAGGGAGGCAATCGCATATCCAACCATGATCGGGAAAACGGTCCGCGGCTGTGCACCCTGCGCACAAAAGGCGTACATACACATAATCGCACCCATCGTCGCGCCGGTAAATCTGGCACCGGTAAATACCAGCTGTCCGTCCGTCATGGTCATGCCCTGGACGACATTATAATACAGCAGAATAAAAATGCCGTAGAAAGCCATATTCACCAGAGTCGCCGGCATGCCGAACTCGGCCGTGTAATCCGTCTTATAGCCATCACTTGCCCACAGCTTTTTGTAGGACTTCAGGCAATCCTTGTTCATGAGCCAGGCAGCCACGAAGCAAAGGGCAAATACGATCAGGAAGAATACTGTGACAAACCATCTGTGTCCGTCTCCGAGATTCGTGTTTGACGGCACCTCCACGCCCGGCGAGCGGTACATTATGCAGTATACAAGAAACGCCAGAAATCCGGCCGCTGGTCCGGCATTATACAAATCGTAGCCCTTATGAAATGCCGGAGCATGCGCACATAAAGACGGCATCACACATCCCACTACAACGCCTAACAGAATTGCCAGAAGTATTCCACCCAGGCTGAACCCCCTGGTTTCCAGATTCGGGTAGCGGACCATCAGCTCCATTGCGAAGGGAGCCAGAGCGGTAGAAAACATCGCCATATTCGCAACGCTCCCAAACGATACCTTTTTGATTCTGGAATATACCCAAACACCGAAGAAAAAAGGCCAGATACTGACAAATGTCATACCGAAGGTGGCAAACCCCACGTTCAGCCAGAACGCAGCAACCGTGAGGCCAGTACATTTTGCCTTTGTAAAATACAAAAGGCCGCAGCAGGCCAGCCCGACCATTCCCGTATTGAGAAAAGCACTGCCCAGGCCGCCCAGGACGAAATAATCCATCGTAAACTGGGAAGGACTGCTGTTAATCGTAAGAAAACCCGGGATCAGGTTTTTCAAGTCCCCGGCAAACAGGGAACCAATGATAAACGCAATAGAAAAACCAAGCAGCGTCTTAAAAATCAGATCGCTGTTGTCCTGCTCTTTTATTTTCATTTTTGACCACTCCTAACATATTGAAGCATTCGGACAGGAGCGTTACCGCCTCTGTCCGGCGCAAGCTGAAAAACTCCCTCGCCGGGAGGCATCCCACGCTTCGCATGGGATATGTGCATCATAAAGGCGAGCCGCACCGTGCACGTTCGCACGGCGCGGCCCGCCTGTTGGATCAATTTCTGTTTTAGGCCAGGAAATCAGAACAGTCCTGAAATCTTTCCGGTCTCGTCTACGTCGATACGCTCCGCAGCCGGTCTCTTAGGAAGACCAGGCATGGTCATGATCTCGCCGGTCAGGGCTACGATGAAGCCTGCGCCTGCGGAAATCTTGAGGTTCCGTACCGTTACCTCGAAATCGGTCGGCGCGCCAAGCTTATTCGGATCGTCAGTCAGAGAGTACTGGGTCTTCGCAACACAGATCGGGCAGTTGCCATAACCCATATCCTCGAGCTGCTTCGCCTGCTTCTGCGCCTGTGCGGTCAGAACAACGCCCTTGCCGCCGTAGATTCTCTGAACGATGGTGTTCAGCTTATCCTCGATGCTGCCTTCCAGCTCATAGCTGAAGGAGAAGTCGTTCGGCTCTTCGCACAGACGGATGACTTCCTCGGCGAGCTTGATGCCGCCTTCGCCGCCCTTTGCCCATACCTCGGACAGAGCCACGTTTACGCCCAGCTCACGGCACTTGTTCTCAACGAGATCCAGCTCCGCCTTTGTATCGGTCGGGAACGCGTTGATCGCAACTACGCACGGAAGCTTATAGACATTCTTGATATTGCTTACATGCTTCAGCAGGTTCGGAAGGCCCTTCTCGAGCGCTTCCAGATTCTCCTGATTCAGATCTGCCTTCGGAACGCCGCCGTTGTACTTCAGAGCACGAACCGTCGCTACGATAACAACCGCATTCGGATGCAGGTCTGCCATACGGCACTTGATGTCGAGGAACTTCTCAGCGCCCAGGTCTGCGCCGAAGCCTGCCTCTGTGATCGTGTAATCCGCGAGCTTCAGAGCAATCTTGGTAGCGGTTACAGAGTTGCAGCCATGTGCAATGTTTGCGAACGGTCCGCCGTGAACGATAGCCGGTACATGCTCCAGGGTCTGTACAAGGTTCGGCTTCAGGGCATCCTTCAGAAGAGCTGCCATAGCGCCCTGTGCATGAAGGTCGCCAGCGGTCACCGGCTTCTGCTCTGAGGGCTTGCCATAAGTATAACCCACAATAATTTTGGAAAGACGATTCTTCAGGTCCGTAATATCGCTTGCCAGGCAAAGCACTGCCATGACCTCAGATGCTACCGTGATGTCATATCCATCTTCTCTCGGCACACCATTTGTCCGGCCGCCCAGACCATCGGTTACAAAACGAAGCTGACGGTCGTTCATATCTACGCAGCGTCTCCATGTGATCTTGCGCGGGTCTATGTTCAGCTCGTTGCCCTGGAAAATATGGTTGTCCAGCATTGCCGCCAGCAGGTTGTTCGCCGCGCCGATTGCGTGGAAGTCGCCTGTGAAGTGAAGGTTGATATCCTCCATCGGTACTACCTGTGCATAGCCGCCGCCTGCCGCGCCGCCCTTTACGCCAAATACCGGGCCAAGAGATGGCTCGCGAAGCGCTACCATCACGTTCTTGCCAAGCTTCTGCATACCGTCAGCCAGACCTACCGTCGTCGTGGTCTTGCCCTCGCCTGCCGGAGTCGGGTTAATCGCGGTCACGAGAACCAGCTTGCCATCCTTCTTATCGGTCTCGCGAAGCAAATTATAGTCAATCTTTGCCTTATACTTGCCGTACTGCTCCAGATATTTCTCGTCAATCCCTGCTTTCGCGGCGATTTCCGTAATCGGAGACATCGTTGTTTCCTGAGCGATCTCAATGTCTGATTTGAATCCCATGGTTAAAATCTCCTCTCCTTTTTATGCCAGATGGCATAGATTGAAAAATGTAAGAACCGTTCGGTTTTTCTTTCATTTTCATACCTGACACGAGCCTGATCCAGGCACCAGCCGGCACAAAAACGGTCAACCGAAGCAGCTTCGTAAAACGGAATACGCCGGTCAGCGTTATCAGTTCATGAAATGGATGATATGGATTGATTTGGATTGATTTCCAGGGCAGAATTCAGAATAGTTTCCGCTTGGCAAACAGACAGAATTGATACACATCTACTGGCAGCTGCATACAGGAATAGAATACAGGTCTTTGTATTACAGCTAAAATGCTCTTCCAGTCAATCGCCTTACAGACACAAAAAAACTGCGCAGGAAACAAATGCCGCCATATCCATACTTATTCTGATACGGAAACGGACATCCGTTTAACGCAGTAGCGGAAGCGATACGGTAACGCGGAAAACTTCCTTCGTTCACAACAAAGACCTTCCCATCATGTGACACTTAACGTACAGTATCTACTCTACAGATCATAATGAAATTTGGGTCAGCAGCAATATATGCCTTTCTTCGCTCTCTGACCGCTGACCATTATAGCAAATCATTTTTTATTCGTCAAGAATTTATCAAAATTTCTCTGCGTAAAATTTCTCACAAAATTTCCCGCAAAAAAACAGAGGATGTCAGAAGATTGCGCAAAATAACCCGAACTATCAATGAGAAAACACCCTCATCGCCAGCAGTGCACAGATTTCCCGCAGGATATTGTGAGGCTGCATGCCCGGGACAGAATCCGCCGGAATGCCTGAGACATTCGTATAACCGGTCTTCTGTGCCAGTATAAGCGCCCGGTAAATATGGAAATCGTTGGAGAGGACACCCACTCGGGCAGTCACCGCCTGTGATTGATCGGCATTGATGCCAGCCCCCATCTCAGCTTCTGCTGATAATTCCAAAGAAGCATTGTCACTGTCAGTCTCTGATCCACCAGCGTTCGGCATTTCATTTATCATCGACTCACCGCCGTCCGCATCCAGGCCACGAATAATTTCCGCAGAAAAAAGCAGATTTTCCCGTGTACTGGTGGAAGCATCTTCTCTGATCAGCCGATCTTCAGAAACACCCGCCTCAACAAGGTAACGGTACATACACTCTGCCTCTGAAATGCCCTCGTCTGGCCCCTGACCGCCCGAGAGAATCAGGAGCGTGTCTGGATTCTCATCTGCATACTCCGCCGCGCGTTCCAGCCGTTTCAAAAGAGCGCGTGACGGTTTTTCCCCGCGTACCTGCGCCCCGAGTACAATCACATAGTCCAGGTTCTGCTGCGGAACCGCATGCATTGCGCTGACGATTCTGCTGCCAATAACCAATATGATCAGAAAAGCTGCCGCAATCAGTGCAAATGACACATTCAGGAGACCCCGCAGCCAGAGGGAAGGATGCAGCCGCTGATACCAAAGAGCTGTCCGAATCAAAATCAATGCAGTACCGCCGAACAGCCAGATCCAGGCAAAGCTGGTCGTGATGCCTGCATACATTACAATTCCGATGTAATAAAAAAGACAAAGGATGCCTAAGCTTAAGCATCCTATCTCCAGACAATGTCTCATGGTTCCCCCATATATTCATTTGCTCCATCTGAGCAGCCTCCGATTTGCCGTGACCCATCAGAAAGCCATCTGATCACTTCTCTGCAATGATCCTTTTCCGGGCAGAAACCCACTCATGCGGTTTTCTGTTTTATCTTCCGCAGCAATATTTATATTTCTTGCCACTGCCGCACGGGCAGGGATCGTTGCGGCCGACCTTTTTGCCTTTTACGATGGTATTCATTCTCTTTGCTTCCAGATACAGCGCGTGTAATTTATCCTCATCAAAAATTTCTTTCCACGCAGGCAGATTGTACAGCCAGTCCGCCTTCGCGTCCACCATATTCTTATAAAGCTTTTCTTTATCAAAGCCAAGAGAAACGAACGTATCCTCTTCCATTTCCTCGATCGGGTTCGGCGTTACCAGGCTCTCGTTGATGCCGTCCAGAAATCCGGTCATATCCATCACGGAGACCTGAAATCGCTCTGCAAGCTCCTTCACCGTGCCTGTCACCACTGTGTCCGGATCTGCCAGAAGCTTCTCATAGATTCCTTTTTCCACAAGAAAGTACGCGGACCAGAATTTAGTAAGTGCTTTTTTATCTGCTTCTTTTGAATACGCGGTTTCCCGCCATGTTTCCAGTAATCCCATTTTTTTCGCCTTCCTTTTATATGATGCAGAGGAAACCAGAAGCAACCTCTGGTGTCCTCCCTCATTGCCGCTCTAAAATTATATACTCATACTCGTTCTCTCCGGTCTGTCCCCCGCAAAGGAGTGCATGACGCGGGTGTAATGTGTGTTGATACATCACCATACAGATCAGTCTCTCGAATAAATAATAATCGGATATCCCGCTGTGATGGTATTATAGATCGTTGCAGCGGCCGTCAGCGGCAGGTTGATACAGCCGTGACTGCCGTTAGTAATATATCTGGTCCCGCCAAAGGAGCTCCGCCAGGTCGCGTCATGCAGCCCCTGTCCATTCGCAAAGGGCATCCAGTATGTAACATCCGTCTCATAGCCATAGTAATCGCTGCTCAGAGTATAAGGGCTGGCCTTATAAGCTATAGAGAATGCTCCCTGCAGTGTCTCGCGCTCCTCCTCCGGCTTTCCGCTGACTATATCCGTCTCCGTTACCAGCACATAATCCTTATACAGCCAAAGGTGCTGCTTGTCAAGGCTCACTTCGATATAACTTCCACACAGATCGTCTGTACCCTTCCTGCTCAGACCCGAATCACTGTAAACCGGCTCCCGTTCTACCTGAGTGCCGCTTTCCAGATCTTCGCAAAGCTGCACATACTCCGCATCCTTGTCAATCCAGTATCCATATTCATTATTTGAAATTGTCACTGTATCGCCGGCTGTCGTCGTGAAATACCGTGTGTTATACTTTGTATTATACTTTTCAGAGAGCTCATCAATGTAGGTCCATATCATGGACGTATCCATCTCCACACCGTCATCCGTAATCTCCAGCCAGGAGCAGATTGTATCCGAATCCAGGATCTCCGTCTCCGATCCGAAATCGTAGATAATGGAAGTGTTCTTATAATTTGTAAGGCTCTGATTCAGCTGCTCCAGCTTTTCGGTGAGTTCTTCAGAATTCTCTGTTACTGACACAGTCTGGTAGGAATTCACATCAATTCTGACTGTGACAGAATCCTGGAAAAGCCCTTCTTCGAGAGACTCACTCAGTGTCTCTTCCACAACACTCCTGAGGTTTTCCTCATCAATCACGTTTCCCTGCCAGCTGGACACAATTACGAACTCCCCTGCCTCGCTGTCATATTCCATATATGCATCCGACGACTCTGTCCGCTCAAGTTCAACCGTAAAATGCTCCGCAGAAAGAGCTTCGGAAAGCAGTTCCTCATCTGTTGCCACTGTATATTCGATCTCAATATTTTTCTTTTTCTCAATCATTCCACGCTCAGAAAGCATGGAAGACTGCACAGACGCAAGCTCCTCGCGAAGAGCTTCGCCATCCAGTGTAAATCCGGCCTCCTGAAAAGTTGTCCGGTAAAGCTCCTCTCCGTTCTCCACAAAGGCCAATTCTGTTTTGCCAAAAACCCGCTCCAGCTTCTGAGCTGCATTCTCCACAGTCATACCTGAAACATTCACGCCATACACAGAAAGCCTGTGCGCCATTCTGGTCTGATCCAGCAGATAATCCCCCAGAATCAGGCAGATAATCAGCAGGACAACCACCAACGCGGCCGCCTGTCTGGTAAGCGTTTTTTTCTCTTTGCCTCTATCTCTGATTTTCTTTTCTGATATTCTCGTTCTTTTTGGTATTCTCTTCTGTAATGTGTATTCCGATCCTGATCCATTTCTGATACCCCTGACGTACCCTTGCATAACATAATCAGCCAGCCCAGAGTATAACAGAAAAAAGTAAAAAAAAGGAACGATATATATTAATTTTTAGTTAAGAAAATACGTTCGATCTTTCTCCTGCATAATCTGATATTTCGAGGCGCAGGTGCCTGTTGGAACAAATCTTTTAAGGAAGTCATATAATTAAGCCACGCAGCTGGCCAGCCAGGCTTCCTTCTGTTCCTGTCCGCATGTAAGCCGCGCCAGCACAATAGCGGCACAGCCGCACACCTGCATAATCCAGCGGCAGTCACTGAGCGCGGAATGATTCTTATCAAGCATGTAGGCACGATGCATCTGTTCTATATAATAAAACAACTGCTGTGACGAATGAATCTGTACAGCCAGAAGCTTTTGCTTTTCAAACATTTCATGCGCTTCCGATGTACAAAGGTATGCGCGCAGCAGATACTTCAGTTCGCTCTCGTGCCGGCAATGTCCTTTCACCCCGTCCTCAAAACAGGTATTATGCGGAAATGTAAAATAATCCGCCAGATAGTGCATCACAATTCCCATATGCATCCATACAGTACAGTTGTCAATGCCTTCTTCCTTCGCCTCAGCCTCTATACGCAGAATCAGCATTTTTAATTTATCCCAGGTCATATTGTATTCATGGGGTTCAGCAAACATTTTAGGGTTCAGATCCGGCTGTATGGAGCCAAAATAAAACGATTTTTTATGTATATCCAGTTCCTTTATCCGCAGCTCTTCTGCCAGATAAGCCGAGAGTGCCAGATGGGATTTTTTTCGCATAACATCTCCTTTTTATCCATCGTCCGCCGACGCTTTACATGAATTTTACAAACCTTAGCCTGACCAAATCTACGATATTTTTCCGTTCTACAGGTGCGGCTTGTAACGAAGTTTCCCGTTCCGGTAAAATGCAGCACACATTTCATTATGCACATGCATAATGCAGTGTACAGTACGTTCCGGCAGAGCGATCACATTTTTAGCCCATCGTCATTTTACGCCCCCGGCTGATATCTTGCAAGTAAAATATGAGAAAAATCGCCGGAAATAACTGGTACTGCCAGCGCAGCCCGCTCCAAGAGCCTGCACGTTTACGCTATCATACTCATACGTACCTCGCAGCAGGTGCGAGGTACTGTCCTGAATCGTTTTAAGCCTACATTCTTTTATCTATATCCGCAATATCAACCAGAGTCAGCCCCTGAATGTTATTATTTTCCAGACTGGTAATCAACGCGTTCGCGGTGTCCAGTGAGGTAAGGACATTCACGCCTGTCTCAATTGCGTTGCGCCGGATGAGGAAACCGTCTTTGGAATGGCCGACGCCCTGCGATGGGGTGTCGATCACCAGATCAATCTCATGGCCCAGGATCAGGTCGAGGATATTCGGGGATTCCTGTTCTACCTTTCTCGTCAGGCGCACCTGGACATCTGCCTCCATCAGCGCACGAGCCGTTCCTTTGGTTGCAAAAATATTGTAGCCCAGTGCCTCAAAGCGTTTCGCAATATCAATCACATCCAGCTTATCAGAATCCCTCACGGTGATGATCATATTTTTGTATTTCGGAAGGTTGATCCCGGCTCCAAGAAACGCCTTATAGAGCGCCTCATCAAAGGTTCCCGCAATACCAAGGCATTCTCCGGTAGATTTCATCTCCGGTCCCAGACTGATGTCCGCACCCTGAATCTTTTCAAAGGAGAAGACAGGCATTTTAATCGCAAAGTAGTCTGCCTCCGGCTGCAGTCCCGGAGTAAATCCAAGAGAACGAATCGTCGCTCCCAATATCACCTTTGTTGCCAGCGGTACAATCGGGATGCCGGTCACCTTGCTGATATACGGCACAGTACGGCTCGAGCGCGGATTAACCTCAATCACGTAGACCTCGTCGTTGCTGACAATGAACTGAATATTGATCAGACCGATCACATGGAGGGACCGGGCCAGCTTGCGGGTATAATCCTCAATCACACGCTTGATCTTCGGGGAAAGGGACTGCGCGGGGTAGACAGAAATACTGTCTCCCGAATGGATTCCGGCGCGCTCAATATGCTCCATGATACCCGGAATCAGGACCTCCTCGCCGTCGCATACCGCGTCGACCTCGATCTCCTTGCCCATCATATATTTATCCACCAGGATCGGATGCTCCTGCGCAATCTGGTTAATCACGCCGATGTACTGCTCCACATCCTCGTCATTGATGGCGATCTGCATGCCCTGTCCGCCCAGCACGTAGGACGGACGCACCAGCACCGGATATCCCAGCTCATTAGCCGCTTTTTTCGCTTCTTCCGCGGTAAAGACGGTGTGACCGGCCGGTCTTGGAATATTGCATTTCTCCAGGATCTCATCAAAAAGCTCCCGGTCCTCCGCCGCGTCTACATTTTCCGCGGAAGTGCCGAGGATCGGCACGCCCATCTTCATCAGGGATTCTGTCAGCTTGATCGCGGTCTGCCCGCCAAACTGCACAACCGCACCGTCCGGTTTTTCCAGACGCACGACGTTTTCCACATCCTCTGGTGTCAATGGTTCAAAGTACAGCTTGTCTGCGATATCAAAGTCCGTACTGACGGTCTCCGGGTTGTTGTTGATGATAATGGTCTCATAGCCTTCCTTTTCAAAGGCCCAGGTACAATGCACGGAACAGAAGTCAAACTCGATTCCCTGCCCGATACGTATCGGACCGGAGCCGAGGACCAGGACTTTTTTCTTCCGCCCAGGGCTCGCCTCCACCTCATTCTCACTGCCAAACACGGAATAATAATACGGCGTCGTGGCCGCGAATTCCGCAGCACAGGTGTCTACCATTTTGTAAGCCGCTGTAATCCCGTACTCCCAGCGAAGATGCTTGATTTCCTCTTCTGTCTTTCCGGAAAGACGCGCAATCACGCAGTCCGGGAATTCAATCCGTTTTGCCTCCTTCAAAAGCTCCGCATCCAGCTCTTGTGTGCGAAGCCGCTCTTCCATCTCGACCAGGATCGCCAGCTTATCAATAAACCAGATGTCAATCTTTGTGATTTCATGGATCGTTTCATAGGGCAATTTTCGGCGAAGGGCTTCCGCGATCACCCAGATGCGGCGATCATCCACCTGTCCCAGCTGGCGCAGCAGCGCATCGTCGTCCAGATCAGAGAAATCATAGGACAGCAGGCCGTCAACGTGCTGCTCCAGAGAACGGATAGCTTTCATTAATGCGCCTTCAAAATTGTCGCAGATGCTCATAACCTCTCCGGTAGCCTTCATCTGCGTCGTCAGACGTCTGCTGGCACTGATAAATTTATCAAACGGAAGACGCGGCATTTTTACGACGCAATAGTCCAGCATCGGTTCAAAACTCGCGTAGGTCTTCCCGGTAATCGCGTTTTTAATTTCGTCAAGTGTATAGCCCAGGGCGATTTTCGCCGCCACCTTCGCGATCGGATAGCCGGTCGCCTTAGAAGCGAGAGCGGAGGAACGGCTCACACGGGGATTGACCTCGATGACACAGTACTCAAAGCTGTCCGGATGCAAGGCAAACTGGACATTGCAGCCTCCAGTGATCTTCAGCTCACTGATGATATTCAGCGCAGAGGTACGCAGCATCTGATATTCCTTGTCGCCGAGTGTCTGCGACGGCGCCACCACAATGCTGTCGCCCGTATGCACACCCACCGGATCAATGTTTTCCATATTGCAGACGGTAATCACATTGCCCGCACTGTCGCGCATCACTTCATACTCGATTTCCTTCCATCCGGCGATGCAGCGCTCCACCAGCACCTGTCCGACACGGCTTAAGCGCAGGCCGTTTTCCAGAATTTCTACCAGCTCTTCATAATTATGCGCGATGCCGCCGCCGCTGCCGCCCAGGGGATAGGCCGGGCGCAGCACCACCGGATAGCCGATGGGCTGTGTGAAAGCAACGCCCTCCTCGACCGTTTCCACCACCTTCGACGGAGCTACCGGCTCGCCGATCTTTTCCATGGTATCTTTAAATTCCTGACGATCCTCCGCCTTACGGATCGTATCCGCCGTCGTACCGATCAGACGGACATTGTTTTTCTCCAGAAAGCCCCGCTCTACCAGCTCCATGGCCAGATTCAGGCCGGCCTGGCCACCCAGGGTCGGGAGCACACTGTCCGGGCGTTCCTTTAAAATCAGCTGCTCTACAACCTCTACTGTCAGGGGCTCAATATAAAC
This sequence comes from Lachnospiraceae bacterium, assembly GCA_021201095.1. Taxonomy (GTDB): domain Bacteria; phylum Bacillota; class Clostridia; order Lachnospirales; family Lachnospiraceae; genus Choladousia. The sequence goes on from JAJQFO010000261.1 coordinate 16,713, forward strand.
ATGGTCAGCGATGTCCTTATCCGTCATGATCGTCGCCGGGTTGGAGTTGAGCAGAACGACTTCAATTCCTTCTTCATGCAGGGCGCGGCAGGCCTGGGTCCCCGCGTAGTCAAACTCTGCCGCCTGGCCGATCACGATCGGACCGGAGCCGATGACAAGTACCTTTTTGATATCCGGATTCTTTGGCATTACGCGCGCACCTCCCCGTTGTTTTCCTTTGTTTCCTCTCCTGTTTTATCTACGGTTCCTTCCTTTTGGGGTTCTGTCAAAGCAGCGGATTTTTCCATCATTTTCAGAAAGCGGTCAAACAGATAGCCCGAATCCAGCGGTCCCGGACTGGCTTCCGGATGAAACTGGATGGTAAAAATATTTTTCCCCGTATAAGCAAGCCCCTCATTCGTACCATCGTTGACGTTTTCAAACGCCGGAACTGCTACCGCCGGATCCATGTGTTCCGTATCCACCACATAGCCATGATTCTGCGAAGAAATATAGACGCGTCCTGTAGTCAGATCCCGTACCGGGTGATTCCCTCCGCGATGCCCATATTTCATCTTGTGGGTATCCGCACCATTCGCCAGTGCCGTCAGCTGGTGTCCCAGACAGATGGCGAAAATCGGAACCTCCGACGCACAGAGCTTGCGGATTTCTTCTATTATAGATGTGCATTCCTTGGGATCCCCGGGACCATTGGAGAGCATAATCCCATCCGGCGAAGCTGAGAGTATTTCTTCCGCTGAGGCATAAGCCGGATAAACCGTCACCTCGCAGCCTCGTTTATTCAGGCAGCGGGCAATGTTTCGCTTAGTGCCAAGGTCAAGCAGCGCAACCTTCGGACCGTCGCCTGGCAGTACGTACTTTTCGCGGCAGGTGACTTTTTCTACTACTTTTCCGGTTTTATATGCGGCGAGTCTGGGAAGAATTTCCTCTAATTGAAAATGCTCATCCGTGGTAATGCAGCCATTCATGGTGCCCTTCTCACGGAGAATTTTAGTAAGTGCACGGGTATCTATGCCCGCGATGCCTGGAATGTCATATTTTAACAGAAAATTCTGAATCGTATCTTCAGAGCGGAAATTAGATGGGATACGGGAAAGCTCCCGGACAATAAATGCGTCCAGCCACGGCCGCTCCGACTCCATATCTTCATAACAAATCCCGTAATTCCCAATCAGCGGATAAGTCATCACCACGGCCTGTCCGGCGTAAGACGGATCCGTAAGCACCTCCAGATAACCAGTCATCGAAGTGTTAAACACGATCTCACTCACAACCTCCCTGCAGGAGCCGATACTGGTGCCGGTAAATACCGTGCCGTCTTCAAGTATCAAAAACGCTTTCATATTAATATGGCACTCCCTTCTGCTGTACACAATGAGTATAAATAAACGGCTATGGTCGTTTTACTGTAGCGAGCTTTCAAAACGAGCCAATGAATTTTACCATATTCGTTTTTATATTTCAACGGTTTTCGTGGCAGGAGAAAAAGATTCTAACCGCAGCTGCCGCATCATAAGCCGCCCGATGCCTCACTTCCAACCCTCTTTCGTTCATACTCACAGAAAAACAGGCGGCTGATCCACCTGTTTTCCTCTAAATCCTCTTTATTCTCTATTATTAAAATCTTTCCATAAACACCGGCAGAAATGCACGAATCGCTTCCACACAGCCTTCCTCCCCGAGTACCTCTGAATCGAGAGAAATATCATAAGCTCCCGCGTCCCTCCATTCCTCACCCGTATAGTATCGGTAATAAGCGGCCCGCCGCTTATCTTCCTCCCGGATACGTCTTAAAATTTCCTTCGGTTTCCAGGTCATGTTCCGATCAGCTACTCTGGCCACCCGCGCTTCCAGCGGTGCATGAATAAATACCTTCAGCACATGCGGCCGGTCCATCAGAAGGTAGTTGGCACATCTGCCAAGGATAATGCAGCTCTCCTTCTCCGCCAGATCCTTGATCAGCTTCGCCTGGAAATTGAAAAGGTTTTTGGTCGAGGTATAATCATCACTGTCCGGCGGTAGCACTTCGCCTGTATAAACCTTCTCTGCTGAGGATAGCATCTCCCGGACACCGATCCGCTCATCCGCCTGACCAAACAGCCGCTCATGAATGCCGCTGATGTCGGAAGCCATCCGCAGCAGATCCCGGTCATAGTATGGGATCTTAAGTGCTTCCGACAATTTCCTCGTAATATTGTGTCCGCCGCTGCCGGACTCACGGGCTACTGTGATAATATAATTTTCCATAAAAAACCTCCCTCCGGACGTACCCGGGCAGACCTTACACGCTTAGGTAAACCTTACATGTCCAAATACGCCTTACTCTCTGCGATACGCCTTACGCTCCCTGATACCCCTTACACGGCCCGATGAACCCGATGTACTTTACTCAAACCGGATGCACCTTACACGAACCCGCTGCGCCTTATACGAACCCGATAACATCCTACGCGGCCGGTCGCAGTCTTATGCGTTCCAGATACGCCCTACATCTACAGCTGCTCATTACGCGCCCAGATACGCCTTGCGCACCCGGTCATCTTCTGCAAGCTCCTGCGCCGGCCCTTCCATGGAAATACGTCCGGTCTCCAGCACATATGCACGGTCGGAAACGCTAAGCGCCATCTTTGCGTTCTGCTCAACCAACAGAATGGTAATGCCGTCCCGGTGCAGCATTTCAATGATGGAAAAAATTTCCTTCACCAGAATCGGCGACAATCCCATTGACGGCTCATCCATCAGCACAATTTTCGGGTCAGTCATCAGGGCACGCCCTGTAGCCAGCATCTGCTGCTCGCCGCCGGATAATGTCCCGGCAAGCTGTTTTCTGCGCTCTTTTAAGCGAGGAAAATGTGTGTAAACCTTTTCCAGATTCTCGGAAATTTTCTTCTGATCCTTCAGAATATAGGCGCCCATCCGCATATTTTCTTCCACAGTCATGCTCGCAAAGACATGTCTGCCCTCCGGCACATGCGCCATTCCCTTCTGTATGATCTGGTTGGCTGGAATCTTCTGGAGGTTCTCCCCATCCAGAAGCACTTCCCCGCTGGTGGCTGTCAGAAGCCCGGAAATCGTGTGGAGCGTCGTCGTCTTCCCAGCGCCATTGGCTCCAATCAGGGAAACCAGCTCCCCGTCATTGACCGTCAGGGAAATTCCTCTCAGTGCGTGAATCGCTCCATAGTGTACATGTAAATCCTTTATTTCAAGCATGCGGCCCCTCCTTGTAAAAGCGTAACTGTTCAGTATCTTCACAGCTACATAAAAGCTTCTCACTCACCCAGATATGCGGAAATGACTCTGGGATTGTTCGCGATCTCTTCCGGAAGTCCGGAGGCGATCGTCACACCGTAATCAATTACCTGGATCCGCTCACAGACATTCATTACCAGCGACATATCGTGCTCGATCAACAAAATCGCGATACCAAAGGAATCCCGGATGGTATTGATGCATTCCAGAAGCTCCGCAGTTTCCGTCGGGTTCATGCCGGCCGCCGGCTCATCTAAGAGCAATACCTTCATATTGGTCGCCAGCGCGCGGACAATTTCCAGCTTGCGCTGCTGCCCGTAAGGAAGGCTCGACGCCAGGACATCCGCCTTGTCCTCCAGATTACAGATCGCCAGAAGCTCCATTGCTCTTTTCGTGACCGCTTCTTCTGCCTGCCAGTATTTGGGAGTGCGGAACAGAGCATCCAGCATGCCGTACTTGATGTCCTTTGTAAAAGCCACTTTTACATTGTCAATCACCGTCATGTCATTAAACAGACGGATATTCTGGAAAGTCCGCGCCACACCGGCCGCCACAAACTGATGTACCTTTTTCCCATTCAGCGGCACTCCGTCAAGCAGCACCGTGCCCTCTGTCGGAACGTAGACCCCTGTCAGCAGATTGAAAACCGTGGTTTTTCCGGCTCCGTTCGGCCCGATCAGACCGACCAGCTCGCCGGAATGTATCGAAATATTGAAATCCTGCACCGCATGAAGACCGCCGAAAGAAATCCCCAGGCCTCTGGTCTCCAGTACAGGTACCTTTGCTTCACTCATACGCCATTTCCTCCTTCACTTTCCGGTTACCGGGTTCCGGGTTACAGATCGACTTCCCGTCAGCCCTCCTGCTTCTCTTTCCCCGCCTTGCGCGATGCAAAATATCCGGAAATCCATCCTTTCCACTTCGGAATATCACACAGGGCAAATTCACGGCTGCCCATGATTCCTTTCGGGCGGAACATAATAACAATAATCAGCGCGATGGAATACACCAGCATCGGGTAAGTAAACACATTCTGCAGGAATGCTGGCAGCGCGGATACCCAGGCGCCGTTCTTAATGGTGTAATTCAGGAAGAACATAACCACTGCGGCGATACAGGAGCCGGTCAGGGATCCCATGCCGCCCACGACCACCATGACGACAATAAACACAGAATTCAGAATCGAACCATTGGTAAATGCAAAAGAGGTTGTAGCCAATGCCGCGTTGCAGCAGGCGTACAGAGCACCTGTCACACCGGCAAAAAATGCGGAAACCGAAAAGGTCAGGACCTTGTAATAGCTGACATTGACTCCCGACGAGGAGGAGGCGATTTCATTGTCTCTGATGGAACGGATGGCGCGGCCATATTTGGAGCGGACAAACATAAACATCAGCGTCAGGCAGATAATGACCGTCAGAAGCGCCACCCAGAGGTATTTGACCTTCTCATCATTGGAAAATCCGAGGCCGGTCGCGTACAGGGAAGAGGAAGCAGCTCCCATTCCCAGCCCCTGCTGCCCGCAGAAGGGAATGTTATTGATCACGTTGACGATAATCATACCAAAGCCCAGCGTAATAATCGCAAGGTAATCTCCCTTCAGGCGGAGCGCCGGAATGCCGACCAGAAGCCCCAGCACCGCCGCGAACACGCCCGCTGCCAGGATCGAAAGCAGCAATACCAGCATAAATGCTATGCCGGATTTTTCTTCATAGAATCCGGCCCGCTGAAAAGCCAGAGAAATCAGTGCGGCACTGTAGGCGCCCACTGCCATAAATCCGCAGTGTCCCAGAGACAGCTGGCCTAAAAAGCCCAGCACCAGATTCAGCGAAGCGGCCATAATAATCAGATAGCAGCACTGCCAGATGGACGGAACAATGCTTAATTTCATCCGGTTCCCGCCGCTGGAGCAGATAACCAGAGTGATGATAAAAAACGCGGCTGTCGCAATAAAATTGGCAAGATACCGTTTCCCAATACTGTTTTTATTCATACCTTCTCACCTACATTCTTTCCAAGGATGCCTGCCGGGCGGACCAGAAGGACCGCAATCAGGAGCAGGTAGACAAACGTATCGGACATGGAAGAACTGATATAGGCATTTGTGCCGGACTGGACAATGCCGATCAGCAGGCCGCCCAGCATCGCTCCGGGAAGAGAGCCGATACCGCCAAGTACAGCGGCCACAAAGGCGTAGATGCCCAGCGTCGCGCCCATGGTCGTAAAGACCTTCGGATACTGCGCTATGTACATCAGCGCTGCTATGGCAGCCAGGCCTGCGCCGATCCCGAAGGTAATAATGATGGTATGGTTGACATTCACACCCATCAGAATTGCAGCTTCCTTATCCTCGGACACACAGCGCATGGCGCGGCCGATTTTGGATTTCTGTGTAAAGAAATACAGAGCTACCATGATAATGGCAGAAACCACAATCGTCAGAATGGTCGCATCACTGATCGAGACGCCGCCGATCATTCTCGTATTTCCAAACAATGTACGCGGAATTTTCGGGTCAGGCCCGATCATCGGAATCGCCTGTGCCAGGTTCTCCAGCACAAAGCTCATCGCGATCGCCGTAATCAGGGAGGTCAGCTTATTTCCTTTTTTACGCACCGGGCGGTAGGCAATCAGCTCCACCAGCATACCCACACAGGCACAGATAATACATGCAGGAACCACAGCCACCCATCCCGGCAGTCCGGCATTAATCATTACCGGAATCATGAAAAACAGGGAATAGGCACCCACCATGATAAAATCTCCGTGCGCGAAGTTAATCAGCTTGATAATGCCGTATACCATCGTGTAGCCCAAGGCAATCAGTGCGTAAACACTTCCCAGCCTCAGCCCTGTGATTAAAAACTGAATAAAAGTAACCATAAACATCCTCTCCCTTGCTCCATCCGCAGCCTGTATCGTCAGCTTCCGCAGAAACTGCAGAAACTCACGACGCAGGCCGCCAGAACCGAAAGCTCCAATCAGACTTATCAACAGTCCAATACAGATTTGTCCTTTCACTGTAATCATACAATTTTACAGGGAATACCCTCGCCGGGATATGCCCCTCGCCGGGGCGGCATCCTCGTCCTGCGGACGGGATAACCCCCAATCTATGATTGTGGGGCGTGGTATGTCCACAATCTCTGATTGTGGATGTGGGCATTCCACGCTTCGCATGGGATATTCCCCCGCCAGGATATGCCCCCAATCTGTGATTGTGGGGCGTGGGCAACCCACGTTTCACATGGGATATATCCTGCCCAGAGGCAGGATATTCCCTCTTTGTTCAGGCTGCCGGATCCTACATCCGGCATTCCATTGCCTTCCTGATTACTCCACGTTCAGAGTACGAACTGCGATCTTCGTTACTTCTTCATCACCGTCGTTGTACTCATAGCCCATCAGCACGCCGGTCTTGACAGGAGTACCGGTCTCATCAAAGGAGAAGGTAC